>JAOQAO010000181.1 GCA_025963485.1 Bacteroidota bacterium | reverse complement strand
CACTTACTTCCTGTTTGCTATAGAAGTTAACGGTTTTGACCTTCACATATCTGATACCGGGTCCTACTGCGAGAGCCACATTGGATGGCAGCGTCCACGGCGTAGTCGTCCATGCGAGTATCCTCACATCTTCATCGTCATTATCAAATAGAAAAGATGACTTATCATCCTTTACTAGTTTAAACATAGCGACTGCCGTGATGTCTTTGACATCTTTGTAGCAGCCGGGTTGATTGAGCTCTGCTGCACTAAGGCCCGTGCCAGCAGCAGGTGAGTATGGCTGTATAGTGAACCCTTTATACAAAAGGTTTTTCTCATAGAGTATTTTGAGCAAGGCCCACAGCGACTCTATGTATGCATCATCGCAGGTGACATATGGATGGTCCATATCGACCCAGTAGCCCATTTTGGCTGTTAGGTCTTTCCAGATGTCAGTGTATTTCAATACATCTGCGCGGCAGTGCTGGTTGTACTCCGCTACTGATATTTTGGTGCCGATGTCTTTCTTGGTGATGCCGAGTTCCTTCTCCACGTTGAGCTCTATAGGCAGGCCGTGGGTATCCCAGCCGGCCTTGCGCTCTACGCGATAGCCTTGCAGGGTCTTGAATCGGCAGAAAAGATCTTTGATCGTGCGGCCCATGACGTGGTGGATACCGGGTTTGCCATTGGCAGAGGGTGGGCCTTCGTAGAAGACAAAACCTTTGTCGGCCGGACGTGAGGATATGCTCTTCTCAAATATCTTATTATGCTCCCAAAACAGCAGGATCTCCTTCTCCATAGAGGGCAGGTTGAGTTGGGAGTATTCGGGATAGCCTTTGCTGTCGGTATTTTTGGGTTTCATTTGTGTATGATCTGCTTTTGCACCGAAGGTGCGGAAATATCCTGCCACCATCGCTCTGCTACTAATAAAATGGTCAGCCCGTTTTGAGGACTGACCGCCTTTTGACAAGGCGCAAAAATAGGTAAAATCGCTGATTTCAGCCAATCTAATGGTGTACACATTTTATAAAAGGTCCTCTGGCCTGAGATAGAGGTGCTAGCCCTCTCCGATCAATCTCAGAGGGATGTCATCGTTTTGAGATGGGGGACATACTATATCAGAGAATAAGCCGTTAGAGACGGGAATTTTTGAATATTTTCGAGACATGAAGAGATCAGTTTTAATATTTTGCTTAGTGATGTCGCTGGGCTCCGGTGCCTGGGCGCAGCGTGCTATAGATACCTGGGAGACCTTCCTGCCATATACGAGTGCCACTCAGGTGGCGCAAAGTGATGACCGTATCTATTGCTCCACGCCGTATTCGCTCTTCTATATCGAAAAATCTGACCAAAGCACCTACACCCTCACTAAGTCTACGGGCCTGAGCGATGCCAACCCCAAACACATAGCCTACCATCCCGGCAAAAAAACACTGGTGATAACCTATGCCAATAGTAACATAGACCTGCTGGTAAACGGCAAAGACATATATAACATCCCCGATATCAAAAACGCCGCCACCGGCAGCTCGAAGAATATCAACGATATCGCGATAATAGGGGAATATGCTTACCTGGCTACCGACCTCGGCATCTCTGTACTGGACCTCGACAAGCAGGAGATCAAGGATAACTATATCATCGGCGATACCGGACAGTCGGTCAAAGTCAGCAGTATCTGTTCTGATGGTACTACGATCTTTGCCGCGACCACAGAAGGTTTGAAGTCAGCTCCACTATCTTCACCAAATCTGCAGAACTATGCCAACTGGACCGTATACGGCCCTGCCAATGGCCTCCCTGCCGGTGAAAGCTCCCTGACCGGACAGATAGGAAGCAGGTTTTATGCCGTTTTCAAGGATACCCTTTTTGTCACATCAGGAGGCGGTTCATTTACCAAAGTGAGGTATGATAGCAGCTATGTCTACCAGAGTTTCAGCACTTCCGATGGCTATTTGTATGCCTTTCTCTGGACAGACTATACGGATAAAATACTCCGGATCAAGAGCGACGGATCGATCGCAGAGGTCAACTTTGCGGGCACCCAGAAGCCGCTGCAGATCATCAAAAATGGCGATGTCAACTGGATAGCTGACCTCTGGCATGGATTGATGAGTTTTAATGACACCACTTTTGCCAATGCAATAATCCCATCCGGACCACCTACCAGCAATGTGTTCAGATTGGCGGTTTCCAATGATAATGTGTTGTACATGGCCGAGGGAGGTACAGACCCGGCATATATCACCTACAACTATGACCGTACAGGACCGATCTATTATGATCATAAAGACTGGCACAATTATAATATCGATGCGTTTGGGATAGGACGCAGCTTCGACCTGGTGGACGTGGCCCTGGACAATTCAGGTAAGAAAGCTTATTTCAGTTCCTTGCTGGGTGGCCTGGTAGAGCTGGATATGAATCACAATACTAATCCTGTCAAATATGATCTGACGAATAGTGATGGAGCTCTACAGGCGGCGACTATCACGCCGGATGTGGTCAAAATAACCGCGCTATGCCTCGACTCATACGGCAACCTGTGGATGGCCAATACCGGCTCCCCGCGTGCCCTCGTGGTCAAAACACCGGACGGCCATTGGGCCAGTTTCTTCGTACCTGACAATCTGCAGACCGTGCGCCAGATGGTAGCAGATGACTACGGCCAGATATGGATGGGTGGTCGCGGTAATAATATGGTGGTCTATAACCCCGGTACCAATATCCTCGATCCGTCCGATGATCAGTTCGTCAGCCTCAACACCGCTGCGGGCAGCGGCGGCCTGCCAAATTCAAATGTATGGACCATCGCTAAAGATAAAAGCGGGGATATCTGGGTCGGCACGGACCAGGGTATTGCTACTTTCTATTGCGCCGGCAGCACCTTTACTACAAACGGTTGCGATGCGACGCTGATCAAAGTAAACCAGGGTGGCTTTATTGGTTACCTGTTTTCCACAGAGATCGTCAAGGCTATAGCGGTAGATGGAGCCAACCGCAAATGGATAGGAACGACCAACGGTGTATGGCTGATCAGTGACGATGGCACGAAGCAACTCCTCCACTTCACCTCAGACAATAGCCCGCTGCCGTCAAATGGCATAGTAAGCATAGCAGTGGACCAATATACAGGCGAAGTATGGATAGGTACAGACCTCGGGCTCGTGAGCTATCAGGGAGATGCGATACTCGGTGGTGAAACGAAGGGCACCGCACTCGTCTATCCAAATCCTGTCAAGCCAAACTATACAGGCCCGATCGCTATCAAGGGACTGGTCGACAACGCCTATGTCAAGATCACTGATGCTGCGGGGATACTGGTTTTCCAGGGCCGCGCCAATGGCGGGCAGATGATATGGGATGGCAAAGGCTACAATGGAAACAAAGTACAGACTGGCGTCTATCTCGTATATGCAGACACCGACCTGGGCAAAGAGCACAACGTCGGCAAGATCATCTTCATCAACTAAGGCGCCTTCGCGCTATGGCAATAGCCGATAGCAGTAGAACCACGATCCCAATGGTATAAATAAAAGCCGCTTTTGCTCCACGTGGCGCAAAGGATATCTCTACATGATGCGCACCTGCGCCTACGGCACGTGAGACGAAGTGATCGGGGCTTTCTGTCACAGTGGTTTCGTTTGTATCTACCACAGCCTTCCATCCCGGGAAATACATCTGGCCAAGTGTGATGACCTGGTCTTTGTCACTGTTTACATCAAAGCTGAAATGATCCGGATCAAAGGCTGAGAGTCTGATCTCGGTGCCGGTACTTGACTCCAGTAGCTTTCTTTTTTCATACTTCTGATAAAAATCGGGCTGTGACGCCAGCTCATTATAATTTTTCAGGTTGAAGCCATTGAATCCTTCAAAGGATACCTGCTTCCTGATAAAGCCTGCATTCTGCCAGATAGGTGGAGCTATGGTCGAGTCATTCCATTGATTGCAGGAGGTCAGAGAAACATTTTCCGGTATTGGAAAGCCCTTCTGGTACTTGTCAAGATGCGACTGAATGATATTCAGCCTGCGATCTGAGACAATAGTTTTATGCATGTCCCATTGCACCGATACGATCATTTCTGCGAGGATCAGCACGCAGATCATATTCCGCCGGACCGTCCATGAGAACCTATCCAGATTGAGCAATGCAATACATGCTAAAAGCAGGACAATGAGAAAGGCATTCTGGGATTGGAATACAAAGCTCAATGCGTGTAGCCCGCTTGCCCCTATCGTCATGCAAATAGCTATCGATGTAATCAGCAGCACCGCCCCAATGAGCAGGTAGGTGAAGACCCGTATATACTGCACATTGCCAGGCTGGTCCAGTGCATCAAAACCCCTCGCTGCCAAAACGATGATACCGATACACGTGAAAAACCTGAAGATACCCGCATGGCGGAAGAGCTTCATGCCCGGCAGCAGGTCATACATCCAGCCTCGTACAGGTGTATGATCTCCCATCGCAGCCAGCAGCCAGAATATGGCTCCTGCGAAAATAAGGTAGCTGGACAGCCTCCTCCTTAGCAGCACCACAGCGACCATCAGCAGCAGCGGTATGATGCCGGTATACATATCCTGCATCGTGATATTAGTGCCAAAGGCCAACTGGTCGCTCCCCACGGCTCCGGGATAGATCATGGTGAGCATGCTCATCGCCGTGAAGGGAACATTGCCGGCAGTCATGCGGCTGATCCCCTCGCCCCGGTCTATGTTTGGCTGGCCCTGTGTGACTGCGTAGAGATAACCTGCAGATACTACTACTGTGACTATGGCGAGCAACAGGTGCATTACTGCAGTTTTGCTCACAGTAGCCTGATGTGATAATATGCCAGCAATGAAATGATAGGCAAACAGGATTATCAGCACGTAGATCATGATCACCGTAGTACCGGCATAGCCGCCGGTTAGCTGCAGGAATACAAACAAGGCTGTCAGCAGCAAATGATATATCCGGTAGCCGGTCACAAATCGGATATAACTGCCAAACACAAACGGCATCCAGCAGAGGCTGCCTATCAGCATCAGGTGCGAAGCATGACCGACGAACGGCCCGCTCATCACATACACCAGCGCAAATACCGCCGCCGTGGACCGCGTCACCGAGATCGACTCCAGCAGGTACTTCATACCAAAGGCCGCCAGCATGATATGGATGATGTACTCGAGGTTATTGCTGTAGAGAGTATAGTGGCCTACTGTAAATAGCCAGGTAAGAGGATAAAACAAACCACTCTGCGGGTCGGCATACATCGGATAGCCGAACCTGCTATACGGCGCCCATAGCGGCAGGATATGGATATGGAAACACTCGCTGATAAAACGGTGCCAGACGAAGGCCTGCTCTGTCATGTCCCACTGCATCGTATAGCGGCAGAAAGCCACCTGCCAGAATGCGATGAGCAGTACCGCGATCATCCAAACGGCGGGACGTGAGAGTATATGAGTAAGTCTTTGCATCTTTATATCGGGAGATATACTATATGAATATAACAGAGCTTAGCTTATTTTCAGGCACAATGTTTCCCCACTGAGAAATGGATATCAAGACCAAAGGCATAGTACTACACACGGTGAAATACTCCGAGACCTCTGTGATCGTCAAGATCTACACAGAGAAGCTCGGCCTGGTATCCTATATCGTCAACGGTGTCCGCAGCAGCAAATCCACCGCCAAGGCCTCTATGATGCGCCCCCTCACGCTACTCGACCTCGACACCACACACCGCGAGAACAAAGGCTTGCAACGCATCAAGGAGTTCCGCAGGGCATATACATATAAGTCCATTCCTTTTGACACGATGAAGTCCGCCATAGCGATCTTCATCCTCGAGGTGGTGACCAAGTCACTCAAAGAGCACGATGCCAATGAAGACATGTTCCACTTCGTCTATGACTGCTTCGTCCATCTCGATGAGATGGAGGTGATGAATAACGACTTTCATTTGCAGTTCCTCGTGCACTATACGGTCTACCTCGGCTTCCCACCGCAGGGAGAGTATTCCGACTCAACGCCATACTTCGACATGCAGGAGGGAGTCTTCACTCCGAAGAGCAGCATTAGCAGCCTCGTGCTGAATAAGCAACAAAGCGAATACATCAGTCTGCTAAGCAGCTCCAATATGCTCCAGCCACTGGATATCAAACTCCATCGTGGCCATCGCCAGGAGCTACTACACCATCTGCTTAAGTACTATAATATGCACCTCGAAGGCTTCGCCGGACTGCGGTCCCCGGAGGTATTGGAGGTGCTGTTTTCTTGATTTCGATTTATGAGTTTATGATCGGATTATTCAAAGGTTTTGCCCTCGCTCGCCTCCGGCGAGTGTGAGCAAGTATTGAGCCTCCGGCTCATATTTCCAGCGTCTTGATCGGGCTATCCAGACAAGCACTGCTATAAACATAATTCTCAGCATAATTGACCAAACCCGCACGAACAGGATTCTGATGAATGTAATTGATCTTTTGCCTTATAACGTCGGTCGTAAAAAGCGAAGTAGGATGATTTGTATATTGCCAGAAATGATACTTATCGTATTGATTGCTCTGTTGGGCATAATGTTCAAAAAGTTTCAACATCCAATCCTTGCGGCTCTCCTGGATATTATCGGCTATTTCATTCAGGATTTTTTTCGCAGTAAAGCTCTTGAACCTACCTAGCAATTCGGTAAGATCATCCTTACCTTCTCTCGCCGCTACCATATGCAGGTGATTGGACATGATGACATAAGCGAATAGCTGCAACCCTTCCTTTTCCTGACAGTATTTTAAGTTTGAAACCAGAATTTCCTTATAAATGTTTCGATCAAGCACATTGATCCAACCGACCACTGAGAGTGTGACATAGAACAAACCTTCTGGATATGTTTTCCGGTATTCTGACATGCCGTGAATTTAATAAATGGAACCAAAGTGTTTTAGCCGGAGGCTGAATACCTTCTCACACTCGCCGGAGGCGAGCGAGGGCGGGAAATCCGAAATCGCTACTGCCCTCCTACTCCAATATTCAACTTCATCGGCGTATGCATC
Organism: Bacteroidota bacterium; assembly: GCA_025963485.1. Classification (GTDB taxonomy): domain Bacteria; phylum Bacteroidota; class Bacteroidia; order Chitinophagales; family LD1; genus UBA1941. Next base: position 10,213 of record JAOQAO010000181.1, on the reverse strand, counting down.
TGCACATAGTCCTCCAGTCGGCAGAAGACATTGCCTTTGGGTAGGGAGTATTTCGGCACAGGATTGACCGATGTGCAAAGGATAGATGATGAGTGAGGCGTTAGCACTTCGGGTTGATAGGTACTGCTGTGAAGCGGTTTGATCTTGTGTTCTTCGAGTATCATTTCGATCACTTTGTGGCGATTAGTCACTTGCGCCGATGCAGAAATGCCTGCGGTGAAAAGGAGGACCAGCAATATATATGTTCTGCCTGTCATTTGCCCAGCGCTGAAACGTTCTTTATGAGCACGTTCAGGTCGTCAGAGACGCTGTAGTGCCTGGCATAAAGATAGTTCAGTTTGTGCACATCTGCACTATCGGGCTGGTCGGCGGCGAATTGTATGGCATGATGGATGACACCCGGCTTTATCACTGGGAGACCTTTGACAGATGAGGCATCTGGCGTCCAGTAACCGACCCATGTTTTCTTGCCCACCAGCACTTGTATCCACGCATTGAGGAAGCCACCAATATTGCCCACCATGAATATCAGCACAGGCAATAGCGGCAGCATAAAGATACAAACCGTCAAATCAAAGAGACGCTTCTGCCGGCGTGTGATAGGTCGCGAGAGATGCAGATTGATATCTGCTGCATAGAGGTCGCCTGCCTGGTTCTTGGAGTTACTGCCGATGAGGGTATCAGCGCCATCGTTGAGTATCTTGTAGTCATAGTCATGGCCCAGTGACACGATCTGCGCGATGATGTCTTTGTACGACAGTACATCGGAGCAGAAGATAACCTCCTTGGCTTTGAAAAGGGCGATAGTGTTCTTTGTGTTCGTGCTGGTTTGAACGGTGTTGATCTCGGAGACGAGTTCGCTTGATGGCGATACAACCTGTAGGATAGCCCGCACGCGTGGCAGCGATGAGACAGAGCCCACTGCTATCACGCGGTTGTTGTCTACCTTCTCAAAAGACAACTGCTGATGGCGGAGTACATTGTGTGCTAATCGCGTGATGAGCATTACGAGGCCCGTGCAGATCGCTCCGAGCAATATGATGGCTCGCGAGAAGCGCCACTCCTCGGGTAGGAATCCATACAGCGCTGCGATAACCAGCGTACCGACGGCCACTCCGCGAAAGATCGGGGTGATGCGGTACGGCTTCTCATAGCTGCTGCTAAAATACGAGGTGACTATCCATATCAGGATATAGGCAGGCACCACGACTCCTATGAAAATCGGCGGATAATAGCCTTGCGCGTTTTTGATATTGCCCGCCCAGAAGTGGATTACGTAATAGATCGCTCCGAAGCTCAGCAGCGCATCGACGAGCATAAGATAGGAGGACGAGAGCAGGTTCAGCGCCACAGTGACCAGTGCGCGGAAGACGACCGCCATATTGATCAGGAATGAGAACAGCCCCGCACCTGCTGATGCGAAGTGCTTGCGCGCAAAGATGATCATGGCCTGGTAGAAGACGCGTACATAGTTGAGGCTGCCTTTCTTAGTTGATTCGCCTTTGTAGTGGATGATAGTCGTGTCCGCGAGGTAGTAGTTCTTGTAGCCGGCGAGCAGCACCCGATAACTCAGATCTATATCCTCGCCATACATAAAGAAGGCCTCGTCAAAGTACCCGATCTCATCGAGCACCTTCTTGCGAAAGAACATAAACGCACCCGAGAGGATATCGACCGGATTGGTGTCACCATCAGAAAGATAACTGAGATGGTATTTACCAAAGCGCCTTGACTTGGGAAAGATAGCCGACAGGCCAAACATCTTATAGAATGCCACTTCCGGAGTAGGCAGCGCACGTTTCGACTCGGGGAGGAAGTTGCCTTTGCCGTCGATCATTTTGACACCGAGCGCCCCTGCTTCAGCATGGCTTTCCATAAAACCAATGCAAATGTCGAAGGTATCTTCGGCGACAACCGTATCAGGATTGAGGATGAGTACATACTCCCCTTTCGCGATAGCGATGGCCTGGTTGTTTGCTTTGGAGAAACCGGGATTGTCCTTATTGGCGATGACGGTCACGGACGGGAAGCGGCTACGGATATAGTCTACAGACCCATCCGAAGAGTTATTGTCTACTACGAGTATCTCTGTGTCGGTACCGCGTGAGGCCTTGATGACCGAAAGCAGGCACTGCTCGAGGAAGTATTTTACATTGTAGTTGACTATGACTATGGAAAGCTTCAATAGTTCTTTTTTTCACCTTGATACATTATACCAAGCTTTCTTGTTGATAAAGAGTTTGAATTATAACATCCAAAATTGGTTTAAATTCTTGTTGAATTTTATCGAAAACAAAGGTTGAAAAATTATTTAAGTCGTTAATATCCAGACGATATGTTTTGACAACATATTGCAAATAAGAGTCAGCTTTTATGCCTCTTTTAAAATTATTCATAATCTCATTTCCTGCTAATACTTCATCCAATTTAGAAACTTCTTTCATGACGTCATCATACAACTCAATCATTAATATAATTTCTCTTTCCTCGTCAAATAAATCATCGAAACAAATAGTATAGTATACATTGGGATGTTGCTCTCCCCAGATATTTCTCCAAAAAGTGGGCTTCTTGCCATTAACTGCCCAGTCAAGTTTCTCTGCTACAATTTGGATTTGCTCAATAATATAATCATACGCCTGATCGTAAACAATAATGGCATCATTAACCTGTTTAACATGTTCAAAATAAAATTGGGCTTCTTCATTCATTGTTTCACTCTGAGAAATTTGCTTTATCGTATTTATAAAATCTTCAAGATAAATTAATTTTCTTGCTCCAATCTGTAAAGACGATACTCCATTTTCAACTTCAGCTATCCACTCTCTGTGAGTTACATTTATAAAGTCATTTTTAAATTTAAAAGGAACATCTTGAGGATATAAGGTAAGTAATATACCAACCTTATTCTCCGAGGCGTAATTTAAGTGTGCCCAGTAATCTCCTAAGTCATTAGCTAAATAGTGGTATATCTTATTTTCTATAATAATGCCACATTTGTTAACCTCATCACATATTAATATATCTATTCTTTTATCCGAGTTGGTAATCTCCTCTCTTAGGCAAATAAATTCTTCAATCTCTATCTTTTTTGAAGTTTTGTGTTTAATGATATTCAATAAACCTCTAAGAAATAAATGAGCAGTTTCCTTATTTTCAATTTTATCCAAAAAGTAACAATAAACTCTGCTGTTTATATTCTCTTTATACTCTTGACCTATGATTTCTAAAAAACCTACTTCCCGCTTTTTGCGTGGAGGAATTTCCAGTTCCAATATTTCAACAAAATCATTCAATTGCATTTAGTTGCTTTTGATCAACGAGTTCTCATAAGGCAGCCTCGTGGCTATGGAGCGGCCCAAGGTCAGCTCATCGGTATACTCCAGCTCACCGCCGAAAGAGATGCCCCGCGCAATAGAGGTGATCTGAACAGAGAGGTCCTTGAGCTTCTTGGATATGTAGAAGATGGTCGTGTCGCCCTCTATGGTCGGGCTGAGTGCCATGATGACCTCCTTGATGTCGCCCTTCTGCACACGCTCTATCAGCGATGGTATATGCAGCTGGTCGGGGCCTACACCGTCTATAGGCGATATGACGCCGCCTAGTACATGGTAGGTGCCGCGGTATGTGTTGGTGTTCTCTATCGCTATGATGTCGCGGATGCTCTCTACGATGCAGACCTGCGTATGCTCGCGCATAGAGTTGCTGCAGATATCGCAGGTGTCCTGGTCGGAGACATTGTGGCAGGTGCCGCAGAACTTGATCTCACTGCGCATACGGCTGACCGTTTCGCCGAAATGGGCGACTTTCAGCTTGTCCTGCTTGAGCAGGTGGAGGACCAGCCTGAGAGCTGTTTTCTCCCCTATTCCGGGCAGCTTTTGGAACTCCGCAACGGCATCAGCTATGAGTTTTGACGAGTATTTCATGAATTGACCAAAAATAATGGTTTAATCCGACATAAAACCTATTTTTGACCCCCAACATAAACAAAAACGCCCTAAATGAAATTGTCTATTATCATTCCAGCGTATAACGAAGGAAGGACCATACATTTTATATTGGATAAAGTAAAAGCCGTGCAGCTGATAGGTGGGCTGGAGAAAGAGGTCATCATAGTAAATGACTGCTCCAAAGACAATACGGAAGAAGCAATACTCAACTACCAAAAGGCCAATCCCGAGCTCAACATACAATACCGCAAGCATGAGGTCAATCAGGGCAAGGGTGCCGCACTTCACACAGGTATCAGGGAGGCCACCGGTGAGTACCTCATCATACAGGACGCCGACCTGGAGTATGATCCTAAAGAATTTAATATCATGCTCCAGCCCGTGCTCGATGGCTTCGCAGATGTTGTTTACGGTTCGCGCTTTGCAGATGGCAAGCCGCACAGGATCCTTTTCTTCTGGCATACCATAGGCAATACCATGCTGACAATTGCGTCGAATATGTTTACCAATCTGAACCTTTCAGATATGGAAACCTGTTATAAACTCTTCCGCTCCGACATCGTGAAATCACTGGACCTGAAAGAAAAGCGTTTTGGCTTTGAACCGGAGGTAACTGCGAAGATGTCCCGCTATCCTAAAGTACGTATCTATGAGGTAGGTATCTCCTACTACGGCCGCACCTATGAGGAGGGCAAGAAAATAGGCTGGAGGGATGGATTCAGGGCTATCTACTGTATCCTGAGATATAACCTCTTCGTGTAAATATTGTAAGCATTCAAAGACTGAGACTTTCCAGGTTTTATAGCCTGAAACAGAGAGGTATATATGAGAGCGGTATTTCCAGCAGTGAAACCTGGAAAGTCTGGCCTGCTACTTCTTTTTATAGCTCTTGAAAAGAATGCTAAAAAGATCCTTTAGCTCAGAGACGATAAGAGTGGGATTCATTTTCCTGAACTCAATATTCTGCTTCAGCCTTACTTCCAGTTTAGAACTCCTGACATCGGGATGTGCCGCCAGCAGCCGCATAAACTCAAGGTCAAATAAATAGCGGTCTATAGTTGTCTGGAGAAAAAGCGCCTTGCCCTTTTGGTTAAAGCCCTTCAATCCGCACATAAAGTCGTCGGTAGGGATGCGGAAAAACAAGCGCGTGAATAGCCTTAAGAGCTTCGAAGCAAACTTCCTGAATGCCGGCACGTCTTCATAGTAACGGCTGTCTTTGATACCAATGACCACATCCTCCGGACCAAACTGGAGCATAGTGATCATCTGAAGAATATTCTCCACCGTGTAGGGAAAATCAATATCGGTATATATGATGATCTCCCCTGATGAAGCCTCTGCACCCGTGCGGATAGCATAGCCCTTGCCTTTGTTGGTATTATATTCTATGAGCTTTATTTTGCTATCGGCTATTTTATGCTTCTCATTGCCATAGGCATCGTTGGCAGAGCCATCATTGACTATGATAAACTCAAACTCCATGTATGCCACCATGCGCTGCAGTCGTGCCGTTTCCGCCAGAACGACATCGGACCAGCCGGCGGCAGGATTATATACAGGAAGTATGATACTGACCATCTCTATTGCCAAATGTAACTTCTTTAACGTTGTTTTTCTTCATACACTTCGATCTTAGCGTCATCTATATATATATCGGGACCATAGCGATGCTCCACATAGACTTTGATCTCATCGTCGTCACCCATATCGTGGGGCACCTGCGAGTAGAAGTAAACCCTGCCCCACTCGTTGACAGGATAGTGCCATAGATGCTGCATAGGATTATTGATCCTGTTCTGCAGGCCCACAGATCTCCATTGCGCCGTACTGTGGCTTCGAAGAGTGCACATGATGACCAGCGGGGAAATATACCAGTTATTGTCAGTTGCTTCTTTGGCCAGGCAGTTGACGCTGGCTTTTATCCACTGACCCCTCTTCGCGCCGGATGCGCGGAGCGTCCCTGTATAAAGTAGGCAAGTGGAATCCTTCCGGACGCATAAAGACCTGCGGCCGGATACCGCTACTGTAGTATCTGATCCCGGCCCGGAGGGATCTTCCAGGCTATCGTCTGCGAGTGTCTTTATATACACAGGATCATGCGGTTGAAATTCCTTTGTATCCATCACAATGGCCTCTTCATAGCTCAGATTCAATTTGCCCAGCGTGATCAGGTTAAACCTCCAGTTGCTTATCTCGCTTTTGAATATATCTATAGAAGTCTGATAGGTCTGTGATAGCAGAATAGCAATACACACAGCGATCATCATACTAAGCGCCACTCTACGGGGCCATGAGCGCAGCATCCACTCCACTGTGAAGGCCAGAGGGATGCAGAGCAGGGGATAGGCCTCGGTCATAGGCCGCGATCCGTAGCTACCCATATAGAACCAGCACCACCAGCTATAGATCACATAGACGTGTACCATAGTAAAGCCAATAACCGCAGTAGATGCAGCATGTTTAGTGCGTACCATGCGCCAGATACCGGTCAGTGACAGGATCATGATGGGGCAATATATCAGCCATCCGTTTTGGAAACTGGTGAGGCCATCCCATATCCTGGGATGTAGGAAATGGAACTTCTCATCCGTATAACCATCGCTGAAATAATGCCCCGTTGACACCTTCCACCAGATCAGTTGAGGTATGATACAGGCTATCATGATCATAGCAGCGCCTGCTACATACGCGATGTTTGACCGGAATAATCGGATACGGTCTATCACTGACCGCCGTGAATCCAGTCCCCACAAAACAGGTATCAGGACAGCATACATTTCATTGGGCCGCGTCAGGATGATCATACCTGATATGAAGCCAATAAGCAGGATCAATAAACCACGCTGTGTCTCATAATATCTGATGGTCACCCAGATCAGCAGCGCATACCAGAAAAACAAATAGGCATGGCAAAATGGCGGCTGAGCAGTGACCAGGAAGTAAAGATTGGTAGCCAGTCCTATGATCAGCAGTACAATAGCAATGACACTATTGCTGAAATACCGTCTCAATATCACGGACAGCAAAAACAATCCGGCCATAGCATAAAAGAAACAGGACAGCGTGACAGCATACATATAGATCATGGAAAACCCATCTGCCGGTTGATGCACAGCCCCTGCCAGCATATGCGCCACCGCAAAAAAAGGCGCTTGCAATACAGCGGTCCCCATGAAGTATTTATTGACTATTACGCCTTCCGCTTTTTTCCCCGGCGAAGAATGACTGTACTTCGCTGACATCGTGGTATGCAGGTCTGCTGCATCATGATGGAGAAAAAATGCCGGTAAGTAGATATAATAACCGAGCGGATCACCTATACCATTCGCTCCATACAGATCCCGGTATGGCTTATAGCACCAGATCGAAACCAGATATACTATTCCGATCAGCAGGAGTGAGAGAAAGCTTTTATAGGTCTTCATGGCATTAAGATCAATGCGCGTCCAGCCAGTTCTTTCCGGTACCGATACCTATTTCTATAGGTACCTTGGTTTTGATAGCGTTGACCATTTTGTCCGTGATGATGGGCTTGATGATCTCGACCTCATCCACATGCGCATCGAATACCAGCTCATCATGTACCTGCAGTGTCATCCGGCTTTTGAACTTGTTCTTTTTGAACTCCTCATGTATCCCGATCATCGCGATCTTGATCATATCTGCTGCAGAGCCCTGCACAGGTGCATTGATCGCATTTCGCTCCGCGAAACCGCGCACAGTGAAGTTCTTTGAATTAATGTCTTTGAGGTAACGCCTGCGGCCCATGATCGTTTTCACATAGCCATTCTTGCGGGCAAAGTCAATATTGAAATTCATGTACTCCTTGATACCGGGGAACTGCAGGAAGTAGTTATCGATGATAGACTTGGCCTCAGAGCGCGCTATGCCCAGGTTCTCTGCGAGGCCAAAAGCTCCCTGCCCATAGATGATACCGAAGTTGACGCTCTTTGCTTTGTAGCGCATCTCCTTGGTCACTTCCTCATATGGCACATTATACACCTTCGCAGCGGTGGCTGTATGGATGTCGAGCTGCTTCTGGAAAGCCTCCGTCATACCGGGATCTCCACTCATCTCTGCCACGATGCGCAACTCTATCTGCGAGTAATCTGCAGAGAGCAATACGTGATCCGCATCACGCGGGATAAAAGCCTTCCGCATCATCTTGCCGCGCTCAGTACGCACTGGTATGTTCTGCAGATTCGGTGCTATAGAACTCAAACGGCCCGTAGCAGCGATGGTCTGATTGAAGGTAGTGTGTATACGTCCGGTAGTTTTATTGATCAGCTCAGGCAGCGAGTCGACATACGTAGACTTGAGCTTAGCCAACTCCCTGTAGTCAAGTATTCGTGAGACGATGGGATACTCCGCAGCGAGTTTTGATAGAACGGCTTCGTTGGTCGATGCCTGTCCTGTAGCTGTCTTTTTATCCTGCGGTATATTGAGGTGTTTGAATAGTACCTCCCCCATCTGCTTAGGCGAGTCGATATTAAACTTAAGCCCTGCGAGCTTGTAGATATCATCTTCCAGCACAGTGAGGTCGACTTGCAGCACCTTGGAGTATTCACGGAGGAACTCTTCATCGATCTTCACGCCTTCACGCTCCATATCTGCGAGCACAGGTACGAGTGGATGCTCTATACCATCGAGCACACTGCCGAGTTCGCGCGCAACGACCATAGGAGCGATAACGTTTTTGAGCTGGTACGTGATATCAGCATCTTCTGCCGCATACTCTGATATTTTATCCAATGGTACATCGCGCATAGTTCCCTGGCCCTTGCCTTTCTTGCCGATCAGTTCCTCTATAGACACTGGCGTATATCCAAGATAGGTCTCACTGAGGTAGTCCATGCCATGCTTGAGGTCAGGCTCCGCCAGATAGTGACCGAGCATCGTATCATAGATAGGTAGTGCCACTTCCACACCATATTTATGCAGCACATGCATGTCGAACTTCACGTTCTGTCCTATCTTGAGCTTATTCTTGTCTTGCAGTATTGGTTTTAATTTTTCTATTACTTCTTGTGTACCTTTTGCATCCGCAGGGCACGGCACATAGTACCCTTCCGCTTCGCGGAAAGAAAATGACAAGCCAACTATATCCAATGTGAAATAATCCAACCCGGTAGTCTCCGTATCAAAGCAATATTCCTGTTGCTCATTGAGCTTCGCTACGAGTTCATCCAGAGTCAGGTCCAGCCCCTCACCTACTTTGAGGTACTTGTGTTCTACGTTTGTGATGTTCTTGCCATGAGTGACTATAGGAAGCATATTTTCGCCGTCCTCCATCTCCGCCACTTCCGCAGGTGACTGCGAAGCCGACGCTGATGTATTGCCAAACAGATCCGTCTGTCCGCCGGATGATCCTGGTACAGGAGCCGTCTTGCCCCTTGATATATCTGAGTTTGCACTATAGCCATCTCCTAGTATCCTTTTGCCTAGCGTCCTGAACTCCAGCTCTGCAAATAATTCTGTCAACCTTTCCTTGTTGGGGGCATCGACATGCAACTCTTCATCGGTCACCTCTATCGGCACATCGAGCAGGATGGTCGCTAGCTTCTTGGAGATCAGTCCCTGCTCAGCATGGGCCCTGATATTTTCGCCGAGCTTGCCTTTGATCTTATCGGCATTGGCTATCACATTTTCTATACTGCCATACTCGGCTATGAGTTTCTTGGCGGTCTTCTCTCCAACACCTGGCAGGCCGGGGATATTATCTACGGAGTCGCCCCACATGCCGAGGATATCTATGACCTGCTCTGGTCGCTGTATCTCCCAGTTGGCGAGAATCTCTTTCTCGCCGAGTATCTCCACGTCGCTGCCCTGCCTTCCCGGCTTGTAGATAAAAATATTCTCACCCACCAGTTGTGCAAAGTCCTTGTCTGGCGTGACCATATATACGAGATGCCCTTCAGCCGCTTTGCGCTTGGCTATCGTGCCTATGATGTCATCTGCTTCAAAGCCTTCCAGCTCCAGGATCGGGATATTCATCGCCTTGATGATCTCGCAGATATAGGGTACCGACATTTTGATATCCTCGGGTGTCTCATCCCTGTTGGCTTTGTAGAACTCATGCTCTATCGCCCGGTTAGTCTTGCCTTTGTCAAAAACAACCGCCAGGTGTGTAGGCTTCTCCCTGTTGATCAGGTCTATCAGCGTACTGGTGAACCCGCTGATGGCAGAGACATTCATGCCCTTGGAGTTGATCAATGGCGTCCGGATCAGCGCATAGTATGCCCGAAAAATAAGCGCATACGCAT
>JAOQAO010000180.1 GCA_025963485.1 Bacteroidota bacterium | reverse complement strand
TCGGTATAGCCTGTCTCGTGCTGGAGATATTCAATCTGCGCAAAGTAGTCGTACCTATTGTGATCGCTGCTCTTGGCGTCATACTTTATTTCAATTTCACAGAGTGGAATAGCGTTGAATTGTCTTTCTACCATGACATGCTTCGCGCTGATAATTTTGCTCTTGCATTCACTGGATTGCTCATTGTCACTGGCATGATACTCGTAGCCATGAGCGCCAATTTCTATCAGGCAGAGGAAACCAAGCTGGGCGACTATATCTCGGTCATCATCTTTACACTCTGCGGTGCCATTGCGCTTGTGAGCTTCGCCAATATGACGATGCTATTCATCGGTTTGGAGGTATTATCTATATCCCTCTATATCCTCGCCGGTAGCAAAAGGCGCGACATCCGCTCCAATGAGGCCGCGATGAAGTACTTCCTCATGGGTTCATTTGCCTCAGGTATCCTGCTCTTTGGTATCACGCTGATATATGGCGCATCAGGTAGTTTCAATTTGTTGGAGATAGCGAAATATGCTAATGCAGGCAATGTCGATCCGATCTTTACCGTAGGTATCATCATGATGCTGATCGCCATGCTTTTCAAAGTCTCTGCCGCTCCGTTTCACTTCTGGGCGCCGGATGTATATGAAGGTTCACCTACGCTGACCACGGCTATGATGTCCACCATGTCTAAGGTGGCTGCGATAGCTGCTTTATATCGCTTGTTCAGCATCTGCTTTGTGAGCAATTTCAGCGGTTTCGCCTGGATACTCAGTATCATTGCAGCGCTCACGATGGTCATCGGCAATCTTACTGCTCTCAATCAGGACTCCTTCAAGCGTATGCTGGCATTTTCCGGTATCGCCCATGCAGGCTACATGCTCCTCGCCATCATTTCGCTTTATAATAACTCATCCAATGCCCTTTTCTTTTATTCAGTTGCTTACACATTCGCATCTCTCGGTGCATTTGCGGTAGGCATCATCGTCATGAGAAATATGAAGAGCGAAAAGATAGATGCTTTCAATGGCCTCGGCAGGAAAAGCCCATTCCTTGCCTTTTCGCTTACCGTATTTATGCTTTCTATGGCAGGGATACCGCCACTTGCAGGCTTCTTTGGTAAATACTATGTCTTCTTCGAAGCGATCAAAGCCAATCACATTCCTGTCGTGATAATCGCCGTGATTACTTCCGCCATCAGCGTCTATTACTATTTTAAATTAATACTCGCTATGTGGACGAAGGATAGCGAAGAGAAGACCTTCGCCGCTGACCTGCCTTATATCGCTGTATCTGCGATCTGCCTGTTGGTTACTCTGGTTTTGGGCATACTACCATCTTTAGTGCCATCGCTAGCTCAGGTCATAGCTGCGAAGTAATTGACCCGGTCATTTTTTTATTACTTACGGATTATCACAACCCTGAAAAGTTTCGGGATGGATATTATGACCCTCTCCGCAAGTGGAGAGGGCCGTTTGATTTACTGAAAGTAAATCAAACGGGGTGAGGCTGCATTTCTGGCATCAAAATCGTATCTTGATTAGAGATTCTAAACTCCATGCCCATATCCAACTATAACAGGACCACCTCTTTCCTGATCATTATTGTAGCGTATATTTTATGCCTTGCTGCCGGTTATGGAGCGCTCGTCATCAGCGGCCATTACCTCTCTCCACTTTGGAGCATGTTTGTAGCCGATGTGGCCGCTACCCTCGTGATCTGGTGCTTCAGCATCATAGTCCGCAATGCCAGCATGTACGATCCTTATTGGAGTATCATCCCGATAGCCATTGCCTGGTATTGGATTACAGCGTATTCTCAGGATGGATGGGGCTACAAAAACATCCTCCTCATAGTAGCGGTCTGCTATTGGGGCCTTCGCCTTACTGCCAACTGGGCCCGCGGCTGGACCGGTCTCGCCCATCAGGACTGGCGATATAGAATGCTTCAGGACAAGAATCCCAATATCTATTGGCTGACCAATCTCGGCGGTATCCATTTGTTTCCTACCGTCGTCGTATATCTCTGCCTGATCCCGGTCTATTATTTTGTCAAATACCCGGATGGCAACTGGGTGATCATGGTCGGCTTCATTATATCTGTATTAGCTACCACTATTGAGTTTGTGGCCGACGAACAGATGCGCCGCTTTCGCCGCACAGCCTCTAAGTCTGAGTATATCGACTGGGGCTTTTGGCGCTACTCCCGCCACCCCAACTACTTTGGCGAAATACTATTCTGGGTGGGCTTATTTGTCATGTCAGTAGGAGTCGTGGGCTTCTCCTTTTGGTGGACAGGCATTGGCCTTATTGTCATCACCAGTATGTTCCTCTTTGCCTCCATACCGATGATGGAGGAGCGTACGCTCAAGGCCCGCCCCGGATACGCCGACCAGATCAGAAAGGTGAGCGCATTGGTGCCTTGGTTCAGAAAAGGTGGTATCTAGCGATGCCATCCCTCCTCGATAGGGAGTAGTATCTTATAAATAATGGAAATCATTCCCAAAAGGGATGGCATCGCTCTCACTCACCGCGAGCCCGATAAATAGATTTGAAACGTTTATAATATACTTTTGTCGAAATCCCTTCCATCAATCCCACTAAGCGATTATATTCGCCGTACCCAAAACATAATCACATGAAATTTCCTTTTCAGTTGCTGGCTGTTGCGCTTGTTACGATCATTATGAATAGCTGTAAAAATAGCCCCGCTACACCTACGGCTATTTCAGCCGATTTCGAGAAACAACTGCAGGAGAAGCTCGTGAATGCTAAAGAAGGAGAGGTCATAGAATTACCCGAAGGGACGTACAATCTTTCCCGCCCGCTGATACTCGACGGTGTCAAAAACGTGACCATAAAAGGTAAAGGGATGGACAAGACCATCCTCAGCTTCAAAGGCCAGAAAGATGGCGCTGAGGGCCTCCGCATCACTGCCGATGGCATCACACTGGAGGACTTCACCATCATGGATGCCAAGGGAGATTGTATCAAGCTGGAGGATGTAATGAATGTCAAGATCCGCAGGCTGAAAACAGGATGGACAGCGCTGCATTCTACGGAGAATGGTTCGTATGCGCTCTACCCTGTGGGATGCACTAATGTGCTCATAGAGGACTGCGATGTATTTGGCTCATCAGATGCCGGTGTATATGTAGGCCAGTCTAAAAAGATCATCGTGCGCAGGAACAAAGTACATGACAACGTAGCCGGCATCGAGATCGAAAACTGTGTAGATGCAGATGTGTATGAGAATACGAGCTATCATAACACAGGCGGTCTCCTGGTGTTCGACAATCCCGACCTGCCTGTCAAAAACGGCATGCGCTGCCGTGTACACAATAACAAGGTCTATGACAATAATACTGAGAACTTTGGCGCTAAGGGAACCTCGGTATCTGAGATACCTGCCGGCACAGGCTTCATCGTCATGGCGACCAACCAATGTGAGGTATATTCAAATGAGATCACCGGACACAATACTGTGAGTGGCGCCGTGATCAGCTACCTGCTGCTCAGAAAGCCATATAAGGATACCATCTACGATCCATATTGCGGAGGTATCTCTGTTCACGACAACATTATGAAACGCGGATCGGGTAAAGCTGACGGCAGTGTGACCTTCGGCAAGCTCCTCAGCGCATTGTTTGGAGACAAAATACCTGATATTGTGTTTGACGGAATGGTCAATCCTACCTACAAGAATAATGATGGTTCTATCAAAGAAGACCAGAGGATCTGCTTCCATGCCAATGGTGATGTATCTTTTGTCAATCTGGACTTTGCCGGGGGCAATAAAAATATGACCACGGATATCACAAAGCTGGACTGCACCGTCCCGTCATGGCCTGATGTTAAGTTCGCGGAGTAAGTGATAGTATCGCCTGTTTTGTATAAAGCAGGTAGTTGCTTTTTTTCTTCCTCGATCATAAGTATAGACTTTCCTTGTCGTGCCCCCGTACTTGCCGCAAACGGCCAATGGTGAAATGCATTTGCATTTACTATCTTCGCCATCCGTAAACAGGGAATATCATGGATGTAAAGAATGCAGAATATGTGGCGACCTATGTAGATGTCAAAAAATGTCCTGAGACATTTATGCCAGAGTATGCCATGATAGGCCGCTCCAATGTGGGCAAATCCAGCCTGATCAACTATATCTGCAATCATAAAGGCCTCGCCAAGACATCCTCTACGCCGGGCAAGACGCAAACCATCAACTACTTCGTCATCAATCATAGCTGGCACCTGGTGGATCTCCCCGGATACGGATACGCCAAAAGCTCTCAGACGAAACGCGCAGAGTGGACCAAAATGATCCATAACTATCTACAGAACAGGAAGCAACTTCAATATGTATTTATCCTCATAGACTCGCGCATACCGCCACAGGCACTGGACCTGGAGTTTATCAACTGGCTCGGTGAACATAACATTCCGTTCGTTATCGTCTTTACAAAGGCGGATAAACCCGGTGGTAAAGACACCCTGATCAATATCGAGCACTTCAAAAATGCCTTGACGGAAACATGGGATTCACTGCCAGATATGTTCGTCACATCAGCCGACAGGAAGTACGGCAAAGAATTGATCTTAAAATTTATAGAAGAGGCTAATAAAGAATTTAGCACCAAAGACCTTCTTAGTAACTAGCCTACTTCTTCCACTTGATATTACAGCCTATACTTGGGCGTTGTTTGGGTGAAGGCTTTTCGCCATTGAGTATTGCATCTAGCGCAGCCCTGATATCCTTGCCATCATTAGGTACCTGATTAGCCGGACGCGAGTCGTCGAGTTGGCCTCTGTATACCAGCTTCAGGTCTATATCATAGATAAAGAAATCCGGTGTGCAGGCCGCCTCATAAGCCTTTGCTACTTCCTGCGATTCATCATATAGATAGGGGAAGGGGTATTTCAGTTCTGCCGCCAGGCGTTTCATATTTTCAGGTGAGTCCTCAGGATGAGCACTCACATCATTAGAACTGATCGCTACAAACGAGATTCCTTTTGCTATATAATCATTGCCCAGTTTGACCAGTTGCTCATTGATATGTTTCACATATGGGCAGTGATTGCAGATAAACATGATGACCGTAGCCTTCGATGATCTCAGGTCAGAAAGTGAAAGATGCTTGCCACTGACCACATCCGGCAAACTAAAGGCTGGAGCCGCAGAGCCGAGGTCTATCATCTGAGAAGGAGTAAGAGCCATAATACGTCGTTTTATTAGGTGAAATTAAGAAAGAACAAAATGATTTTTGCATTTGGCTGTGGTCCGTCATCAGTGGTATTGTCCTCTTTTAAATAGCCATTTATTTTACAATAACCTAAGATTGTGATCATTATTTATTCACACGTCACTGACACTCTTTTGTGTTTCCACTACGTTCCACGCTGTACAATGTGAACATTTTGCCGTGTATCCTGTGGGCAAAGAGTTCGAAAATTATTCGTAACTTATATTGTAATAAGTGAGATCAAAAATGAACATTTGCACCCCCGCAAATATTTAGGAGAAAGAATTATGGCCGAGCAAGTAGATACTGGTACGAAGAGAAAGTTTGATGCAATCAATCGCCGCAGTGGCGCTAACAATATGGACGCGTCAGCCAATGAGTTTGGCAAGATACCGCCTCAGGCGCGCGACTTTGAGGAGGCAGTGCTGGGTGCAGTGATGATAGAGGACAAGGCCATCGACGATGTGATCGAGTTCCTCCATGAAGATGCCTTCTATGTAGATGCGCACAGGCGTATATACAAAGCTATCCGTCAACTCTATCTGGCCGAAGCTCCTGTAGACCTTTTGACGGTGACAGAGCAGCTCAAAAAAAACGGAGACCTCGAGGCAGTGGGCGGATCATACTACATAGCTCAACTCACCAATAAGATCGGCTCTGCAGCCAATCTTGAATACCATGCGCGTATCGTTTCGCAGAAATATATCCAGCGTATGCTCATCGCTTCATCGAGCGATACTATCAAGGAAGCTTATGAAGATGGTGCAGATGTTTTCGCCCTGCTCGATAAGGCGGAGAGCAGCCTCATGCAGATCAGTGAGAATAACGCCAAGAAGTCAAGTATGGATATCGCCTCTATCATCCGCAAGGAACTCGAGGAAATAGATATCCGGATCAATAGCACAGAGCACCTCAATGGCGTGCCTACCGGATTTATGGATCTGGACAGGGCCACAGGAGGCTGGCAGAAATCGGATCTAATCATCGTAGCGGCCAGGCCGGGTATGGGTAAGACCGCATTCACCCTCGCCCTGGCGCGCAATAGCAGTGTCGATCACAGTAAACCCGTTGCGTTCTTCTCGCTTGAAATGAGCTCCAATCAGCTCGTACAGCGTCTCATCTCTATGGAGTCTGAGATACCGGGCGAGAAGATCAGAAGGGGCAATCTCGAGAAGCACGAATTTCAGCAGCTGACATCCAAGATCGATAAATTGAGCAAGGCACCACTCTTCATCGACGATACACCTTCGATCAATATATTTGAGCTCCGCTCCAAATGCCGTAAGCTGAAGCAGAAGCATGATATCTCTATGATCATCATTGACTATTTGCAGCTCATGAGCGGAACCAATGAAGGAAAGGGTGGAGGCAATCGCGAGCAGGAGATATCCCAGATATCAAGATCACTCAAGGGCCTCGCCAAGGAGCTCAATGTGCCCGTCATAGCGCTCTCTCAGCTCAGCCGTGCTACAGAGACACGTGGAGGGTCCAAGAAGCCTATCCTCTCCGATCTCCGCGAGTCGGGAGCGATAGAGCAGGATGCGGATATCGTTATATTCCTCTATAGGGGTGAATACTACGGCCTGCTCACAGATGAGGACGGTATGGACCTCAAGGGCATCGCCGAGATCATCATAGCCAAGCACCGTAACGGACCCCTCAAAACCTGCAAGGCGCGTTTCATTGATCGTTTCGCGAAGTTCGCTGACTTCGATGAGTTCCAGCAAGACGAGGCCATCATCCAGGTCGAATCAGGAGGAGAGAAGCGTATCTTCAAAAAGATACAGTCCCGCATGAATGACGAGTTTGATGCCGAGAAGAAACACACGAAGGACGACTTCACCAAGGAAGATGATGACTTCGTTCCTTTCTAAATAGTTGCTGATTACCTGACCAGTGATACCTTCGTCATTGCACCTTTGTCCATATTAGATGCGATGGAGTGAATCTCATTGATGAGGTGGGATATGTTAATGACTAACGCCATTTCCTGTTGCCACATATATTATTTATCCTTTAATTTCAATCAAACGATCTATCAGGTAGCCATACAGTTTTAATATATCAACCGGAAATGATACGTTTACCGGGTCTTACAAACCCCAAACGTGGCGACCCCCAAGATCAAAACCGTTGAAAAGATTTCTAAGGCTTTAGGCGATGAGAATCGCCTGAAGATATTGCAGTATATCTCTAAAAGGGGAGGACGCGGGCAATGCTCCGAACTGCACCAGATCATAAACCTCGCACAACCCTCTATTTCCCATCACGTCAAGATACTGCTCGAGGCGGGACTCATCGATCAGGAGAAGAATGGCAGGAATCATCAATACATCCTGAATGAGAATGTCCTGGGTGATTACATGGCCTTTGTATCACAATTGAAGAATTGATTTGCCGCAGAATCCCTGCACAAGATCTCCTTCTATCTTTTTTAAGCAAATAGCTGTGGTTGATAAAATTCATGGATCAGTGAGGCTTGCGTCATACAGGTCAGCTTCTCTTCTTTGAAATACCGCAATATGGTTTCATACAGTTTGTCGTAACCTGCGTAAAGCATATCATCAAAAAAGTTATTGTGGAAATTGATCGTGATCACTGTGTTTTCTTTATTGGTATCCAGCCAATTTACAAGCTCTTTCTCAGCCTGGGCCACGGTCTTGCCCTGATAGAAGAAGTTGCCATCCATGATATTCATCGGTACTTCGATAAAATCATATACGCGCTTTTCTTTGACATTATATGGCATAAACGGGAGGCCGTAGCTATTGCGAAAGCCGAAGCCTTCAGAATATCCCAATGAAGTATCCAGTTTTAAGTTGGCGTTTTCGATATCGATCCATGCTTGTGGCAAATTGAATTTAAGGAAGTGGTACCTTTGGCCGACGGTTCTGTCTTTTATAATAGTACCAATAAGCCCAAGTTCATCATCAAAATCAGTTTCGCGAAGGCTCTTGTGCAATCCTATCTCAAACCCTTTTCTATTAATAATACTCGCCTGATGAAGAATGTCAGGATGCTCCAGATCGTAGTCGGCATTCATTTTGTCTTTATGTACCAGCCAGTAAAAGGTTGACTTAAATCCATGCTGTTCTTCCATTGACATGATCCTGTCCATATTGAGCCAATCCGGCTTGCCGATGTAGTGATTCCAAAGCAGCCCCGGAATGCGGTGGTACTGATGATGTTTCAATGCATAGTCACCATTTTGATTTTTGGCGCCGTATATGGTATCGATATCATGCGTGAGGAAAAAACCTGATCTGCGTGGCGTCGCTTTGATCTTTGCTAATGCCGGATGTGATGCCAGGAAGTCATCCATCAGTTGCTGCACCACATTGCGGTGCAAAATGCCTTCTTTATGTTGCAGGCTTTCCAAAAAGGGAAACCGTCCATATTTGTCAAATGCTTTGGTCTCATACTCCTGCAGACTATTGACCAGGTAGAAAATAGCCGCGAGATGATCCTCTTTGCCTTCAGACGAATAGAAATGAAAGGATCCCTTGACCAGTGTCTTAAGTCCTGCGAAGTCGGCATCGGTTAAATATTGATAAAACTGCGCACAGTGGGGAATATCGGAATCGGAGCTGTCAGTGATCCTGAAGTCCGCCTGTGCCGGGCTATCTATATATGTGAACTCCGCACTCTTATTGAAGGCTATCAGCTGAAGCGTATAGTGTATGATGTGCCTACCCTGTAGGTCATTTGCCAGATATATCTTCAAAGACATGTAAAACAATAATAGCTAATAATGATGGTTTTGCTAATTTTAATTTCCTAAAAGCATCCATCCGAAATGTGCGGTATAGCCGGCTTCATAAATAACTCTCTCAGCGAAGAAAACAAGAAGGCACTCAACTACAAAATGCTCGGCTCTATCATACATAGAGGGCCAGAGAATAGTAGTGTCTGGTGTGAAGGCATCGTGTCCCTGGGCCAGAACAGACTCAAGATCATAGACCTCTCCGATGCGGCCAATCAGCCCTTTGACTACATGGACCTCGTTATCATCTTCAATGGGGAGATGTACAACTACATAGAGGTGCGTGAGGAACTCATCAAACTGGGCTATAAGTTTCGCACGCAGGGAGATACCGAGGTGCTCGGCGCAGCATACAAGGAGTGGGGAGATGCCTGCGTGACGCATTTTATAGGTATGTGGTCACTGGCTATCTGGGATACCACCAAACGCCGGCTTTTTTGCTCGCGCGACAGGTTTGGTATCAAGCCATTCTACTATATCTCGCGGAGCAATGATCTCTACTTTGCATCTGAGTACAAAGCGCTGAAGCAACTGCCTGATTTTGACAATACTCTCAATGAGGAACAGGTACAGCGCGGTATCGCCATGCTGTGGGCGGTGTATAAGGACGAGACCTATTACCGCTCTGTATCTAACCTGATGCCCGCGCATAACCTTGTATATGAGAATGGAAAGATAACGATAAGCAAGTACTGGGATATCGATTTCTCACAGGCTAAGAGTACCTTAAGCTGGAGCGATAAAAAAGATCAGTTCTATCAGCTATTCGAAGAAAGTATAAAGCTTCATTCGCGTAGTGATGTGCAGAATGGCACTTGCCTCAGCGGAGGTCTGGATAGCTCGGCCATATCGAGCGTTTACTCTACACTGTACCCTGACTCCCGTATCAAATCTTTCTCGATCTATTATGAAGGCAACAATGCCGTAGATGAAAGGCCATTTGTCAAAGAGGTGGTCAGGAAGTACCCGAATATTGACCCTTATTACTTTACACCTACGGATCAGGATATAGCAGATAGCTTTCACAATGTCGCCTATCACGCTGATGTGCCTCTGCTCGGATCATCATACCTGTCGCAGTATTTTCTCATGAAGCTGGCCAAGAGCAAGGGTGTGACCGTAGTCCTGGATGGGCAGGGGTCAGATGAATACCTCGGTGGGTACCTGCATTCGTTCTACCGGTTGCTGGCGCAGGATGTGTCAGATTTGCATATTGGCGATGCAGTCAAAACATTCTCGGCCCATCTCTCCCGCGAGCATTATGGTTTTGGCAAGTCTCTGGATATACTTGCGAAATCTGCTGCCTCATTGCTCTATGATGAAAATGGCATCTATAATCTGGAATTGTCCCGGAAGAATAGTTTTTTCAATACCAGTACCTCTATCTCATTGGAGAAAAAGAGTGATGACCGGATGGATAATTTCCTGTACCATTTGCTTTTCAATACAACCTTGCAGACCCTGCTGCATTTCGAAGACAGGAACTCGATGGCTTTCTCTCTGGAGTCCAGGGTGCCTTTTTTGGATCATAAACTGATCGAATTTGCCTTTAGCCTGCGCAACGCGGATAAGATCAATAACAAAGCCGAGACCAAGTATATCCTTCGTGAATCGCTTCATAAAGTATTGCCGCAGGCGGTTTACGAGCGCAAGGATAAAAAAGGATTCGTCACGCCCGGCGAGGTCAGGTGGCTGAATGGCCCATTGAAATTCCTGTTAGACGTGGATTATTCCAGGCTGGCATTTATGGATCAGGGCAAGGTGAAAAATGAAATAGAGAAATATAAAAAGGGCGATGTGTCCAATGCCTCATTCGTATGGCGGATACTTTGTCTTCATTATTGGCTAAAAGAATTCAATTAATATGTTCAACTGGCAAGGGCTTCTTATCATCGCTGGCAAGTCGACGGTGATCTATCTTTTTATCATTGTGGCTATCAGGTTCTTTGGCAAAAAGGAACTGGCGCAATTGTCTGTTATTGACCTTGTATTTATCCTCCTCATCAGCAACTCCGTCCAGAATGCTATGGTCGGGCCTGATACTTCATTGGCAGGAGGGATAGCGGCTGCTATTGGATTGTTTGTCGTCAATTATCTCCTGAAAAAACTCACTTATAGTTCTTCTTTTTTCAGCAAGGCGATACAAGGCGAATCGATCATGCTCATATACGAGGGCAAGCTACTCGACGAACATTGTAAAATAGCCTCTATTACCAAAGATGAGGTCGAAGCAGCAGTGAGGGAGCATGGCGTACAGAGTATCGCTGATGTCAATCTCGCCGTGCTGGAGGTAGACGGCAATATCAGTGTGATATCGGATGAGTTTAAAAGAAAGACAGTACGGAAGCGTAAGGCGCACAAAGCCCTCATGCAACAGCAATAAATAAACACAAGACAAACAGATAAATAATGAGCGCAAAGACACCCAAAGAATCAATGACCGTGATGACGGAGATCGTACTCCCAAATGATACCAATGCCCTGCACAATCTGCGCGGGGGCAAAATACTCCACTGGATGGATATAGCCTCGGCCATAGCTGCCGGCAAGCACTCCAACGCTGTCGTAGTGACGGCTTCAGTAGACAACGTATCTTTTGAAAATCCTATCAAGCTCGGTGATGTAGTGGTGATCACAGCCAAGGTTACCCGGGCATTCAAGACCTCTATGGAAACTCATATAGAGGTATGGGCCGAGAACCTGCCTACAGAGACCCGCTACAGGTGCAATGAGGCTTTCTATACATTCGTAGCGCTCGACAGCAATGGCAAGCCTAAGAAGAGCAACGAGCTCATACCTGAAACCGAAGTGGAAAAGAAGCACTACGAAGGGGCTCTCCGCAGAAGGCAGCTCAGGCTGGTTCTCGCTGGTAGGATGAAACCGGATGACGCAACGGAGCTGAAGTCACTTTTTACCGATATTAAAGCTTAAACTCTACCTGCCTTTAGCTTTGAGCGCTTCTGCCTTGGCCTGGTATTGATTGGCCATATCCATGGCTTGTTTTGCCTGCGTGGGATCTTTGGTGGCAGCTGACTTATTGCGATAAGAAACAGCCAGGATCACATAAGCGGGCGAGTAGTCAGGGAATTGACCCACGCATTTATTACTGATCGCTATCGCCTCCTCATACCTGTGTGCGAGGCCATAGGCCACAGCGAGGTCTTCGTAGTATAGCGGCACTTTGGGATTGCACTCTATCGCCTTGGAGATGTTCATGATGGCCATATCGAGATTGCCCAGCACCTTGCCATAGACCGTGCCGATTTTATAGTACGATCTGTCATCCAGCGGCTTGAGCTCGAGGGTCTTCTTGTACCAGTAGATCGCAGAGTCGCCCATTTTCAGCTTATCGTACGCTTCTGCCAGATTGTACCGCGCAGCGAATACCTCGGGGTCAATGGCCAGCGCTTTTTTGAAATTTTCCTTGGCCAGGTCGGGCATGTTGTTCTCTATCTGGACGCAGCCCATATTATACCACGCGTCATAGTATCCTCCGACCCTGAATTTAGCCGCGTTCTCATAATCCCTCATCGCTGCAGGTACATCGTGATAGAGTTTATAGGAAGCATTGCCACGCAGCACGAGCTCATTGGAGTGTGTAGGATAGTCGGCCAGTGATGTATCGATATATTCGATAGCTTTTTTGCGTATCTGCTTTTTTAAGGTTGAATCCGGTATCTGGCTTACGTTCTCATCTATGCCTATCAGGTCTATCACATGCTGCAATCTGCTTTTGGTCGCGAAACCAAGCACATGCTGAGGCACTCTCAGCGAATCAAAATTCTCATCTGCCAGTTTATCCAGGTCGCCACCGGCAGACATCTGCACCTTGGCGCTGCGTGTGCTTGTCCCGGCATCGGTGAGGAAGAGCGTGAGGTTGTCATGCCATGCCATATTGCGCGCGAAGGTCTTGACAGAATACAAACCGAGTATCACTACAAGGATCACCGTAAGGCTTGTCGCATTGAGGTATTTCTTGTCCATCGCCTTGACAAGCAGGTATGCAAGCAGTATACAGAAGCCGAGAGAGCACATGTATACAAAACGCTCGTTCATGATGATACCTACGGTGAAAAATACATTGGATACCACTGAGAATGTGACAAAGTATATCAGGATCGCATAGGCAGGTATCGACTTTTTGAAAAAGCCATAGACCGCATAACCCAGCAGCGTAGCATTGATCACAAATGAGAGAATGAAAAGAGGATCGCCGGCTCCTATGAATGGTATCTGATCGTAGTAGTAGTCATGCGACAGCGGATGCGGGAAGATCAGCAGCTTGAAATAAAGCAGGAAGGAATAAATGATCGTCGCATATTTGCTGAGGTATCCCTCCGTAGTCAGGCCACCACTTCCGTTTTTCGGAAGGTAGGCAAATGGGTTATTTAATATCTCCGGCGACTCCGGACCGGGGTGGATGAAATGCATCCTTAGAGCCAGATATATGCCTACAGCTGCGACATAGGCGACCAGCACAGCATATTGCTGCGGTTTTGCCTTAGTAAAAAAGTAAAAGGTCAGGGGGATCACCGCCAGAAAGGTAATAGCATTCTCCTTGGACAGCATAGCCAGGAAAAAAGCGATCGTTCCCCATACGATGTGCAGGATGTTATTGGTCCTGACATAACGGATAGCGGCATAGAGCGCCGCCAGCGCGAATAGCATGCCCATGACCTCATCGCGGCCTTTGATATTGGTCACCGCCTCTGTATGTATCGGGTGCCCCGCATAGAGCATCGTGGAGATGAAAGCAATAGACAAATAGAATGGCGTGTCCTTTCGTCGGGGCAGGACATCGGCGAGTATGCGGTATAGCATCATACATGTCAGGGCAAACAGTAAGATATTAATGAAGTGGCTGATTCCCGGATTCAGTCCTCCTGTCACAGCTACCTCTATGGCCAGGGTGACGATACTCAGCGGGCGATAACGGCCACCCGCTACCAGTCCCGCACCACGCTCGCCAAAGAAACCTACAAAAGCATCCTTGGTCATGATGTCGCCGATACCACCCCATCCCTGCAGCGTAAATTTATTGTCTGTGAGGACGAGTGTGTCATCTATGGCGTATTTATCCCACACGGAGTTGAAATAGATACCCATGCTGAAAAGGAAAATAATCAGGTACGGGAGGTAGGAACCCCTGGAGGCAGGCTGTGTCGTGCTGACCGGAGGAGCAGCCTGAGCTGGGGCCTTGGCCTTTGACGGTATGGTTTTCTTGACTGGTTTCGATGAAGCCACTTTTTGTACTTTTCGTCAAATCTATATTAAAAGAAGATAGTTTTCAATAGGCTCTTACGCCTTTTGCTTCGGATATGGAGGATCTATGATCATAGCGGTGATCATAATGACAAAAGAAGGTATCCATATCCAGACAAATTCACTGGCGAGCACCCTGATCCCCGTTTCACTAAAGAACCTCGTGACGCTGATGGGCGAGACCTTGATCACACGCCATGGCAGGAAATACCTATGATCATAAAACGGCGCAAACAGGTCCACGCCAAGGCCTCCTGTAGTACAGGCATCCAGCAGGGCGTGAGATGCCGTGGAGGCAAAGAAGGAAGCAAAGAGAATAAGCCATGTCCGTGATAATGGCTTCTCATTGGTATAAAAGAGGAACATCGCCGCCGTGGCGTAAAGAAATGCAAAAAAGAAGGAGTGCGTGATGCCCCGGTGCCCCAGCATAGAGTCATACGGTACACCCGCCCAAAATCCTATAGCATCCAGGTCAGGTATCACCGCTCCCACAGCCCCTATGAGATAGAACTTCCATCCACGGGCCACAGGCGTGACCCTGCCGATAGCAAGAGAGGCGAAAGCATGTGAAAAAGCGGAAGCCATTTTTTTTAATTGATAATGTACAATTGACAATTGGCGGAGACGACGTTAAATTAGGCTTTAATAGATAATTATCCATTGTCCATTGTCAATTATAAATTAACAAGCTTATATCTTTTCCCCGGCAGGGATACTAAGACGCCGCTCATCTCCATTTCGAGCATCGTGGCTGCTATCTCGCCGCCGGTCATCTCTGACAGGGATACGATCTTGTCTATTTCGAGTTCGGTATGGTCGGAGAGGAGCTGGTATATCTTCTGCTCCTGCGGAGAAAGATGCAATGACAGCTGAGCCCTTTTCTTCTTAGGCTTATTGCCATCCTGCCAGTGCATCGCCTCCAGAAACTGCCCTGTATTCTCCGTCAGGTTCGCCTTAAAGGTCCGCACGAGGAAATTGCAACCCGCACTATATTTATCACCTATGCGTCCCGGTATGGCAAATACTTCTTTGTTATAGGAATTAGCAATGTTTGCTGTGATCAGCGCTCCACCTTTAGCCGCGCTCTCGATGACCACCACTGCATCACACATGCCCGCCACGATACGGTTACGCGCAGGGAAATTGCCCGGAGCCATCTTGTGCTGTGAAGTATATTCTGTGAGCAGGCCGCCATTATCTACCATTTGTTTCGCTATAGTTTTATGCTGCGGGGGATAGATCATCTTTAGCCCATGTGCGAGCACACCTACGGTCTTCATTTTATTGTCCAGCGCTGCATGATGCGATGCCACATCCACGCCATAGGCGAGACCACTTATCACAAGTATATTCTGGTCACCCAGGCCCTCTACAAATTTCTTTGTCATTTCCTTGCCGTACTCTGTGATATTGCGCGTACCGACGATGCTCACGATCTTGTCTGTGTTGAGATCCGCATTGCCTTTGTGATAGAGGACTATCGGCATATCAGTGCATTCGCGCAGCCTGCGGGGATAGTCCGGATCGGTATATATCAGCGCTTTGATATTGTAGTCTGAGATAAATTTCATCTCTTCCTCCGCCAGTTTCATCACATCTGATTCCAGGATACTGTTAGCGCGCTCTTCGCCGATAAGCGGTATGGATAATAGTTTCTTTTTCGATGCTTTGAAAACTTCCTCTGCACTGCCGCAGTAGGCGATCAGGTTCTGCGCGAGGACGCTGCCTATGTCGGGCACGAGCGTAAGGGCGATGGTATAAAGGAGGGAATCGTCAGAAGTAGCCAAGTGATCTGAATATGCTAATGGGTTAATGCGCTAATATAATGCATGGGACAATGAAATAAAAGGGGATGTTCTATATTGTGCTTAATATGAAAATGGACTTCAACCGGCTGCTTACATCTGAGGGCTCAGTGACCATGATAGCTATTTTAGTCAGCATATTAAACCTTTTCGGCTGGCCCGGCTCTGGTCATCCTTTGATGATGGTGTTTCTGGTCATTAAGTTGGCTGTCATATGGATGATGATACAAGACGGCACTTTGCTAAAATCAAAGGTATATACTGTCCTGCTCTTCTTGTATGTACCCATACTTGCTGTAGGTTCTTTGTTTAAGATCAATCACTGGCCTTTCTCCGATGTCCTTTTATTGCTGGGATTTTCGGCCATACTTATATTTTATACCGTCCGGTTTATATTAAAAAAGCAAAAACAATTTTTTGATATCCTGAAATGGTGCTGGGTAACGCTAACCTGCGTAGGCGCTCCTTTTAAGATCTTCCACTGGCCATATGGCGGCGTACTCTGGCTGGTGGCTATGTTGCTGCTGTTTATTTTGATGTGCTATTATCTGTATGAGATACTCACTACAGTGGATGATGCGGGCACTATGGAATAAGTATAATTTCTATTTAACCAATATCCCGTTTTTGATAAGGCTGCGCACGATAGTCCTGCCATAATCCTGCCCTAAGGCCTCTGCATCCGATGGATCAAAGCTCCTCGATTGCACAGAATAGATCAGCTTGCCATTTGACAGGTCATAGAGATTGCTTTCCCAGAGGTAATTATTGGCGGTCTCGTAATAGCCCGGTGTATATACTCTATCATAAATGCCGGAATAGTAACCCCAGAAGTAACCATACTCAAAGCCGAAAGGGGTATAATACAGGCTACCCGGTACATAATACTTCTCTTTGCTTTTATTGAGTAGCGAGATAGTGATCACGCCGTCATAACCTTTCTTTCGGATCTGCTCATTGACCTGCTCCTCCGTCATCCGCTTGAACGCCTGCGGACCATATTCATCAAAGGCGGATATGGCGTTCAGGCCTTTGAATCTCAGGTCCTCGACCAGCGCTTTCTCCATATGTTGGCGCAGGTCGCGGTTAGTATCGGCCATGATACCGATCACGAGTATTTTTTCATAACGTTTTATTTGTGCATTGTCAGCCTTCCACGTAGATATAGTAGAAGTCGAGGAGCAGCCTGCAAGCAATACTACCAAGCCGATCAGGAAGTGTTTTGACCTTTTCATAACCCATGATTATATCCAGGTAAGCCACAAGAAAAATGCCATTCTGATCGGTGAAATGAGGAAACTATTGCCACTTTACGCATGATATTGTTGTTTTTGACACAACAAAGGTACTTTAGGCATTATGGTTACCTTGTCCTATTCAGGGATTAAATGGAGTTTTTCGGGGATAATGGAGTGAATGGCTAAAAAAGGTGACGACTGCGGCTAAAGTCAGAGATACCTTAGCGAAAACTGCAATAGTCAGAGTAAAATAAAATTATCAAATTTATGCTTCGTAGGAGCTGACTGTTTGTAGCCTTTAAAATAAATAAATAAAGCTCCGTAGGAGCGACCTGTATGCCAAATACCTATTCACAAATTTACATTCAGATTGTCTTTGCTGTAAAGGGAAGACAGAATTTAATTCCTAAGGAGAATCGAGAGGAATTGCATAAATATATATCAGGTATCGTGCACAATCGCGACCAGAAGATGTTGTCCATTTTTGCAATGCCGGACCATGCTCACCTATTGATCGGTATGAAGCCATCTATTGCTATATCAGATATAGTTCGCGATATCAAAGCGGGATCATCACAATTTATCAATGAGAAGGAATGGGTAAAAGGGAAGTTTCATTGGCAGGAAGGTTTCGGCGCTTTTTCTTATTCACGAAGCCAAATCGATCAGGTTATAAAGTATATTTTAAATCAGGAGCAACATCATAAGAAAGTCACATTCCGCGAGGAGTATTTAGATTTCCTAAAGAAATTTGATGTGGAATATGACGAGAAATATTTGTTTGAATGGATCGAATAATGTGTCATATTAATTAAAGCGAATCAATGAAGGGCGTTGAGAATGTCAGATGATCGTTTGTTTTCAGGCTCCGTAGGAGCCAACTGTTTGTAGTAAACCATTTTATTAGGTTTTTAGCTCCATAGGAGCGGCCTATTGACGCTAATGCAGATCGCTCCTATGGAGCTATAATATTGATTGTGATTATTGCTACAAGCAGGATGCTCCTATGGAGCAATGATCTTTTCCTTGCTTTTGTATTACTTCAAACTGAAATGATGCGTCTGGCTTGTGCGTAGGACAGGAACCACAGTAAAAACACCGCGGAGTCCCCTTTCTTCATGTTCCATAGGAACCGACTGTTTGCAGCAAAAGCATTGTATCTGTTTATCAGCTCCATAGGAGCGACCTATTTGCGTTAATGCAGGCCGCTCCTATGGAGCTATCATATGGATCGCACTTATTGCTACAAACAGGATGCTCCTAAGGAGCAAAATCAATTCGGAAAATATCCCGAGAAAACTAGCTTGAACAAATCCAAAGGATCTAGCAATTAATGCAATATTTTACAGTTGGGATGATACAATAACTTGTATTCAAACTCCGAAATCAAAAATCCGCAATCCGAAATCGCTTATATCTCCCTCGCCCCATCCCACTTCTCCAGATAGTCAGCTACACGGCGAACGAATGAGCCACCCAACGCGCCATCTACAATACGGTGATCGTATGAGTGGCTGAGGAACATCATATGCCTGATAGCGATGACATCGCCATCCGGGGTCTCGATGACTACCGGTTTCTTCTTGATAGCGCCTACGGCGAGGATAGCGACCTGAGGTTGCATGATGATAGGTGTACCCATCAGGTTGCCGAAGGTGCCTACGTTTGAGAGCGTGAATGTACCACCTTCGATTTCCTCAGGTTTGAGTTTGCCTATGCGCGCACGGCCTGCGAGGTCATTTACTTTTTTGACCAAGCCCACTATGTTGAGCAGGTCGGCGTTCTTTATTACGGGAACGATGAGGTTGCCCGATGGCAGAGCCGCTGCCATACCTATGTTGAGGTCTTTTTTGACGATGACATTGGTGCCATCGATAGACGAGTTGACCATCGGGAAGTCGCGCAGGGCCTTGGTCACAGCTTCTATGAAGATCGGCGTGAAGGTCAGGTTTTCGCCGTACATATCCTGGAACTTCTTCTTCATCTTGTTCCTCCACAGCACGATATTGGTGACATCGGCCTCGACGAAGGAAGTGACGTGTGCTGATGTATGCTTCGACTTGACCATATTATCTGCGATGAGCCTGCGCATGCGGTCCATCTCTATGATCTCGACATTGCCAGAGTACGATTTGGTGGCTTCGACTTTGGTTTCTTGTTTTGCTGCTTCTGCAGTTTGTGTTTGAGCCATTGTTTCTTGTACAGGCTGCTGTGTGATCTGCTGGGCAGGAGCGAGGTGGCGCTTTTCTACATGCTCCAGGATGTCTTTCTTGGTCACGCGGCCATTGGCGCCTGTGCCTGCTATGGCCTCTAGTTCGCTCATCGAGATACCTTCCTGACGGGCTATATTGAGCACGAGCGGAGAATAGAAGCGGTCGCCGCCTGCGGGTTGATTAGTGGCCTGCGCGGTAGGAGTGGAGACTGTCTTGGTGGTGGATACAGAAGTTGTCCCGGCAGCCTTTTCAGTCACCACAGGAGCAGATACAGATGCACCACCTCCGCCGGTCTCTATGATCGCCACAACCTTGCCTACAGCCACTACATCGCCTTCGGCGAAGAGCATCTTCGTAAGCGTGCCTGCTACCGGAGATGGCACCTCAGAGTCTACCTTGTCAGTAGCTATCTCGAGTACTGCCTCATCGACCTTGATCGCTTCGCCTTCTTTCTTGGTCCATTTCAGGATAGTCGCTTCGGTGATACTTTCGCCCATTTTGGGCATGATGAGTTCGTAAGATGCCATATATGATTATGTCGTTGTAGTTAATTGTATTGGCTCAAAAATACTGTTATAAGATGAATATACAAGCCGCTTCCGAAAATCCCATAGAATGCCATCATAGCATTATGTACATGGGCCCGCTAGATAGGTTTTTTAATTCAGCTCCGTTCTTTAATGCTTTGTTTATGGCAGTTAGCTCCGCACTATATTGTCCTATCTCCTTAATCTGTCCATTTGCGGCCCTTAGTTTATACTCATCCAAAATCATGTTATAGATTCTGTCCGCTGAAAATGAGTAAGACGTAGTGTCCGATTCAGATTTGTATATTATGTATTCATCAGAATAAACAGGTGCTGTGATCAATACCCGGCAGTAAGCAATAGGGATAAAATTAAGAATCTCGATAGCTACTTTTTCGTGAATTGTTTGCTCTTTGATGAGATACAATAGTTGCTCTTCATTCACGTCCAGTTTATTCTCAAAAATGGAAATAGCTTCCACTATAAGCGTCCTTAAATCGGAATCGCTGATATCAGCTTCAAAATATGATCGCTTTTCCAACCGCAGAGGTTCATTTCAGTTTCTCCACAGCTGCCTTGATAGCGTCAAAGCTAACCTGTACACCCGGATTTGCTGTTTCCTCAGAGTAGACGATGGTTCCTTCTTTGTCGATCACAAAAGCGCCGCGCTTTGATACTCCTTTCATACCGAAGGCGAAATTCTCTTGCAGCATGTCATACGCTTTGGATACTTCCTTATTAAAATCAGACAACAGGTCGAAGTTATAGTTTTGTTGCTTTTTAAACTCGGCCAGGGAGAAAAGCATATCTACTGATATCCCCAGCACTACACATCCGAGGCCGGTATAGTAGTTCAGGTTGTCGCGCATATTGCATAGCTGCTCCGTGCAGGTCCCCGTAAAGGCCGCAGGGAAGAAATGGATGATGACGTTATGATTGCCTTTGAAATCTGAGAGGGAAACCTCTTTTTTTTCGCTGTTGAATAGTTTAAAGTCTGGGGCTTTGATGCCAGTAGGAAGTGCCATAGTGTTTTTTGTTTAGAAGGGCAATATTAGTCCTTATCGACCACTTTGTCAGTGATTTTAGCCCCAATATGTTAACAGCGGTTTCGACAGGCTTAATTTTTGTAAAACACCGTATATATTGATAACCAGTAATTTGCAATTTGTAACCAAAGGGTAAAATGTCATAGAATTGTCAGCATAGTTAAATAATAGTTAATCGGTTACATTCTGCAACTATTCGGGGCTTTTCGCACGTCTTATTAGCAGAGTTTAGTTTTAAGGGTTAAACTAGGTTTGGTGTCCCCTCTGGTAGTTCGGAGGGGATTTTTTTGCATATACGCGTCGAAAGCGCTAATATTGGTGACAACAACAACACACAAATGCTCAAAAGTATCATTATCGGATCTATACTGGCTGCCATACTTATCATGACCTCATGTAGCAAAACTGCTACCAATTCGCACCCGCAGCTGATTTTTAAATTTGTATATGATTCAACTCAAGTCAGATTAAATGCTTTTGGACAGCCAGAAGCCATGCCTTCGGGTCACGCCGGACAAAATCCGCATCTCAATGTCATGAGTGCACATTATATAGAAATGGCGCAATATGACACTGACTCGTTAGGCAAGGGTACGATACTTTACATGACACCCAATAGTACTGCTGGAGGGTCTAGTGCGATTGATTTCTCTCAAGAGGTGCTTACTCCTAATAATAGTATTTTTTATCAAAGATCTCTGGATAGTGTGACACCAGGCACCTATAAGTGGCTTCGTGTTTCTCTTGCTTATCAGAATTTTGATGCCCAATTATATGTAGATACAACCTATAACTATAATTATAATGGTACTAATATACCTGTGGTGGTCAATCAGGAATTCCCATGTACGGTAGCCAGTTTTGTTGGTTCTAATACTTATATATCGTCATATACAGTGAAAAGCCAGAGTGTAGCTGTAAATGCCAATAAACTGCAAGGCTATTGGGGATTTGAATCATCAGGAACTATTACCGGTTCTTATTTGGGCTATCCTTATAGTTATCCTTTCAATTATATTACTCAAGGGCAAGCCCCGGTGGGCGCTACGACCGTTGTGAATCCTCTCTTTGCATCCTCACCAATCCCTGCAGGATCATGTGTGGCTACAGGGCAATTTGCCAGCGAAACAGGAAATAGTACGGCACCTTTGATTATCACTGGCCATGAAACCAGTGACATAGTCGTCGTCGTGTCTTTATCTGTCAATAAGAGCTTCGAATGGATAGACGTACACCAAGACGGCAAATGGGAGCCATCCAAAGGTGAAAATATCGTGGATATGGGTATCAGGGGCTTGATCCCGAAAGTAAAAAGGTAGTATTAAGCTTCGACCAGCCCTCTCGTGATCTCAGCCACAGGCTTGATATGGCGAACGTGTTCGATAGACTGCCCGGCGCACCAGTATGTCTGATAGCTGGCGCCAAAGGCTGACTTCTCCAATGCCTTCATGCCTTTATAGAAAGTGACCATCTTGACGTACTTCTTGATGCTTTTATTCCTTGAGAGCATTTTCTCCAGCCAGTTTTGCTGCAAGCCTATCTTTTGTACATAGGGCGTATTGATCACCGTGCATGGCGTACCGGAGAGTTTAGTAGTGCGGACGATATCTTTAGAACCATAATCTACAATCGCCTGTTTGTATTCACCGGATACCGGCGCTTCGAGTGATGCAATATAAGGACTGCCTACGGAGACTCCGGCAGCGCCGAGCTCCAACATCCTGTCGAGTCCTTTTCTATTGCCTACACCTCCGGCTGATATGACGGGTATTTTGCATTCCCTGATCAGCATAGGTATGAGCTGTTCAGGAGAAAAATTTCCGGCATGACCGCCAGCTTCGTTATTGACAGCTATGACCGCATCCGCGCCCATGGCTTCTACTTTCAATGCATAGGCCACATCTATTATGTCGCAGAATACCTTCATACCTTTGGGTTTGCAGGCGGTGATCGTAGACTGCGGACTACCGAGGGAAGTGATGATAAACGGCACTTCAAAATCAAGACAGGTTTTAAGCTGCTCGTCGAAACGGATATTTGATTTATTGGTAATGAGATTGACACCATAGGCCCTGTCGCCCACACCATCTTTGATCTCTTGTAGCGCCTTGCGGAATTCCGCGTCTGTGCGGTAGTTGAGCGCAGGTACGGATCCTGCTACGCCTGACTTACAGGCTTCTATGACCATTTTAGCATTGGACACCAGAAACATAGGCGCCATGATGATCGGATATTCCACTTTGATCATCCTAGTGAGAGCTGTATCGAATTTTTGCATAACCCGAAAATAAATAATGTTTTGCCAAACCCTGTTCGAAATCTGTGTATGCAAAAAGTAACTATGCGAAAGCTGCTATTTCTGCTGCGCCAGGTACCCAAAATAGGATTGGAGTCCTGTAGATGAATGGTTAGGATCGGATCCAAGGGTTTTAAATTCCCTTTTGATCAGCTCAATAAATAGCGCCTTCATCGGTTTGCCCTCCACCCGGGCGCAGTTGATCTTGACCCAATATAGTATAGCAGAACCCGGAAAGTCCACCATAGCCTGTGCCAATTCGGGATCGTTGTGTTTATTATTCTCACCCTTGCCGATGAAATAGGCGGCAGCAAAGCGCTCATCTTTAAATTCTTTCCAGCCCATTTTATTGATGGCCGGATCGACAGCGCCCTTAGTGCCGGCCAACAGGGTAGTGTAGAGACTGAGCATATCTGCATCTTTGTTTGACTTGGCGAGTTTGAGTATTTCAGGGCCTCTTGTATTGACAAGAACCTTTTCGTCGAGCACACCTGTAGTGATCGCTGTGAGCACAAGATCGGATGCGATGGCACCATTA
The DNA here is from genome assembly GCA_025963485.1 of Bacteroidota bacterium. Classification (GTDB taxonomy): domain Bacteria; phylum Bacteroidota; class Bacteroidia; order Chitinophagales; family LD1; genus UBA1941. The sequence goes on along the minus strand of JAOQAO010000180.1, from coordinate 3,466 downwards.
TCGGGCAGCGGTTTGCCCTCGAGTATCAGTCCCGCTGCTTTGAGGATTGATTTGACAGAGTCCCTCATTGCTGTTCTATTTTCTTTCGATAGCCTTTTGATAGCTATATATACTTTGAGCTGTTTGAATGCTGCACTGGTGGAGTCCAGCTTTTGTTTAGCGAGATCCATATCTGCTGTGAGAAAATCCTCTTCCATTATTTTATTGTTTGGGTCGAGCTTCCAGTTGGCATCCAGGTATATCAGGGTCGGTGCGATACTCTTTTGGCCTTTGGTCAGGTCCACACGCCAGGCATTGCGTTTGGCTATATTATCACTCTTGCCATAGATGGTATTGATCGCAGCATCTACACTGCTCTGGTTTTTGGGCTGGCCGGCTTTAGCCCATAGCTCCATAGCCTTGGCGGTCTTGTCGAGATTCATATAGCAATCTGTCAGCCACGTATACAGCGATACTTGTCCGGGATGTTTATCGAGGTATTTCTCATAGAGTTGAGATGCCTGCTCATATTGTCCTCGGCGGTGAAGTTCTATGGCATATTGCAACAGGAAGTCCTCATCGTCAGGCTGGGTGAGATAAGCCTGCTGATGCAGCCGGTATGATGCTGCGGTATCCGCTTTAAATAGGAGGCCAGCTACATTGTACTGAGAGTAATTATCCGGTGCTTTTTTAATAAGCTCATCCATGCACTGTCTCAACTCACTTTTTGCGATGCATGACCCGAAGTCTTTGAAAGCAGGGTTGAGTTTTTCTCTCGCAGCGCCGATCTCCGGGTTGTGTGAGGTGAGCGCTTGCGCAGAGCAGATGATAATATTGCCAGCGAAAAGTAGTAGTAATGGGATTTTCTTCCGAAGTTGTGATTGCCAATTCATCCCGAAAAATAAGAATAAATGCGCAAGGCCACACCAATTATTCGGCCATCAGCAGTGACACCACTTCGGGCACTCCTTTAGTAGCCGGTGCTACGATGGTTCTGAGATTGGGCACGGAGGGGCTGAATGTATCTGCATACGGATCGATGAGAAACTTCCTGCTCTCAGCAGGGGCATAATGCAGCAATCCTGCTGCCGGATATACCACAAGCGATGTACCTATGACCATAAAGATATCTGCCTTAGACGCTATACGCTGCGCCCGTTCTATCATGGGCACCATTTCGCCGAACCACACGATGTGCGGCCTCAACTGGGAACCTTTATCGCATTTATCGCCGGTGTTCAGGTCTTTCTTCCACTCATATACCAGCGACTCATCGAGGGTGCTACGCACTTTAAATAGTTCTCCGTGCAAGTGCACCACATCAGACGAACCGGCACGCTCGTGCAGGTCATCGACATTCTGCGTGATGATCGTGACGTCGTATTTTTTCTCCAACTCTACCAGTGCTTCGTGGCCTGCGTTGGGTTTGACCTCGAGCAGCTGTCGGCGGCGCTTGTTGTAGAAGTCGAGGACCAATTCCCTGTTCCTTCGCCAGCCTTCCGGCGAGGCGACATCTTCTATACGATGGCCCTCCCACAACCCATCCTGACCTCTGAAGGTCTGTATACCGCTTTCAGCGCTGATGCCGGCACCTGTGAGTATGACTATTTTCTGTTTCATGATGTTGCCAAATTATCAAATCAAATTCATACTTTTGTTCAAAATAAAACTATTGAAAACGAATACTTTCCTCTCAAGGAGCTTCCTTGTTTTTTGCCTGCTCATATCTGTATCTGTCGCACGAGCTCAATATGTACCACTACCCGATAGTGTTTTTGGGAATTGGCTTAATAATCATGGGTATACTCAATGCCTTACAGGCAATGGCACTACCGGCTATCAGCTGGATACGACCTGCGGGGCCGTGATCACTGCCACAAGCATCGATCTAAGTGCTATTTCCGTTTTTGATCTCACCGGTATACGTTATTTCCGCAGCCTGACCGATCTCAATTGCTCTATGAGCCATCTGACCACAATGGCTCCTTTGCCGCCAAATCTGCAGCGATTGGACTGCAGTACAAATTCTCTGACCAGCCTGGGAACTTTGCCTGCCAGGCTCACTTATCTCGACTGTGGTAATAATCGAATGACCTCGATGATCCTGCCCCCGAGGCTTGACACACTGTGGTGTAATAACAATCTGCTGGATAGCCTTCCTACTCTAACTGATAGCCTTAAGGTCCTTTTTTGCTTCAGCAATAGAATAACCAGTATTTCTTCCCTACCGGCCACTCTCACAGGACTAGCTTGTTTTTCCAACCGGCTGACCAGCATCACTGCGGCACTACCCAGTATCATGAACCTCTCCTGTGCCTCCAACACAGACCTCTACTGCCTGCCTGATATCACACATAACCTGATTCAACTGCAGATAAACGGTACTCATATTACTTGCTTGTCGACCAGATTTACGGCAACATCTTACGATGTAAACCCGGCTACTATGCCGCTGTGCGGCGGCACCTGTGATTGGGATGGGAGGTTTGTTGCGATCCCCGATAGCAATTTCGGCAAATGGCTATATCAAAATGGCTATGCATCATCCATGAGAGGAAATGCCCTGACATCCTTTCGCCTCGATACTACGAGTGGAGCGGTACAAAATGCCGACACCATGAGATGCGTAAATGCCAACATCAAAAATATGACGGGCCTGAAGTATTTCACGCACCTGGTATACCTGGACTGCAGCAATAATCAACTCACCGACCTGAGTGTGGTCCCGGCCACGCTAAAGTCGATGTACTGTGACTCCAATCAACTAAGGGCACTGCCAAGTATACTACCGCTTGTTACTACCTTATCATGCCGGTATAATCCAAGCTTGTATTGCCTTCCTGCTTTTAATGCAGCTCAGCTGAACGGATTCTATATCGGCAATACTAATATCAGCTGCGTGGTAGCTCCATTCACTGCATTGGCTTTTGATACAGATCCATCCTCTTTACCCATCTGCAGGTCTGCATGTATCACTACAGGGATATATGTGGATATACCGGACAGCAACTTCGGCAGGTGGCTATATAATAACGGGTACGATGCGCAGCTGATAGGAGTATATGGTGCCCGCCGCCGACTCAATATACTAGGGACTGTGCAGTATGCGACTGCGATCGATTGCCCCTCGGCCAGTATCACGAATCTGGAAGGTATCCAATATTTCACAAGCCTGAGCGAGCTGGACTGCACCGGCAATCTGCTCGATAGCCTGCCACCACTGCCATCATCATTGACATCGCTGATCTGCCGGGAAAATCACCTGACCGGGATCGCACCGCTACCAGCGGGCCTGGGCCTTTTCTGGTGCAATGATAATCAGCTGCCGCAGCTGCCTCAGCTGCCGGCCAGCCTTACCAATTTCTATTGCTACAACAATCTGCTAGATAGCCTGCCTTTGCTCCCCGCCGGTCTTAGTAATTTTAGTTGCAGTTATAACCGGCTCAGGTCTTTGCCTGCACTACCATCGGCAGTTTACGATTTTTTC
>JAOQAO010000176.1 GCA_025963485.1 Bacteroidota bacterium | reverse complement strand
GAAATCGTTATTTAGCTTACCTCCGGCCCCTCCCTTGACGCTTACGGTGACATTGCCTATATACTGTCCTACTGACAGGAGTACAGTACCTCCGGCACCACCACCCCCGGCACCATCGCTTCCTGCTATGAGCGTTTGATCTTTTCCGTTTGAGACGATGGCTTTACTATTGCCCACCCGGGTATTGGCGATGATGATACAGATGGCCCCGCCATTAGTACCGCCGGTATTTTCGCTGTTATTGCCATGGCCGCAACCGCCGCCGCCGCCCATGAATATTTTGTTCAAAGTATCATTGTACGATAGTGCCTGGCCTCCTACACCGGGATCATTGCCGGGACAGGCAGCTGTGCGTGGTACGATAGCACCACCCAGCCCGCCTTTGCCATAGTTTGCCCCGCCGCCGCCGCCGGTGTTTTGATTATTTCCGCCTCCTCCGCCATTTATGTTTTTGCCTTTTCCATAGGGGAATGGAGCGATAACGATGCCTTCTCCTTTGGGTGCGCCCTGCATACTATCTCCAAAAAAGTAACCTGAATTTACACCTCCGAAACAGTTTTGTGAACTATCATTATTATAGAATCCCCTGAAACCGGAGTTTGAAATTATAATAGAATCATTGAGAATAAGTGAATCGGCTTTGAGTAGTAATACGCCACCTATACTGCCATTCCATGGACGGCAAGTGAGATTATTGGTCACAGTAGCAGTATTGTACACTGGCAGCGGAATAAGCTGGACGCTGCCATTTGCATCATAGAGGCGCTCCAATTGATACTTAAATTTGATCGTATCGCCTAGTATGGAGTCTACAGTTTGTATCTCATAGTTGCCCGCCGCATTATAGCTGGTCACATTGCCAAAGCTTGCATTGTTTGAAACGCTCATAGAGGCACCCTGCATCTGGATGATGAGCACCTGCATACCGACCGTAAAAAGCGTGGGAGAATCAACGATCACACGATTGCCACAGCGGATCACTTCATTGACCTTGCTATATCTATTGATCTGGCCGCTGATATTCGTATTCTGACCTGCAGCGGTGAGTGATAATAGAAAAAGACAGAGAACAGGTATGAATTTCCTCATTCGTAAATGCTTATATAAAAATTGTACGTTTCATACCCGGTCCGGGTTGTAAATGCAAGACGCACAAATCTATATGATCGGTGGCAAGACCTATGCCAAGTTTAACACAATAATATGTCAATATTGCGCGCGGTGGGCGGTAAAGTTAACACTTTGAAGGAATTAGGCTCCGTTAAAGGTTTGCCCTGACCTTGTCCAATGCCCCAAAGAACTTGTCAAAATCCTCCTGGAAGATCATGACCGTCGACCGGATAAATTCTTCACCATTTTTACGGCTTTCCGAGATCTTGATGACACGGTCGCCGTTGTGCTTTTCCTTAAGGTCAAGGAAGTAGATCCTTTTGCCAGCCAGCACTTTCTCATTATACAGGTCTTTATCTAGTTTTTCCATCAGTGGTTATTACTACATCCAATATAAAAACAATCCCCGCAGAAAAACAAATCAGGGTATTAACATGAATAATAGCCTTAATGACAAAACTGGTACAGGTTTTGAGTTGTATATAGCAGAAACCCCTACTCTATATGTCCAGTTTTTCTTTTTGTATCCTTTTAGTACGATTTCTTTTTTCGGGCGATGGGACCTGGAGCCCTGAGGTGCGCAGGCCAGATACTACCGCTGATACTGATACCTGCCGTAAAGTAATAGAATATCAATATTCCCATAAAGTGCTCGAAGGCATGGTCTGCAATGACAAGCGCGAAGGCATCTGGAAGGAATGGTATGCTGATGGTCGGCTCAAAGACTCTGCGATGTATAGCAATGGTGTACGTATATATGCTGACGCCGCTATCCGCAAGGCAAAGGGTGCTTTGGTTTTTCGGGGCAATCCAAAACAGTTTTATCAGGACTCAACATATGAATGCGCTGTCCGGATCAATACCTATCATGGGGTCCGTGATATCAAAGGAGACTATGACGGTGTAGCTGACACTATCTATCCACCGCTGTTTTATTTCGGCGCAGATATGGGTGCGCGTGATTCATTTCAATATTATTTTACACCCAAGGTGTCTGGCAAATACAAACTCAAGTTAAGCCTCACCGGAGATGCCGCAGCCACTGCTGGCAACGCTGCTTTCTATGAGCAGGAGATCGAGGTCGTCAGGAAATAAATTTTCATCTGCGATATTTATCCGGATATTTTAACCATCTATCGGAAGGTATAACCACCACCTGATAGGATGAGTTACCTATTGGTCTTTTCACATTTAGCGGTAAGTAAGCGGCGCTTTTGTCCTTTCCCGGCAACGCGTCATCGCGTAGGTTTGCGCTTCATTTATCACTAAACAAAAAGCAATGAAAAAGATTACAACACTGGTATCGATACCGGTTCTCGCCTTGATACTCCTGATGAGCTCCTGCAGTAAAGCTGATTATTCGCATAATAACTCGGGCAACCTCGTATTTACAGAAACTGGAGGCGCCTCATTTACTTATCCTTCGAAAGACGGGATGCTGGGATCTACTGTGAGCGGAGAGAATGCAGTAAATGGAGCTGACCAATATAATGCTGATAATAAGCTGATCATCTACACTCCGATCGCCTCCGGTACCTATCATTATGATGCAGTAGGTTATCCCACCTTTATCCAATTGTACAAAGGTAGCACCATATACACCTCATATACCAGTAGCGGAGCAGCATCTCCTGGTTCTATCACGGTCACTACTAATGGATCAACGTCCACGGCATCTTTCAACGTGACATTGTACAACACTATAAACCAGAATGATATGATCACTATCACCTCCGGCACCTATTCTGGCAAATACGGCTCACACTGATCTAAAATCCAATACAGTAAGAAAGCGCGGCGAAGGCTGCGCTTTTTTTATGTGTTTTTGTCCTGTTTTATGACTTGGGTTGATGGTTTGTACTTTATTTCCACACCTTTTGTGAATTACTTCCCCCTTGAAAATCCTACATCTTTTTTAATTTCGCTAAAATTTTTAGCAATTTTTATTGAACCGCAAAAACGCTAAAACCGCCAAAAGGGAAATTGAATGATCAATGTCCTCTTTTGCGTTTTTTGCGCTTTAGCGGTAAACAAACACTATGGCAAAAGAAAAAGAAAGGCAGGAGGTAGCATATACTGAAGACAATATCCGTACGCTCGACTGGATCGAGCATATGCGTATGCGTCCGGGTATGTATATCGGCAAGACAGGCGACGGCTCCTCTATGGACGATGGTATCTACATCTTACTCAAGGAAACCATTGACAATTGCATCGACGAATACCAGATGGGCTATGGCAAAAAGGTCGAGATCAAAGTCACCAAAGACCGAGTGAGCGTACGAGACTATGGCCGCGGTATACCGTTGGGTAAAGTCGTGGATGTAGTCTCTCAGATCAATACAGGTGCGAAGTATGACTCACAGGCCTTCAAAAAGTCCGTGGGTCTGAATGGCGTGGGTACGAAGGCGGTGAATGCGTTGTCGAGTTACTTTAAGGTATATGCCGTGCGCGAGGGCGAAATGAAGGTGGCCGAGTTTGAGAAAGGCAAACTGACCAAGGACCATAAGGTACAAAAGACGAATGAGGAGAATGGGACCTATGTAGAGTTTCTCCCGGATACACAGATATTTAAGAACTACCATTATCTCAATGAGTACACCGAGCAGATGGTGCAGAACTATACTTATCTGAATACGGGACTTGCGTTCATATATAATGGGAACAGGTATATTTCCCAAAAAGGGCTCTATGACCTGCTATCGAGAAAGAAGGATATAGAGAACCTGCGCTATCCGATCATACATCTCGTGAGCGATGATATAGAGATAGCCATCTCTCATAGCAATCAGTATGGCGAGGAATACTATTCATTTGTGAATGGGCAATACACCGTACAGGGTGGTACGCACCTGCAGGCTTTCAAAGAAGCTATCGTGAAGACAGTTCGCGAATTTTATAAAAAGGACTTTGATACGGTGGACATTCGCGAAGCGATAGTGGCTGCGGTGTCTATACGGATACAGGAGCCTGTGTTTGAGTCGCAGACGAAGACGAAGCTCGGCACGGACAAGCTGATAGGAGAGGAAAAGACGATGAAGCAGTTCCTGCTGGAGTTCCTCAAAGAAAACCTCGACAACTATCTGCATAAAAACCCTGAGACCGCAGATGCGCTGCTCAAACGTATCCTGCAGAGTGAGCGCGAACGCAAAGAGATAGCTGGTATCAAGAAGCTGGCCAACGAGCGCGCGAAGAAAGCCAATATCCACAATAAGAAACTCCGCGACTGCAAGGTACACTACGGAGATAAAAATGATAAGAATCAAGGCACAATGCTATTCATCACAGAAGGTGACTCTGCGAGCGGATCGATCACCAAAGCACGCGATCCGGATACGCAGGCGGTATTTAGCCTCCGTGGCAAGCCGCTCAACTGCCACGGGCTAACTAAAAAGGTGGTATATGAAAATGAGGAATTTAACCTGCTGCAGCATGCGCTGAATATAGAGGACTCGATAGAGGACCTGAGATATGCCAATGTCGTGATCGCTACCGATGCCGATGTGGATGGGATGCACATCAGGTTGCTGATCCTGACCTTCTTTTTGCAATTCTTCCCTGATCTGGTGCGTAAAGAGCACGTGAAGATACTGGAGACGCCGCTATTCCGTGTGCGCAATAAGCAAGAGACGATCTACTGCTATGATGAATCGGAGAAACAGGCTGCGATACTCAAGTTGAAAAACAAATGCGAGATCACCCGATTCAAGGGACTGGGCGAGATATCTCCGGAGGAGTTTGAAGGATTTATCAATGCGGATATCCGCCTCAATCCTGTGATCATCAAGGATGATAAGGACATCAAGATCATCCTGGACTATTATATGGGCAAGAACACACAGGAGAGACAGGATTTTATCATAGATAACCTAAAGATCGAAAAGGATGTGCCCGAGCAAGCGATAGAGTTGGAACTTGCTTAGTCATTAATACATTTCACACGAAGGACACGAAGAATACATTAAGAAATGCATTAAGCTCACGAAGAAGAAGTACATTAAATACATGCAATTCATAAGAAAAGATCGGGGTAATGGATTTAGAGCGTAGGGAAAGATTAGCAAAGGAGATAGTTGATATAGCGTACCAAATACATGTTGAGCTGGGGCCGGGGCTTTTTGAGTCTGTTTATGAAGAGGTTTTTTGTATTGAGTTGGATAAACGCGGTATTCCTTACAAAAGGCAGTGCCCGATCGATATATTTTATAAGGAACATAGAGTAGAAAAAGCATTTAAGTGCGACATATTTGTGGATGAGATGATTATGGTGGAATTAAAATCAGTGGATCAGGTTAAGAAAATTGACCAAAAGCAAATATTGAATTATATGAGATTGGCTGGCCTTTCACTAGGCTTTCTAATAAACTTTAATGAGGTGCTAATTAAAAACGGGATACAAAGATTTGCCAATTAGGATTCTCTGTAATGTATTTTTTCTTAGTGTGCTTAATGCATTTCTTAATGTATTCTTAGTGCTCTTCGTGTGAAATATATTTAAGAGGCCGGGATGAGAATAAAATATGGAAGAACAAGAGAATAAAGAGATCAACGAAACGGTTCACATTGATGGGATGTTCAGAGGATGGTTTCTGGACTATGCATCGTATGTGATATTGGAGCGGGCGGTGCCTGCGATCAATGACGGGCTGAAACCGGTGCAGCGGAGGATACTTCATGCGCTGTACCAGATGGATGATGGGCGTTTCCACAAGGTGGCGAATGTCATCGGCCAATCCATGCAGTACCACCCACACGGTGACGCGAGTATAGGAGATGCGCTGGTCAATATCGGGCAGAAAGAATTGATGTTTGATACTCAGGGTAACTGGGGTGATGTGCGTACCGGTGATAGTGCGGCGGCGGCGAGGTATATAGAGGTGAGGCTTTCTAAGTTCGCTAAAGAGGTAGCATTTAATCCAGATACTACCGAGTGGCAACTAAGCTACGACGGCCGGAAGAAAGAGCCGATCACGCTGCCGATGAAATTTCCGTTGCTGCTATTTCAGGGAACTGACGGTATCGCGGTAGGTCTCTCGACGAAGATCATGCCGCATAACTTTAATGAACTCGTCAAAGGTTCTATTGATATCCTGAAAGGCAAGCGTGTTAAATTGTATCCGGATTTCCCAACTGGAGGATTCGTAGATGTGGCGGAATACAATGCCGGTGGCCGGGGTGGTAGGATCAAGGTGCGTGCGAAGATAGAAGTGGTGGACAAGAAAACACTTTCTATCCGCGAGATACCGTATAGCACCACTACCGGTTCGCTGATAGAGTCGATACTCAAGGCCAATGATAAAGGTAAGATCAAGATCAAAAAGGTCGTGGACAATACCGCCAAGCATGTCGACATTACCATCGACCTGATGCCGGGTACAGACCCTGATGTGACGATAGATGCGCTGTATGCCTTTACGGATTGCCAGATATCGCTTTCTCCGAATGCCTGCGTGATCGAGAATGAAAAGCCCGTCTTCCACACGGTAGATGAGATACTCCGCATCTCGACTGAGAACACAAAGGTGCTACTCGGCCGCGAACTGGAGATCAAGCAAGGTGAACTAAATGAGAAATGGCACTTTTCATCTTTAGAAAAGATATTTATCGAGAAAAGGATCTATCGCAACATAGAAGAGTCTGAGACCTGGGAAGATGTACTGCAGACGATAGATAAAGGACTCAAGCCATATAAGAAGCTATTCAAGCGTGAGATCACGATGGAGGACATAGCAAAGCTGACCGAGATCAAGATCAAGCGGATATCGAAGTTTGACTCCTTCAAGGCGGATGAGGAAATAAAAGGCCTGGAGGCATCGCTCAAACAAGTGGCCCATGATCTGGCACATCTGAATGATTATGCTATCGCATACTTTGAGGACCTGATGAAAAAATATGGCAAGGGTCGCGAGCGCAGGACCGAAGTGAAGGGCTTTGAGACGATAGAGGTGAAGCATGTAGTGGCCAATAACTCCAAGCTGTATGTCAATCGTGCGGAGGGATTCCTCGGTACGGGATTGAAGAAGGATGAGTTCGTCTGTGACTGCTCAGATATAGATGATATCATAGCTATCACCCGCGCGGGTAAGATGATGGTGACGCGCCTCGGCGACAAGAAATTTGTCGGGAAGGAGATCATATACATAGCTGTATGGCAGAAGAATGATGAGCGCACGGGATATAATATGGCGTATTATGATGGAGCTTCTAAACGTACCTTTGTGAAGCGCTTCAATGTCACCGGAGTCACACGTGACAAGGAATATGACTTGACGCAAGGTACTAGTGGTTCCAAGATATGGCACCTCACTGTCAATAGTAACTCTGAGGCTGAGATAGTAAAAGTATATCTCCACCAAAGCAGCGGTGCGCGTATCAAGGAATTTGATTTTGATTTTAGTACAATGGAAATCAAGGGGCGTGGGGCTGTGGGCAATATATTGACCAAGTTCCCGGTGAGGAAAGTGGACCTGAAAGAGAAAGGTAAGTCTACCATAGGCGGTCTGAAACTATGGCTGGATGAGAAATACGGAAGGCTAGTATCTGAAGAAAGCGAGAAGTCGAAATACCTTGGAGAATTTCATACGGGAGACCAGGTGCTGGTCGTATTTAAGGATGGCAATATAGAGCTGACCAACTATGAGGTGACCAATAAATATGAGATGGATGATATCTACCTCGTGGAGAAATTTGATAAAGACAGGGTGTACTCGGTGGTGTACTACGATGGCGATAGCAAACAGTACTATGTGAAGCGCTTCAAGATCGAGATAAAGAAAGAGAAAGAGAAGTCCTCTGTCATCACAGAGCATAAGGACTCGAAGATGGCTGTCTTCTCATCTAAGAAAACGCCGTTTGTCAAGTTCCACTACCTGAAGGGTAAAGAGAAAGAAAAGCTCGAAGCAGAAGTCAAACTCACAGAGATCATCGATGTGAAGGGCTGGAAGGCGCTGGGCAATCGTCTATCACAAAACCTGGTGACCGGTAAGGTAGTAGATATAACTCCCGACGAAGAAAGCGAAGAAATAGAAGAACAGGAGGAACGCGACGACACTACCAATCCTAAGGCTGGTAGCAAGGGCGAGCAGAAGGGGTTGTTTTAGGCTATCGTAATGATGCTTGAACCAGCGAACTATGGATAACAGAACTAAGCGATCGTCTGAAGTATTTGATTCAGAGGTTAGAATAGCAATCATCAATAGCAAAACAGTTGCGCTAGAATTGCTCAACAACTTTATTACTATTGAACATTTGTTTTTGGGGATGTTGCGTGTGGAAGATGCTAAATTTCGGAATGGAATAACGATCAATTGGGCTCGAATTGAAGGAGGAGTAATTCAAATTGTCAAAAGGACCAATCCACCCCAAGAGCGTGAGAGACAAAGCTATCACTCAATGCCACTTTTGTCATCTTGCGAAAATGTTTTAAGAGCGGCCGTGCTTGGATGTCACCTGTCAGGTAGGATTAAGGTTACCACGCAAGATCTGTTGCTCACGATAATAAAAAGGAAAGGGCCAGTTAAAGAACTATTAAGGAAAGAAGGATTGAATTATAATGGTATTTACTCAGCTTATGACAATTGCAAGAGTAAATTACCGGATGTTATGGTTTATAGAGCGGATGTTTCTCCGATGCAAGCTTTTATCCTGCAACTTAGAATCTTTTATTATCTCTATTTAAAATAGTTGCTGTGACAAAAAAACAAGGGTGCTCGCACCGATTTAAGAAATTTATATAGATGTGTGACATTATAGGTGAGTAAGAATGAAGAATGACCTCGTAATAACTCCTGAGGAGGAGAAGCCGCTTAGCAAGCAGCAGGAGATGTTCAACTGGCTGGTGGCTAAGATAGAGGCGCTGAGAGTGCGTGTGGGAGAAACTACGAGCACGCTGGATGCTAATCTGGAATACCACAATAAGAACATCTATCCGCTTGAGATGCAAATCTTCCTGCTTAAGAAGGAGGTGCTGAAGTCCCTTTTCTCTTACTACAATGATAAGGATGCGCTGTCGCAAAATCAGCGGAAGGTAGTTTTGTCGTTGGTCAAGGCATTGCTGCGGGAGGTGCTGGCGGGAGAGACGGATAAGCCGGATGAGGAGATACAGAGGATATATGAGAAGGTCGAGGGACTCAGCTATGAAGAGGCGGAGAGCATTGGCTTTGATCATATGAAGCAGCAGATAGAGGATACGCTGGAGAACTATGATCTCTACGTAGACCTCAGCGATATGCATAAGGATATGAGCGAGGCCGATATGGCGCGCAAGATGCACGAGATCAACGACGCGATCCGGGAGGAAAGGGAGAGAAGGCGCGAGCAAAAGGAGACTAAAAAGAGGTCGAAGAAGCAAGCTGCGCGGATAGAACAGGAGCGCCAGATGGACGAGGCCCGCAGCAAGAATATCAGCACGATCTATAAGCAGCTGGTCAAGATACTACACCCCGATCTGGAGCAGGATGATGAACTGCGTCCGCTGAAAGAAGAGCTTATGAAAGAGCTCGGTATTGCTTACAAAAAGGGCGACCTCCATGCACTCCTCAGACTCGAACTGGAATGGGTCAACAGGAATACAGCTGATACGCGGAAACTGACCGACGACAAACTACAGATATATAATGAGGTACTCAAAGAGCAGGCGAAAGAACTGGAGATAGAGCTCGTGTCAGTGATCAATAATCCGCGCTACGGGTTACTGAAAAGATTTGGAGATATATTCAATGGCCTTAAGAATTTCAATCTGCCTAAAGAAAAGAACAACATGGAGCTTACGCTCAAGAGCCTGACACGTTCTGCGGAAAGACTGAAAGGTGCCGGCGCGATGGGCGAGATAAAAGACCTGATCAAAGTGCATAAGATGCATATCGATCAAAATTAATTGTTGTTTGGCGCAAAAGCTTAACCTTTCTATATTTATTTCCTAAACCCAACCCATATGAGATCATTCCTCTTTATTATCATCACACTGGCTAGCTTCACGATCAAGGCTCAAACCGTCTTTTCCACCCAGTACAAAAGTGATGCCCAGGTGAAAGTGTATGTGGTGCAGTACTCAAGTGACGCGGACCTGGTGGTATACAAAGCGCAATATAAAAGTGATGCCGGTGACAACAATGGCGTTTGGTTCTTTACGGACTATGCCAGTGATGCTAAGAAGAAAATATTTTTTGTAGACTATGCATCAGATGCCGACATCAAGGTTTATTTCGCGCAATATAAGAGCGACGCAGGGTGGAAGAATAATAGCAAGAAGCAACTGATGTATTAAGCCAGAGGAGACTTTCCAGGTTTATCAGCGGGATGTGGAACTATAATGATCGATCTGAATCTTCGGCCAGAAAACCTGGAAAGTCTGCCGGTCGAAAAGCCTTTATGTTGCATAAAAAAGGGAGAGCGACCGCTCTCCCGAAGGAATTTATGTAGATGTGGCTATGGTCTCCTAAAACCTGACAGACCATAAGCCTGACAGGTTTTACTCTTCATTACGATACAAATATAGGTGGTTGTTTTTACGGGTAATTTAAGTCGTTGCTATGCTTAGAGTAATTCTTCGTTAAGGAATTGTATTCATCTGCGGTTTCTGCTTTGTGTTTATCTTAGCGTTATTGTAAATCAAAAGGTAACATGCCTTTCAAAATCGGGAATGCAAATATAGGCCTGCGCAATACTTTGCCGGAAGAAATACTCACCGTGCGCAGTATGGAATCGCATACGGACAATAACCGGTTTGTATTGAACTATTCCGCAGAGCGGCATAGGCAGGTGATAGAAAGCAGTGATGAAGAGCACCTGACTATATGGGATAAAGCGACTAATGAAATGATAGGCTATGTGATCCTGGCGGGACTGAGTAACCCTAATCTATCACTGGAACTCCGGCGCCTCGTGATACAAAGCAAGGGCAAGGGTTTCGGCAGGCAGGTAGTGAAACTCATCAAGCAATATTGTTTTGAGCAACTGCGGTTTCATCGCCTGTGGCTGGATGTGTATGAGGATAACGAAAGGGCGATACATCTATACCGGTCAGAGGGTTTCGTGCAGGAAGGTACGCTCCGCGACTCCCAAAAGGATGGAGATGGGTATCGCTCACAGCTTCTTTTCTCCATACTGGAAAGCGAATGCTATTGAGGAGAGAAAAGAAAAAAACCGGCAGTAATTTATTACTGCCGGGTATGCTATAATGGAGCACAACAAATGCTTATCGTTTTTGGATATATCCGAATAGTCCATGCTCCTCATCTCCGGGACCAGCTGTGAAAAAGAGTTGATTCTGATCCCCAGCAGGAACGCCGTTTTGCGGAAACTGAAGGGCCCATAGGCCATCGATCGTAATAGGTGTGCCGCCATCCATGAGCTGGCCCTGATATGAGCCATTGGCATCGTAGATATTGATGCGTCCGTCACCAAAATTTCCCACGAGGATATCATTTGAATTCTGCCCAAATCCGGAAGATACCTGTGTGAGGCCCCAGGGTGAATTGAGTGTACCCTGAGATGCAAAACGTTTAACCAATGTGCCATCCGGGTTGAAAATATTTACATAGCCATTGCCGGCGCCCTTTTCATCATCTTCATTGTCCGGGCCTTTTTGTTTGGCATAGGTCACATATAGCTTGCCTCCGATATTCTGGATATTAAATGGTGCAAAGCCGGCAGGTATGGACGGATCAGCAAAGGGCTTGGTAGTGACGTAGGTGAAGCTCTGGTCAAATACGTCCACATGACCGTTTTTGAAATCTGCAGCATATAAGAAATTGGCACCTCCATCACTGGCTATGGTAATACCTTTGTATACTGCACTGGCCGATGATCTGTCGGCTACGATTGCGGTCGCCGTACCGGAGGTCCATGCCGAGATGATCCCATCCTCGCCTGCGTAGATAAATTTGCTGCCTATGAAGCTGCCAGTGCTATTGTAAATAACGCCGGTAGGAGCGCCGCCGGCATTGAGCGAGACAGCTGGTAATATCTGTGTACCTGTTCGGTCATAGACAGTGGTCAGCGCGGTATGATTGGCAGAGATCCAGAAAATGCCGGTAGGCCCGATAGCGATGCCCCATGCGTTTTTGAGGTTGGCGTCGATGCGGGCTCCGCTATAGCCTGCTGTGTCGGCTACGAGATTGACCTGCTGATAGCTGGCCGATGTTGAAGATTTTTTGCAACCTGTGACCGCCGCGATGAGGATCAGAATGGCGATGAGGGTACCTGAGAAATATTTTACGTTGAGGTGACTCATGTTGTGAATCGATTTACGATCCTGGTGTGTATTGTCTTTCATGTTATTGGATTTAAGAATGATTGTGAGGGGATATCACAAAGGCCATACCTAAGATCCAATTTATTGTCATACAATTATATATGGCAGGCTGATCTGATTTGTCCAAGAAATGAATGAGGCTTATTATCCCCATACAGGAATATTTATCCATCCCGTTTTCAGGTAAGTGTTGAACTGCTTCTGGGTGACCCGGAAGAAGACGAGTTCCGGTTATTGCTTGAAAGCTTTTTAAAGGGGCAATGTCAGTTGAGTCGTGCTTTTTTATTAGGCTTTATGATTGCCAGTTAATGGCGAATCGCAACTTTCTTCATTGTTGTTCCTTGCATACTTTCTATTTTGATCAGATAGATGCCATTGGCGAGTGTACTAGCAGATAGCGTAGTGTTGTTTCCTTGTATTTTTTGTGATAGCATGAGGCTGCCTGTGATGTCATATAATTTCATTTCACCCTCAGCCTTTTGATCCAATATAATGTGAACCTGATCAGCACCTGGATTTGGATAAATAGATATTCCGCTCAGAGAATTTGTCGCTTCTATACTATTAGGCGCTGTGAATCCAACCAAAGGCAGCTCGGCATATGAGGCATTGGTGCTATTGGTATAAATGGTATTGGTAGCTACAAGCGGATTGATAAGTGTATCGAGGCTGTTGTTAGGATATTGCGCAGCATCATTATTCATGTTGCGATTGAAAGCGGGATAATTGCTTGAGGTCACATCTATCCGTATACGATGACCTGTGAGGAAGGTGATGCAGGTGTATGGCAGGGTAAGAGTTGCATCATAAATGTGGCCCGGTATGATGGCGGAAGTGTCAGCAGCTGTGAAGCCGTTGCGGCAGCGCATACGAAATGGGGCATGATTGAGCAGCATTGACCGGCCATCAGGGTACACGTCTGTGACTCGCACATCAAAGTCTGTATCAGGTTTATCAGAAGATACTTTTAAATGAATGATGGTGTTTCCTCTCAATACAACATTCTGCGGGAGTGAATCGGAAGTGAAGATGGCAATGTCATGACGGTTTTCCACAGTGTCCGATTGGTCATATGGACCTTGTACGAGACCCGTACGGAGGAGTGGCCCACCGTATGATGGTGAGGGATCATTTGGGTCATAATGATAGGAGAGGCTGTCAGAAGTACTTGTTGGCATAAAGGTATTCAACAGGCCATCTCCGTGCATATAGAAATTGGTCACGACGGGCCCGGTAGGCGGCCATGCAGCACTACTCTGCCAGGTGTTTTCGCCCATCTGGTAGTATTGTACTACGGGAGATTGATCCCAACCGTTGGCCTGACTCCGGAGATAATAATCATAGAATACAAGAGCGAGTGAATCATTCCATCCGGCGGCATTATTGTATGTGAGTTGTCCCTGTTGTGCTGATCCGACATGGGCGACACTATGCCCGCCGTGCACCCAGGGACCCATGAGCAGGCGGTGTTTGCCTTGTACACTGGCAGGGGACTGAGATACCATAGCGGGAAAGAAGGCCAGCATGTCTTTGATATTGTGATCATACCAGCCACCGATCATAAAGCATGGCACGCGGATGCTGTCCGGATAGAAATCCTGATTTTCTACAAACTGCCATGTATTATTGTAGACCTGATTGCCCATGACGGCGGTGCGCAGGCCGAAACCGAGTGCATCCAACTGATCGAGATACTCTGTACGAAGGGCGCCGTTGGGATAGTATTCATAGTATGAGAACTGTGGTGCGGCTACTGTGGGGCAGATGCAGGTGAGGTGTGGTGGGTTATACTCGGCTGTCTGAAATTGTATCTTGCCCAGGGCCGATGCGCCCGAGGTGCCGATCTTGCCATTGCTCCATGACTGCTGCGCGATCCATTCTACACAATAGTACCCGTCGAGCCCCTGCGCAGGTGGATGAAGCACTGCAGCAGCAGCCGAACCGTAGAAACCCCGCCAATCGACTATCACAAAAATGTAATTGCTGCTATTGAGGTTGAGTCCGATACCGAGTGGGAGGGAAGCTCTATAGAGAAGCCTGTTGTATGGTGTCTGTATGAGGATGACAGGGCCGGAACTCATTCCCGCAGGGATGTAAATGTCAGCAGCTAGTTTTTTGCCATCGCTCATGGTGATGGAATCTACAATGGGAGTAAGCAGGGCAAAGCTGCTCAATGAGAATGCAAGTAGGACAAAGAGTAGTACGTTCTTTATCATGCGTCAGTTTTTTTATTGGACTATGAGATGAGTAGAATGTTTAATGGTGTGGCAAAAAAGAGTCCACAAACCCCCAAAGGGGGCTTAAATACAAATCGAAGACATCGTATTATCGGGCTATGATCATCGTCCTTACCTGTTGCACTACTCCATTCTGGAAACGGGCATAATAGACACCAGTAGCGTAATCCTCATTTTCAAAGTTTACGCTGTACCGGCCTGCGACCATGTCCTGATTGATAGGTGTGCGCAGGAGTTTGCCGCTACCATCAAACACCTGTATCATGGTATGCCCACCTGCGGTGGTAAATGTGATATTAGTAGATGAAGTGAATGGATTAGGATAATTGCTGATGAGGTTGACGCCAGCCTTCTGATTGATCTCATGTACGGCGGTGGTGCAGTCAGCATTATCCACGAGGGCAAGCTGCTGATAGTTTGCCAATAGGATATTAGAAACATCAGCCTGTGGTACGCAGAACCAATCCGTGAGGATCGAGGCATAGACGGACCTGAAATCATACTGCATAGGGATGTTGTCATCATCACCAGGTGATGACGGCAGCGTAGGATTGTTACCCGTCATTCCCGATATTACTTTATTGCCAAAGACAAACAGGGGTGCGGCTGCGCCGTGATCTGTGCCGAGGCTGGAGTTGGATATGATCCTCCTGCCAAATTCGGAGAAGGTCATGCCTACTACTCTGTCCGCCACACCGAGGTGCTGTATATCATCCTGGAAAGTTTTGACTGCTTCAGAGAGCTTCTGGAGCAGATCAGCATGTTTGCCTGTTGTCGTATCTGTAGTACTGACTTGCGCCGCATGTGTGTCGAAACTGCCATCGCTGGCCATGCTGACCATATACACGCGGGTTTTGAGTCCGCCGGCTATGAGACGGGCCACTACTTTGAGCTGGTCGCCGAGATCATTGTCTGTGGGATAGGTGAGCTGTGTAGTGGTGACAGAGTTCCAGGCATTGGTGATGACGCCGGCATATAGATTGGTCTGTTTTGCTATTTCGCGGATGTAGGTCAGCTCATCACCTGCGGGCGTGGCAGGGGCTGGGTCCGGTAGCCCATTGACGAGGCTGTATATGCTCGCCGGGTTGGCGACCGCCATTGCCATATTGACCGAAGGTCCCTGAAATACAGGTGACATAAAATAGCCTATCTGCATGGCCAGCGGATCAGGCATATCGGGATCAGGGTAGCCAGTGGGGAAGTTCGGGTATTCATAATTCAGGTAGCGGCCATTCCAGCCTGTGCTCAGTACCTGATTTGAGTTCGCACCGGTGAGCCATATATCTGTTGCACGGAAGTGCGAGAAGTTTGGATCCGGATATCCGACATCATGCACGATGTGCAGTTTACCGGCATTATACATTTGTTGAAAACCGGTGAGCGATGGATGTAGTCCTACTGTGGTCGTGCCATTAAGCGACAATACCCTATTCTGCGGGATGAGTATATTACTACGCGCTGCAGATAGCGTTGTATATGCATCCAGAGGTATCACCGTATTGAGTCCGTCATTGCCGCCTACGAGTTGTATGAGTACCAGTACGTGGTCATTGCTCGCTCCGGATAGTGCTGCCATCAGTGGTGATGCGCCAAATGCTTTGACGGAAAGGCCGTTGAGCAATGCGGGGAGAACTGCTACAGGGGCTGCTTTTATGAAATCTCTTCTTTTCATTGTGTTATGGTTTTGGGGAGGATCAGGCGAGGTGATACTCTGACAGGTTCATGAGGTATTTAAAAAATCCTTGTAACCGGGTTTCTACTATGTTTTTCTTGGTCACATTGGTCGGGTCATTGACATAGTCTGTCCAGGCTGTGGTCCAGTATCCGTTGGTCGTCTGCCCGCCGAGCAGGCCATATATGCGGATGCCATCCTTGGATGTCTGCGATACATCTATCATATATAGCAGGTCAATGGTGTCATTCACCACTGCTACGGGATCGGAAGGATTGGGTAGATTGCTGCAATAGTCTAGCACATCTATTTTGACAGTAAAAGTATTGACAGGTGCACCGACATAGGTCAATGCGTCTGTGATCTGATTGCGCAGCGGAAGCGTGGAGTTATTGATCCACAGCTCATAATATTGCGGGTACTGATAGTAGCTCTGCCAGCCAGATACACTCGGCGGATCTAGAATATCCTGGCCAAGGACAATAGAATAATAACCTACTGTGAGCCATGCCTGATATGAATCGGCGATAGCCGTAGGCGCCGGAAATGCTACATTGTATTCGCGCAACAATCCGATCAGGAAGTCCGTAGGCGATTTGATAATACAACCCCGGTTGAGCATATCGTAGAAGTGTTCGCTCTTGAAAAGCTTGGCAAGGATAGGTTGTATCTGGTATCCATTGGTCCTGAAGTCATTCGCAAGAGGGATGATGATATTGGTCTCGATCGTGGCGTCAATATCAAAGTAGACGAAGAAGCGATAGATCTGGCGGCAGATGTATTTAGCTGTTTCCTGCTGGGCAAAGATCATGGTGAGCAGGTCGTCCAGTTCATTTGCCCCATTGGCGCCGGCCTGACCGGTGATGAGGGTATTGTTATAGAAAGATGAGAATTGTTTATCTGTAGTATCATGCTGGGCCGCTACGAAGCTCACCGCCAGCGTAGACGGGTCAATGCGGTAACCGGTCAATACTCTCGCCGCCGCCCGCACATCATCCTCTGTATAGTGCGATGGGAGGTCTTTGCCTACTGTAAATAGCTCCTGCAATTCCCGTGCGTAGTTTTCGTCGGGGGCGGTGCTGGTATTCAGGTAGCCGTTGAGGAAGAATAACATGGCCGGGTCAAGTGTGATCGCTTTGACGAAATCCTTGAAATTGCCCAGCCCATACTGGCGAATAGTAGCGAGGTATTTATAGCCACCCCTTGGCTCCACATAAGATGCAAGCTGCGTAGAGAAGTGATTGTGCCAGAAGAGTACAAGTTTCTCCTCGATGCTGCGCGGCTGATTTATCATTTGCCCATACCACCATGCCTTCAGTGAGGCAGCACGGGGCCCCAGCGCATTAGGCTGCACAGTGGGGTCATTGACCCATGTCTGTCCGAAGGCAATCGCTGCATCCGTGAAGGAGGCATTGTTGTAATTATTGACCGGAGGTGACGGAGGAGAACCGGGTGCAGTGAGCAGTTCGTCTACAGCCTGGCTCATGGTGAGTGTGAGCAGGTGATCCACGTCGGCCTTTTTAGCGCCAAACATGGTACGCTTCAGCAGGTGCACGGCTTCTTTGCGGCTCCATGTGCCTGTGTACGGTGTGAGCGTGGTAGTAGAAGAGCGGCTCGCACCATTTTGTCGCGCATAGGACACATTGGGGTCGGCAGCGGGACGCAGTAGATCGTTCATAGCTATGAGTATTACTTATTAGGAATAAAAAGGACTTGTCGGTATCTAAAGATAATAAGTTTATCAGAAGTACTATAGATGATGTGTTAAGAAGGGTGATGGCGTTTTGAATTGATTTTAATTGCGATATTAGTCGCTTTATAATCAACATGGGCATAGCATCAGGTATCATTAAGCGGCTTCTCTATCCGCATCATTTATGGCGGGTCATCAGCCTGCAGTGGAACCGTAAAAAGGTCAACCGTACCTATGACGATGCACAGCTTAAGTTGTATCATCAGCTGCTGCCGGGAGACTTCCTTCACTATGGTTACTTCAGTGATCCTGCTATCGAGCCGCAGGATATCACACTGCGGATGGTGTACGATGCGCAGGAGCAATACGGGCAGAACATAGTAGACCTGATAACGGACAAGGAAAGCGAAATCCTCGATATAGGCTGTGGCATGGGTGGCCTACTACGCCTTATGAATAAACAAGGTTATAAATCCATAGCACTGACACCCGACAAGAATCAGGTACACCATATCTCACAGACCTATCCCAACGAGATATTAGGGATCCGGTTTGAGGATATGGAGATGACCGGGAATAAAGAGCGCTTCGGTACGGTCATCACCTCGGAGTCTTTGCAATACCTGGACCAGGATATATCGCTACCGATGATATCGGCGCTGCTGAAACCCAACGGTAGATGGATCGCCTGTGACTATTTCCGTATTGGCGATGCAGCGGAAAAGAGTGGGCATGAGTGGCCATCATTTCTGGAGAAGCTCAGTAAGTATGGACTGAAGATCATTTCACAACGCGATATCACACCACATATATTGCCGACCATCGGCTATGTGAATATGTGGGCGACACAAATAGGAATGCCTATCAAAGACTTCGCACTCGGCAAACTCAAAGTAAAAGCTCCGGGGCTGCACTATGCGCTTGAAGGTAGCTTACCCTTGATAGAACAAAAGATCGATAAGAACATCAAGACCATCGACCCGGTGGAGTTTGCAGCTAAGAAGAAATATATGCTGCTGGTGATCGAAAAGGTGTAAAGTAATCCTGAGCGACTTTCCAAGTCTTTGGTTACTGGTTTACATCTTGGAAATTTAGATATCTATTTTGATACGGGAAGACTTGGAAAGTCTGCCGGATCGAAGTCTGACCCTCACATTAAACTGTCCTGATCTTATCAGATAGCTTCTTTTTGGACTGTTGTATTCAATACATTTTTCAGCAGTATAACTGACAGAAAGGATGAGGTGTAAAGTACATAGCCAAAGGGCTTCGAAAGAGTGACCAGGAAAAGGACCAGGAAAAGCTTAATACCGCACATCAGTACCAGGCTAGTACCTGAGTCGCGCAGGCACCGTCGTGCAAAAAGGAAATAAGCAGGAGGCAATAAGAGCAGGACCAGGATATTGAGCCAGGTGAGAATATGGATATGGCCCACATCAAAAATGGCAGCAAAGCCAACACTCCTGTAGTATATATGATGAAATGCTTCAAAGGAAGATGTGTCACTAAGGAAGCCCGCGTATAGCAAAGGTATCTTGAAAAAATATATACTGTCGCCCCACGAGCGTGACAGGGTGAGTATCGCAGCCAATGAGGCTATTGTTGCGAAAAAGACTTTCCGGGCAGCTGTGCGGTCAGTAAAATAGAGCCAAATGATCCCCGCCAGAAGCGGTGCGCCGATGAAATACCTGCTCATGATACATAATGCTGCCGCTACTCCTGCCAATATCCAATACTCTTTTGCAAGGGCGAAACACAGCAGGCCAACATATAAAAGAACAATAGCTTCCTGCGTAAACATAATATAGTAAGCTGCACCATCCATTATCAGGTATGCAAATAAGGACAATGGGATGAATAGCAGCAAGTGAGCATGACTGAAAGACGCACGCCTCACCCATGTGGCCATCAATACAGAGATCAGTACCGCGGCCAGCGAGGCCCAGCGCATATCCTTGCCCAAAGACATAGGGATACAAAAGTGCAGCCAAAAGCCCGGTAAATAAACGGCATGAACCGGTGTGCCATGAATATCGGATATGGGGTCATATACATGTTGGTGATCCAGGTATCTCTGGGACATCTCTCTTAGAAAAAGTAGCATATCACCCATGTGCGCATCCAGGGTGCTACTGTATATGTGTGCTGTAAATGTGTTTTTGATCCAATTGCACAGGATGAATATCCCTGCCAGGTATATAAGGTATGAGTAGCTGCTAAACTTACCCCATAATGGAGCATCGCCACCGGAAGTTTCCCGCGTAAGCGGAATAACAGCGATAGCGATCCCTATCAGCGTATATATAAGTGTAGAGGCAAATACTGAATAGGGGGAAAGGAAAAAGCAACCGATCTCGCATACTGTCAGAAATGTAAGCACCAAGACCTTAGTTTGTTTTTTCATGAGGGATCGTGTTTGAAAAGGATCAGGTCTGTATCACTCCCACATTAAACTGCCTGGTGATAGGAGCGTGATTCGCTGCTTCGAGGCCGATAGAGATCGCCTTGCGGGTCTCGAGCGGATCGATGATGCCATCGGTCCATAGGCGTGCTGCCGCATACTTCGGATCGAGGGTACTGAAATAATGTGCCCTGATCTTATCAAGTAGCTTCTTTTCTGTTTCGGGTTCTATGACCTCGCCTTTAGCTTTGAGCTGGGATACCTGTATCTGGAGCATCACCTTGGCTGCCTGCTCGCCACCCATGACGGCGATCTTCGAGCCCGGCCATGCGTAGATGAGGCGCGGATCGTATGCTTTGCCGCACATGGCGTAGTTGCCAGCGCCGTATGAGTTGCCGACAATGATGGTAAACTTAGGTACGACAGAGTTTGCCACAGCGGCGACCATCTTGGCGCCGTCCTTGATGATGCCGCCCTGCTCTGAGCGCGAACCGACCATAAAGCCGGTCACATCCTGTAGGAACACCAGCGGTATTTTCTTCTGGTTGCAGTTCATGATAAAGCGCGCAGCCTTGTCAGCGCTGTCAGAGTATATCACTCCACCGAATTGCATCTCGCCTTTTTTGCTCTTGACCACTTTGCGCTGATTGGCTACGATACCCACTGCCCAGCCATCGATGCGCGCATACCCGCAGATGATAGACTGGCCGTAGAGTTCTTTGTATTGCTCGATCTCACTATTGTCGACGAGGCGTTTGATCACCTCCATCATGTCGTATTGCTTGGAGCTGTCCTCTGGTATGATACCGTATATGTCGGATTCCTTTAGTGCCGGTTTAGCCGGTGTGGCGCGGTCATAACCCGCCTTATTGCCATGCCCCATTTTATCTACGAGCTGGCGTATCTTCTCCAGGCACTCCTGATCGTTCTTCATTTTGTAATCCGTCACCCCACTGATCTCGCTATGTGTGGTCGCGCCACCGAGCAGTTCATTCTCGACGTCCTCGCCGATGGCAGATTTCACCAGAAACGATCCTGCGAGGAAGACAGAGCCTGTGCCCTCTACGATCAGCGCCTCATCACTCATGATGGGTAGGTAGGCCCCACCTGCTACACAGCTGCCCATGATAGCTGCGATCTGCGGAATGCCTGATGCAGACATGACCGCGTTATTGCGGAAGATGCGGCCGAAGTTTTCTTTGTCAGGAAATATCTCGTCCTGCATGGGGAGGAAAGCGCCTGCGCTGTCTACGAGGTATATAATGGGGATACGGTTCTCCATAGCGATCTCCTGAGCGCGCAGGTTCTTTTTGCCCGTCATAGGGAACCAGGCACCGGCTTTGACGGTTGCGTCATTGGCCACGATCATGCAGAGGCGCCCTTTGATATAACCCAGCACTGTCACTACCCCAGCGCTCGGGCAGCCGCCCTGCTCTGCATACATATCATATGCGGCGAACAGGCCGACCTCCAGCTGAGGCGCACCCTTGTCGGTCAGTAGCTCTATGCGCTCACGCGCAGTGAGCTTCCCTTTTTCTTTGTGACGTTCGATTGACTTCTTGCCGCCGCCAGCCTTGATCTGTTCGCCTTGCTTCCTTAGATCGGAGAGCATCAGCTTCATATTATCCTCATTACGATTAAACTCCAGATTGACCTTTTCGCTCATGTATTTGTTGATTTTTTGGCGTCGCAAATATAGGAGAAGTATTGAGGAGTGGGAATGGCTATAAAATCGGAATAAAAAAGGCCGCCATTTCTGACAGCCTTTCCGTTTTCATCAGGTTTATTATTTCAGTACTTTGGTCCAGGAGTGATTCTGGGGAACCCGACCAACGAAGGATAGGCATTTGTAGTTTTTGTATTGTAGATGAGTAAAAGTAAGGATAAGATGCACAGCACCTATATAAACATGGATGTAATGTATAAGCGTGCTTATATATGTATAAGCGTGTTACTTTTGCTATTAATTGGTTCTGGAAAATATTCTACTTTCCTTTTACATTTGGTTTTATGAAAGAAGACTTGCTACATTTCATCTGGCGATACAGGCTATACGATACGACCGATCTCAAAAGCACGGATGACCAAACTGTGGAGATCATTCAGCCGGGGCTGTATAATACGGATGCGGGAGCCGATTTTGGGAATGCCCGTATAAGGATAGGAGGGGTGCTGCTAGCTGGCAATGTAGAGATGCATGTCCGGCAGAAAGACTGGTACACCCATCGTCATGATCATGATGCGGCATACAATAATGTCATCCTGCATGTAGTCTATGAGGTAGATGATAAACCCACCCTGCTGCAGAATGGCCAACCTGTCCCCGTATTGAACCTGAAAGGCCATATAGCACAACAACTATTAAGCAGATATGAACTGCTCAAGGATAGCAGGGCTAAGATACCCTGTGAGTCTATGATCAAAACGTTGCCCGAAGACCTCTCTATGACATCATATTATGACAAGCTCGTGATAGAGCGGATGCAGTCCAAAGTGGCGGTGACAGAATCAATGCTCGCCGCATCGCGCAATGACTGGGACCAGGTGGCTTTTCGGATGATAGCCGGATATTTCGGCGGATCAGTCAATAAGGAGCCGCTCCGCCAGCTCGCGTCATCGCTGCCACTCTCTGTGATCCATAAGCACCGGGCAGAACCTCTGCAGATAGAGGGGCTGCTATTCGGACAGGCGGGGATGCTGGCTGCAGACTTTGATGATGAGTACCCCCGGGCGCTAAAACGTGAATATACTTATCTCAGGAAGCTACACACGCTGATGCCGATGGAGGCGCAGGCATGGAAATTCTTTCGCGTCCGTCCGGTAAGTTTCCCGACTGTCAAGATCGCTCAGCTGGCGGCATTGCTTGTCAAAGAAGAACATCTCTTTGGGTCTATACTGGCTTGTCGCACTTTATCCGAACTGCGTGCTTTCTTTGAGGTTAGGGTCAACCCTTATTGGGATACTCATTTTCAGTTTGATAAGCCTGCGGCAAAGGGCGGGGCCTCGCCAGGAAATATGCTCACCGATGTGCTGGTCATCAATGCAGTGGTTCCCTTGCTTTTCAGCTATGGCCGGTACAAAGATGATGAGAACCTGTGCCAAAGAGCGCTGGACCTGCTATACGAGATACCAGCAGAGGACAATGCTATCATAAGGATGTGGGATGGTCTCGGACTAAAAGCCAAAACAGCTAATGATACCCAGGCACTTTTACAACTGAATAATGAATATTGTGTTAATAAAAGGTGCCTGCACTGTCAGATAGGATTGAAACTTTTGCAATAGTCATCTCAACTTATTATATTCGTCATAGCAGTAGTCAGATATGAAATTAGACACATTTAAATTTTTAGTAGAGTATAACGCTTTTGGCGTGTGTACGCGTGCAGGTGAAAAGCTCGGCATGCCTATTAAGAATATCCGCCTGTTTTTCATCTATGCCTCCTGCCTGACCATCGGCTCCCCGCTGATCGTCTATATGATACTCGCCTTCTGGCTAAAGCTGAAAGATTATGTGAAAGGCGGTCGTAATCCTGTCTGGGATTATTGAATTTACTAGACGTTAGATGGTAGACTTGAGACGATAGACAATGCCAATTGTCTACAACGCAGTATTAAAATCAGCTGAATCGCTTAATCGAAACGGCTCGTTCATTAGCACATTTTAAAATTCTCAAACCTTCAAGTTACTTACCCGTTCGCCTTCTTATGGTCCTCCAGGAACTTCGCCAGGCCGATGTCGGTCAGTGGGTGGTTGAAGAGACCCTTGATAGATGAAAGCGGGCATGTGGCGATATCTGCGCCGGCCTCTGCGCACTGGATGATGTGGAGAGCGCTGCGTATAGAGGCAGCCAGCACTTCTGTCTCGTAGCCG
>JAOQAO010000110.1 GCA_025963485.1 Bacteroidota bacterium | reverse complement strand
GACTGAAAGGGACGTTGACATGGAGGGTGAGGATAGACCTGAGGCCTCCATGCAGGTAACCGATGATCGTATCCTGGACCGAACCACCCGTGACAGGTATGTGTGTAAATATCCCATTATAGCTGGTCGTCCAATGCGTACCATCCCATAGCACTACAGAGTCGATCTGTGACGACGGAATATGGGTGCCGTTAACATCTGTAAAGTATACTTGCATGCTATTGCACGAAGTGGGAGTAAATCCGCCACTACCACCACCAAACCCACCACCACCACCTGCGCCTGGCCCGACCGTATCTATACGTATGGTATGGTCACACCCGTCAGTGAAGCTGATATAGTAGGTGGAATCGAGCGATATGCCTGTAAAGAGAATAGGATGGGAACCGTGTGAATAGCTGAGCAATGTATCTGCCTGGGGAGGTGCGCAATTCAGGCAAGTGAGTATGAATGGAGGAAAAGAATAGTTACCACTGATGTCCGCCAGCCTGATAGTACTATCAAAGGGATTGACCACTCCATACGTGGCCGTTGGCTCGGTCACCTGCAATGTGGTGCCCGTGACACCGCAGGAATCTGTGGCAGTGAATGTATATAATGAGCGCGGAGGAAGAGTAGGAAAAACACCCGTAGAGCTGGTGGCGATCAGGTTGCCGGACTGGTCATAAGCGCGGTACGTGATCGGCGGCACGCCACTCGCACTGATATTAGCCGTATGTGCATCAAAATTCACGCAATTGACATTGACCGTATTCTGATAGTATAAGGTAATATTATCTGTAAAAATATTGCCGCAGCTATCCAGTATCCTCACCCAATAGGTACCCCGGCAGAGATGGCCAAAGGTGCCGAATGAGCCGGAGGACTGGTATGGCCCAAACCCTGAGTTGGCGCTGGTGGATGACAAGGCATACTGAAAAGGGGGACGCCCTGTGCCGGGTGTCCTCGTGGCGGTGACACTGGTCCCGAAAGAGCTCAGCGTCATAGAGGGAAATACATAGCTGCCTCCGACCACTGCGGTGAATGTGCCCACATGACCGGCCGCATCATGCACACGGATAGTAAAGGTGCCATGAGGCAGATTGATGAAGTGATTTTGCCCGGAGGGCAGCGCGATGGGGTATGTGAGATTGGGATTGGTGGGGCCTGATATGATGCTGTCTATATATGGACCGGTGCCTCCGCTGGCATTGATAGTGAGGGTACCATCATTGTAGCAGACAGAGG
This sequence comes from Bacteroidota bacterium, assembly GCA_025963485.1. Taxonomy (GTDB): domain Bacteria; phylum Bacteroidota; class Bacteroidia; order Chitinophagales; family LD1; genus UBA1941. Next base: position 12,554 of record JAOQAO010000110.1, on the reverse strand, counting down.
GAGTATTGGTAGTGGTGATGGTAATGGTCTGGGCAAACGCCGCATGGCATAGGGATGTTGCTATAAATACCAACAGGAGTAGACGCTTTCTCATGGTGCAGGTTTTAGGGTGACATTGGGTATTGTCTAAATATAATAATTCTCTAATTTAATCATAAGACGCTCCCGCTGCGGATATAGTTCGACAGGTGGCTCTTTTTTTACAATCGCATGACAACCTATACAGGATACGATGCTTAGCTGCGAAGTATATTTGGATCCGGGATTAAATCCGGAGGAAGCTCTATATAATCACTCAAAAAGAAAACCTCCAGCTAATAAGTGATGGGAAAAATCAAATAACTGATGTCGCTGGTATGATAAGTGATAAAGTTGAGAGGGGCTGCGACCCCACAGACCAGCCGTCAGACTATGGACAACCATTGATCTTAAAAAATTTTTAACTACGGATAGCGCGGCCTTCGCTTTAGCTGTTAGATTGTATTGGCTGTTCCTTTCTAAAGTACCTTATCCCGCTATACTGATAGAACTCATCGATATCAGCGCTATCCAGATACAAAGGATTATTCAGTCCCGGCTTATGTTCATACTGGCTTAGGGCAGCATTGAACTTTGAGATGTGAACCGGCGACTCATTGATATAGTAAATCACCAGATGGTCTTCGGGATAGTTTTCACTCACCTCCACGTAGGAGTCATCGGCCAGGATATGGTCCATGGTCTCCCTCGTCAGGTTTATCCAGTACTCACCATCCAGCACACAAAACCCCAAGCAGTTTTGGACCGGATCATAATCCTCCATGCTTTTAGCAAAGCTTTCGGGAATATGCGGATAGCTTTCTTTCAGTTGTGTTTTTGACTTAGGCCCCTCCTTTTTATCAAAACAGTTCAGGTCCTCGGACGGGTAGTATTTGAATGCGGGGATGCTTTGGCCCTGGTCGGTGAAGACCTCTATGTGTTCATAGAGGCTATTGAGCTGCATCTTACGGTTGGTATCGCGCTCGGATATATTATCGAATACCACTTCAAAGTTGCCCAGGGCCTTTATAAATATTTTACCGTCTTCGTTTCTTTTCATTCTTCTGCTTATTGCGGGAGCGTCTATTCGCCCCCTTCCCATTTTTGCGGAAGATAGCGTTTATATTGCTCTTAACTGCTTGCCTGAGTAGAATAGAGTTGTTGGTGACGCTACGCTAAACACCGATAATAGCGGATCACAGTCCGAAATAATAGCTGAGATTCAATCCGACAGACCAATAGTATTCCTTCACGGAGGGATTGCGCTTGTCGGAGAATGGCCATACGATAGAATCGGCTGTGTTGAGGATATTGTGCGTGAAAGTGGGTTCTATCCTGATGTGTGAGCGATCACGTATCCTGCAGTCTATGCCTGCCGAGACCAGGGGAGAGAGATCGACGGGTTTATTTTTGAGGGTGTAGTGCCGCTTGGTGATGAGATCGCCATTTTCATAATGCTCTGTATATACAGAGGTCTCGGTGAGGAAGATATTTGTGGTCAGGCCGATGCCGCCGCAAAAGCGGATCTTCTTTTTGCCTGCCAGAAAATTGACACGGAGAGGGATGTCGAGATAGTGAAAGTCATACACCCACTTTTGCCGGAAAATGCCCGGATGCCCATTGCCGGATGCCCAGTCAGTGCCAATGGGGGTCTGGTATCCCTTGTCTGAATATAATATCCCCGCCTGCAGCTCTATGAGTTTTGGGAAGGCATAGATCAGCTGTACGCCGGCTGTGACACCACACTTTGGTATTTCATTCCTGTAGGCTTCGTAGTTGGTATAGCTGGAGGGATAGGAGAGCGTCCTGTAGCACAGATCGGGAGAGACACTGATGCCGATAAAGAGCCGGTGCCTTTTTATAACCGGCGCGACGACGTCCTGCGATGCATAGATCAACGGGGAGGATACCAGGGCACATAGAAGTAGGAATGTTCTCATAAGGGTAAACACAGGTATTTGTTTGTGAAAATAATATTTTGCGACGTAGTCGCAAGGAGTAGAGGCAAGCAGACTGATTGCAGTATCCTGAGTCTAAGTGATGCTGCGCTAAACAGGAACAACAACAGAATTTATTTACCAGGCCATGTGCTAGGCTTTTCCATAATCCCAAACTCAATCTTGGCACATATGCCAGCGTTAGAAAAATACGCATTAAAATACATCGAAGCGCAATTCATCTTTTCAGGACACTTGCCTATGTCATAAACATAGGTTTCGGAATTAAGTTTGCGATCAGGTTTGCCCAAAATACTTGTGACCTGCGTAATATTTAATCCAACTAACGTGTCAAGAACGGAGTGATTTTTATAAGCGATTTCATCTAAAAGATTCTTAGACACTTTATGTGTCTTCTGTATTGTATCATAAGTGATATTATCCTTAATATACTGCTGCCCCTTTGACAGGGATGTATAGCTTTGTTTAGATGCTATACATCCTATCAGGGCAGCGGGAATAAATATCACCCAAATTCTAATCCTATTCATGTATGACTTTGATATTTGTATTGCCATCCTTGGCTTGGATATTTAGCAAATATACCCCGACTGGCGCAAGAATTAAGCAAAGCCATTGCATAGCCCTTCTTGTGCCTCGTTTAGTGCGCTATCTCTGGCACAAGAACCCCACCCGCAAGCCCACCCGGCATTCTTGCGCCATAGTGGGGATAAAATTTATTGCTTAATAAACTTCTTAATGACATTAACATCATCGCCGATAATATTAAGGTAATACAATCCTATCAGGAGAGATGTGACATCTATTTCGCTACGGGCGTGTGGCGCTGACCAATGCCGCCCCATAACGTCAAAAACCGTTACATCCATATTTTCGATATTTCCATTAATAAAAAGTTTATCTCTGACAGGATTAGGAAAAAGCATAAAATTATCATCATTATCCAAACTTGATACTTCAGTCGTTCCAGATAGCTTAACTACACGTACCGTTTCGCTCGTATCTCCCCGCCGGAGTTTAATAACATACATTCCCGAAACCAAAGAATCTCCGCTTACAACGTAACTATAATGAGCCGTCGGCAAAAACGTATCATTTAAAATGGTTCTGACTATTTGCCCTGTGATGTCTATAATGCTCAGAGAGGTGGTGTCAGGACTATTCAATACAAACTCAACAGTTGAAGATTGGATAAACGGATTCGGATAGGCCGAAAGCGTTTGCGAAAACCCCAGCCGCGATATAAGTAACAGACCCAGCCCTAAATATTTTATTGTTTTCATGCTTTATTGAGTTTGATACATCTTACCCTTCCTCCAATAAGCCACTCCTTGCCGTAAGATTTTGCCCTTTGCATTATAGTAAACGAGATATAACCGTTTGCCCTTGGATTTTTGGAGGCAACCATCACACACTATTGGATATGATATATAGCCAATAGCTGAATCAATAGGTTCGTTTAATAGATAGCGTGTTGAGGGATTAATATTCCTACTCAAATAGGCATCGAGGTCAACGGCATCCGTATGTAATAGTAACTGTCCGTATTTAGAAGTCAGTAATTCGATAAAATGGGCATTAGTTCGATACCTCTTCGCTTTCGCATCATACCGCCAGAAAGTATCTACATCATGCGCCAACGACTCAGCAAGATCATAATAAAGTTGTTTTGAGTACTTGCCAAAGTAATCAACGTCCGTAGTCATATTGCTATTACCCGATGTGAAATTTTTTGGAGTAGGAGAATTCCTTTTAGCTGTGTCGCTTTGTGCAACACAGCTAAAAGAAAACAAAAGAAAAAAGACGGTACTAATACGCAGCATGGATGAGTTTTTTGGTGTACATAGTGTCGCCCACCTTTACGATAAGTAAATATAACCCATTTTGAAGTTCGGGCACTTCGATAGCGAACGAGTTGCCGTTGGAAGATTGTAAAGTTGTATTCAGCATTTCCTTACCATCGACAGAGATCATCTTTACAGATACTAGATCGTCTTTCTGTTCTTTTAGGTAAACAGTAAGGCGGTTCCCAAAAGGATTTGGCGCGATCTGCAAATCTGATTTCCCATCGATCTCTATTACCTCATTAGTAAGCAGACACAGCGGCACAGGTGTCATAGCGGTGGCGCATGTTCCATAGTTTGTCTGGTTTGCCGAGATCGCCACCTCATATTGCCCTCCAAAAACACAGGATTTATCGTTCTTTAAATTAACATTCCGTGCTGATCCAGATACGGGAGTATTAAGCGTAGGGTGGTAATAGTACATTATAGAAGCCGGATTATTATTGTGATTGACGCCGATACCGTGTCCGAGTTCGTGAAGGACTGCATAATAGAAATCCACTTTATTGGCTGGCAGCGTCTGTGCTGTTCCAAACATGCCTATGGGAGCATTGTAAAAAAAGCCGTTTGAAGTCCTAAGCGCATCTGAAAGGATAATATCGACACTGTTTAGGATATGGACATTACTGCCACTGGTGCAGGGGACAGCCAATTTGTAAGTACTCGCCCCAGCACCCGCACCTGGGTTTCCATAAGTCACATAATTGATGCCATCATTTGCGGGCACATGTGGTAAGCCAAAAGTATCTCCCTTGATCGTAAGGTTAACTCCTGTAGCACAACTCCAATTCGTGAGCGCCGTTTGAAAGCAAAAATACGCCAAGCTATCATGAGATAGAACCGTATCTACATAAAATTCAATACCCCCTTGTCCGTTCTGGTTGTTCAGATACATTGGGAATTTAACCGTAGTGGCTGAATCACGATAATTATAAAGCGAATAAAAGATTGTTAGGGGAATGCTCGTATCCCTTTCCAAAGAAGCTGATTCAACAATAAACGAACCCGATCCGAATGGACGGTTACTGTTTATCGCCGAATCCCTGCTGGCAACAATAACTTTAATAGTGGTATCGGACCACGATACTAGATCAGTATGCTCCAGCATTAATTCAGGACCGTTACCGCCATCGCCGGAATTCTTGAAATATACATTTCCGGCAGTACTTCCGAATTGATAACCTCTTATGGTCAATATATCCCCCTCTCCGCCATTTACAGAGTCCGGGCTAAAGCTGGTGATCTTCATTGAACAACCTGGAACAGGCAAGCTATCTGTAGTGACAGCATCATAATATACAAAGAACGTATCACCCGAAGACTGAGAGTAACCAGAGCCTCCCGTCATTAACGAAGACGAAAAGAAAGTAGACGTATCTGCGATACTTATTTTTGAAGTTAGGTTACAGGTCTGGATTTCCATTTTTACGTGAAGGAGTTGCTGGGGACTACTGGACAACTGACTTTTACAAATTGAATAATCATGCGCCCCAATCCCCATACTGATTGTGCTTGGATTGTCGTCTTGGGGTGTTACTGTAAAATAACAGCTTGAATTAGCAAGAGAACCATTAGTAACGGCTATTTTATTGTTGGTGACAACATATTGACCAAAGACAGCAGGGTTATAAACGATCCGCACTTCACCTTGTGAGAAATAGTGATTGGCCGTTGCATCCGACAGATCAACATCATATTCAAGATACTTAGGGTTCGTCCCGGTGATGATAAGATTTGAAAGCGTATAATTCAATGTTTCAACAGACCGGGAGGTTTTCGGCCTTGAATAATGCTCCCTGCTATAATCCTGACGGACTTTTACCAGATCGGCATCCGCACGGCTATAGTGAGGCATTGCTTGTGGTGCATAAGGCTGTGTAATCGGCGGTGCTATATGCGGAGGCTGTAAAACAGCTCCTTCCGCCGAACAGTCTATATAAGTAAACTGCGTAGCCCATTCTGTCAGGCCATATAGATCGGTAAGGTGTTCAAACTTTTGCCAGAGATCATAAGCTTTCCAATCCCCATTCTCGTAGGCATACTTAATAAAGGATTGCCATTCATAATAAGCGTCCACTTTATCGGGAATGCTGAACGCATAGACCGCAGTTGCCGGAAGCTCCTTTTGCGTAGCACTGCAAAGGAATATTCCCTGCTGCCCTTCCTGCAATTCAAGGGAGTGCGATCCGTGACATTCTTCTTTGCCTATAGCACCGCCATTTGTGATAAGTTCTATTGTCCCGCACGAGATATTTCCCTTAAAGATTTTGGTGACCTGAATAACGTTAGAAGTGTAGATAGTTTTGTCATCCCCAGTTTTGTAAGGATAGGTTTTTAGTACTACTCCTTCAAAAATATAATCTACTGTGCTGATCCGTTCAGCTATTCGCTTATAAATTTCCTGAGAATAAAGACGAGTTTGCTGTGCAAGAAGCACCAGCACGAAGACTAACAGTTTTTTCATTTGTTTTTTTTTGTGGGTGAATTAAAGATCAGCGCACAAATCCATAGGTAAGGTCAAAGAACGATTTATAGAAAAATGTAAAGCAAATCCAATTGAATCAGCTTTTATATACCCATAAAAGGGGATAGCCCCCAACAAAAAAGCCGCCTCTTGGGGGAGGCGACTTTGAACCTATGAAAACGGTATTTGCGGCATAACAGACGTATTTGAAGTTTTTTATAATTCAAATATAAGAGTATATTTTAAGTAACCTAATATATGCGGTAAATTATTTTACGCTTTAATCGGACATTCCGTGTGTGAAAAGACCTGCACAAACGTCGGAAGAAAGGCTTCTAAAGATCGCGCAAAAGATAAAGCAGATGCGATTGGATAGCGGGTACACCAGCTATGAGCAATTCGCATGGGAGCATGAGATAAACCGCGTGCAATACTGGCGAATAGAAAAGGGGAATAACATTACACTTGTCTCTCTTATGAAGGTCTTGGACATTCACAAAATCAGCTTGGAAGATTTTTTTGCAGGGATAGAATAGATTTAAATTCCGCCCTCGCTCGCCTCCGGCGAGTGTGAGTAGGTATTCAGCTTCTAGCTGAATATTATGTCACTCATCAGGGCATGATCAAGCATCAGCCAGAGGCTGATACCTAAAGTCACTCGTGGGACACGAGCGACGGCTGAGCACGATTAGTTTCTAAAGATCCATCCCCCGACTGGCGCAAGAATGAAGCAAAGCCATTGCATAGCCTTCTTGTGCCTCGTTTAGTGCGCTACCTTGGCACAAGAACCCCACCCTCAGGCCCACCCTGCATTCTTGCGCCATAGTGGGTTACTCATAAAAGCCACTTACCTATCAGCCAGAAGCTGATACCTAAGTCACTTGCGGGACACGAGCGACGGCTGGGCACGATTAGTTTCTAAAGCCCCATCACGAAGCGCATATAGATCCTTCACGTTGTTCAGGAGGACAAAGAAGGGCGATAATGGTTTAGAGATAGTGCCTGTATAGCTTTGGCGGTCTTTGCGCTTTGGCGGTTATACGGCTGTTCGTTGACTGTCGACTGTTGACCTCGTCGACGGGCGTTCCGCGCCCTTACTCGACGTATTTCAGCGCTGCTATCTTCGAGTCAATGGTCTTGGAGTCAGACCCGAGGTCTTTGGCCTTGCGCCAGTATTCTACGGCTTTGTCTTTCTCGCCCATCTGGATGAGGATATCGCCGTAGTGCTCAAGGAGAGTAGGATTGCCTGGATTCTTCAGCACAGCCCTGTCCTGGAAGACCTTGGCCTCTGTGAACTCGCCCAGCTGGAATAGTATCCACGCGTAGGTATCCATAAAGGAGTCGTTGTCCGGGTCGAGCTTATTGGCATATGCCGACATCTGTTTGGCGCGCTGGAGGTTGGTCTTGCGCAGGGAGAGATAGTAGCTGTAGTTATTCAGTACGTAGGCGTTCTCGGGGTCGAGCTTCAGCGAGTGCTCATAGGCGCTGTCTGAGGCTCCGTCGTTATTGAGGCTGTGGTAAGCGTCTCCGAGGTTGGAGTATATCTGGGCCTTGAGCTGCGGATTGTCAGCGGCCATCTTCTCGGCCTTCGTGAATGTCTTCACAGACTTCTCATACTGCTTGAGCTGGAACTGCGCGCCTCCCTTGAAGAGATAGATGATCGCCTGATTTGGGAACAGCTCCATGGCGCTGGTCGTGAGCTTGTCGAGCTTCTCCCAGTCGCGGGCGGCATTGTAGATGAGCATCACCTGCTGCCATACGGTGAAGACCTCCTTCTGCAGGTCGAGCGCCTTTAGGTACGCAGGCAGCGCGAGGCTGTCCTTCTTATCTATATAGTAGAGGTCGCCCTGTATAGCATATGCCTTGGCCTGTCCGGGATGCGTCTCCACCAGTATCTTTGCCAGGTCAAAGGCGTCCTGCATCTTATCCTTCTTCAGTTCATAGTACTGTACATATGGATAGAGCATCTTGATCTTTGTATCGATATTGACCTTCGGGTTGGCGAAGATCTTCTTCATACTCTCAAACCGCGCCGTGCTGTCGCCTTTGGCAGCGTTGATATCGGCGGTAGCTATGAGGGCCTGTGCATTGTCTGGCTCTATCTCGAGTATCTTCTGGTAGATCTCGTTGGCTTTGTCCTTCTTGTTATTGAGCGAGTAGAGCTCTGCGAGCATGCCCATGTACTGCACTTCGCCGGGATAGGCGTCGATGAGTTTCTGCACCTCCACGACCGCCAGGTCAAATTTATTCTGCTTCAGGTAGAGTCGCTCCTTCTGCAGTACGATACTCTCCTCCAGCCCGTAGTTCTTCTCAAAGAGGTCGTAGGTCTTGATGGCCTGATCGATCTGATTGGTCTGCATGTAAAGATAGGCGAGGTCGAAGTAGTTGTCAGGATCGTTTGGGCTGACCTTGATGAGCTGGGTATAGTCGGAGATGGCTTCCTTGGCGTTGTTCTTCTTCATGTGGATCGCAGCGAGCTGCTCGAGGTACCACTTGTTGGTAGGTGCGAGCTTGACGGCTGTCTCCGACTCGGTGAGTGCTTCGTCGAACTTGTTCCCATTATACAACATGAGCGCCAGCTCGAAGTGGGCTGCGGCGTTCTTTGGGTCCATCGTGATCACTTCCTGGAATTTCTTCTGCGCCTCATCATAGTCCTCTATGGCCTTGGCACGCTGCCCTTCCATAAAGGCCCTGTCTATACCGACCTTCTGCGTGGTAGTGAGCTTGGTGTCTGATTTATCGCCACTGTTTTTGGCTACATGGCTGCTGGTCTTGCAGCCGCTGACCGCTATGAGCAGTATGCAGCAGGCCGCGATATGTATGAGTTTGAAGTTCATCTTAAGTCATCACCACATAGTCGCCTATGCTGAGATCATCCATTTTACCGACCAATTTAGCATTATTCCCCACCATGCTATTCTCTATTAACTTATTTTTCAATACCGAGTTGCCCTGAATGATGCTTTTCCTGACCACTGAGTCCTCTATCACCGTGCCTTTGCCCACGGACACATGCGGTCCGATCACCGAGTTCAGTATCTTCACTCCCTCGTCTATGAAGCATGGCTCTATAACGACGGAATTGACGATTTCTGCTGTCTTAGATACAAGTTCCGTGCCTTTCAGGTAATTGAGGTATACGGCATTGGTGTCTACGGTAGCGTTCTTATTGCCACAGTCCAGCCAGTCCAGCACCGTACCCTGCTCAAAACGGGCACCCTTCTTCTTCATATTCTCCATGGCGTTGGTGAGCTGGTACTCGCCTTTCTCACGGAGGTCATTGTCTATGAGGTACTGCATCTCCTCGCGGAGCTTCTTGCCGTCGCGGAAATAATAGATGCCAATAATAGCCAGGTCGGACACAAACTCTTTCGGCTTCTCTACAAAGTCAGTAATGATGCCATCCGCGTCGAGCTTCACCACACCAAAGGCCGATGGGTCAGCTACCTTCTGTACAAAGATGACACCTTCTTTATCTGCTTTGATCTTAAAATCCAACCTGAACAGCGTATCTGCAAAAGCCACGATCACCTTGTCATGCAGAAAATCTCCCGCGCAGAGTATGGCATGCGCCGTGCCTAGCGGCTCCTCCTGGTAGCGGACGTGGCAGGCTATCTGCAGCGTCTCGGACATAGCGAGCAGCTGGTCCTTGATCTTAGCACCGAAGTCCTCCCGTATGATAAAGACGATATTGTCGATCTTCTCGTCCGTAGATTTGATCAGGTCCTCCACGAGCCTCTGCACGATGGGTTTGCCGGCTATCGGCAGCATAGGTTTCGGGATGGTCAGCGTATGAGGCCTCAGGCGCGTACCCCAGCCTGCCATGGGTATGATTATGTTCATTCGAGTTCTGTTTTAGTCGTATTAAATGTGAAGTTCCTGCTCACCAATAGTAAAGATACCACGCCTGCGGTGATCACTGCCGCTGTCTGTATGGCCCACACCAGCCAGCCAAAAGCAAACCCTACTTCATAGGGTACGCCATACAGTACCAACACCAGGCCAACTATAGGCGGGTAAGCACCGATCCCACCCTGGGATACGATAAAAGCAATACCTCCAAAGAACACGATGGCGAACCCCGAAATAGCCCCCACAGATGATGTCTCCGGCAGGGAGTTATAGCAGATCACGATCATAGCCGTGTACATGCCCCAAATGACGATAGAATAGAATATGAACAGCAATGGGTTTTGCAGCTTCCTGATAGACAGCAATCCGTCTATCATACCCCTGACAAAACCTTCCAACTTGACGACGAAAGGGTGAGACCGCATCTTGAAAAAGAGGTATATAAAAACCGAGATAAGTGCTACCAATAGTATCGCTATAAAGAGGATGAAGTAAGAAGATGTATACTTGCTCGTATCAAATGATAAATGCGAGAGGAACTTTTCGTTGAGGAACTTCATGAGCAGGTCATACTGCAGGATCAGGGCTACAGCGCCTATCAGCAGCATACAGACTACATCTACTACACGCTCCAGTACCATCGTGCCTATAGACTTATCTACGGGTACATTGTCGGTCTTATATAGCAATGTACATCGCGATACTTCTCCGAGCCGGGGGAATATCAGATTGCCGGCATACATCACAAAGACGCTATAGATCACATTGCTCCGCCTGGGGTGGTAGCCTACGGAGTTGAGGAGCATTTTCCACCTTTCGGCGCGGGCTACGTTGCTGAGCATACCCACCGAGGCTCCCAGGATCACCCATATATATTTGGTCCGGCGAAATACCCCCTTCACCACTTCGATATCCGCCGCAGTCAGCTGCCTTACGGTCAGCCACACGATCAGCGCACCCAGGCCGAGGGAGATGATGAGCTTTAATACATTACCGAGGCTTTTGGACATGCTGTTTCCTGATATACAGGATTGGGATTAGTCTGTTATTTGATTGGAGCCATTCACATGGATGGTGACAGGCTTGTGCTTTTTGTATTCATCCAGGGTGACCTGGCAGTAGGATATGACGATGATCACATCACCCAGGGCCACCTTGCGGGCTGCGGGACCGTTCAGGCACATGATGCCCGATCCCCGTTCACCTTTGATCACATATGTTTCGAGGCGTTCGCCGTTATTGACATTGACTATCTGCACACGCTCGTGCTCATAGATGTTTGAAGCCTCCATGAGGTCCTCATCTATCGTCACGGAGCCGATGTAGTTGAGGTCTGCCTGCGTCACCGTAGCACGGTGGATCTTTGATTTATATACTGTAATGGTCATAGCGCGGGCAAAAGTAGGTTTATTTTTAAATTTTCTGCAATTCTGTCCACTTATGCCGTCTTAATATAAGTACAGTCCAAACCGGTTCTTTTTATATCCGTTCCCGCCATTCTTATGAGCCATATTGCGTTCTAACATAAAATCCGTTTTATCCGTGTCATCCGTGTGCTTTGTATTAAGGTATTTGTATTTACCCTCGCCCTGAATTCCCTATCTTCGCCCTCGTTTGTATTCAATCCAAAATCCCACATCCAAAATCCGAAATAAAATATGCCTATCTGCACCATCCTCACCATCGGCGACGAACTGCTCATCGGTCAAACCATAGACACCAACTCTGCCTGGATAGGCCAGCAGCTGAACGGCATCGGCGCCAAGGTGCATGAGATACTCTCGGTCAGTGACAGCGCTGATCATATCAAAGACGGACTGAAACGCGCCGCCCTGCAGTCTGAGATCGTGATCATTACCGGCGGTCTCGGCCCTACCAAAGATGACATCACCAAGAAAACCCTCTGCGAGTACTTCGGTGTCGGTGAGGTATTTCATGAAGACATCTATGAGAAGCTGCGTATCATTTTTGAAAAGCGCGGCCTAGCAGTACTGGAGATCAACAAGAAACAAGCCCTGCTACCGAGCAACTGCCAGGTCATCCCTAATGATCGCGGTACAGCGTCGGGTATGTGGTTTGATGAAGCAGGTGTGATATATATATCCATGCCCGGCGTACCCTATGAGATGAAACAGATGCTGTCAAATTATGTGCTGCCCAAACTCACGGCCCAGTTCAAGTTCCCCCATATCATTCATCGCAATCTGATGCTCTGTGGCATAGGAGAATCGAGTGCTGCCAAGATGCTGGATGAGTTTGAAGAACAGCTACCCAAACATATCAAACTCGCTTACCTCCCCGATCTGGGAATACTCAAGCTCCGTCTTTCTGCCTACGAAGTCACCACTGCCGAAGGCGAAGCCGAAATAGAAACTCACTACACTACGCTGAAAGGCATTATGAATGAATATGTCTACG
>JAOQAO010000079.1 GCA_025963485.1 Bacteroidota bacterium | reverse complement strand
GACTCCACGAGAGTCGATTTAAAATACCTCAGTAACGATACGATAAATAATAGAAAGTTATATCCACTTCGTATTGAATCACAAGAAATTAAACAGGATTCTTTGAGAAAAACGCAATCAAATAAGCCCGTCTTAAGCCCTTTTAAACCGATTATTTTTAATTTATCCCGGCCAGTGGTCAGTATAGACTCAAATAAACGGCTTTATATTCTTAATGATTCGACCGGAAAAAAGGACAGCATCTCATACTCTATCGGAGACAAAACAAAACGGGACATACATATGGATTATCCTCAACAGGAAAAAACATCTTATACGCTGGTGATACCTGATTCCACATTTCTGGATCAATGGAACTGGTGGAACAAAAAAATGACCTATAAATGGAACTCAGACGCAAACGAAAACTACGGTAACATAATCCTGAGCTTGAAATTTGATCATCCCGAAAAATATTATGTCTTCAAGATACTCAACGAGCAGGAAGTGCCTATCGCCACATTCTACTATGTAGGCAATGCAGAGAAGAAGTTGACACTGAAAAATATTACCGCAGGAACATATCACCTGCAAGCAATCGATGATACGAATAAAAATGGCGAATGGGACACCGGAGATTTCAGTAAAAAAACTCAGCCTGAGAAGATCATCAACTTCAAGGAAACATATACCCTCAAAGGCAATTGGGACCTGGAGATAGAAGTAAAACTATAAACATCTATAGAGCCGTATTATTCTGAAAGGCACACCTTCCTGGTCATTCTCTGCCCGTCAATAGCTACATCCAGCGAGTAGATTCCTTTTGCAAAATTTGCAGTATTTACAGAAATATTGAAAGTGCCGTTTTGAGTATAAACGACTCTGCCTGTCATATCGCGCATCATCACACTCATTTGCCTTCCCGAGCCTGAAGCAAGGCTCACATTGATCACATCGTTTGCAGGATTAGGAAATATACTCAAACCGGGATCATCCTTTGCCGTACTAATCCCGGCCGCGACCTGTGGTTCCCACTTATAGCGGCGGAAGAAATTCCATATCTCCAGGGCATAATTCACATCATCGCCGTGAGGTCCCAGCCACTGGTGTACACCGCCCAGAACCTTGTAAAACTCCACATCAGATCCGTAAGCCCCATTTGGGTATACATAATGTACCACACGTAGCGTATCGCCTGAAATATGTGGAAAGGTATCGATACTCGACGGAGTCAGCGAGCACTGGTCGTGGCCTGCCCAAAATGCTACAAGCGCTTCGGCATCATTACCAAAAGCATTGCCGGAATAGGCCACTGTCTGATCCGAGGTTCCATGAAAATGACAGGCGGGCACCACGCGCGAAGGAGTGCAGGTAATACCGCTGCCTATAGTTCCCGATACAGAAGCAATAGCGGCAATCCTGTTATTCAGTTCACAGCCCAGGCGATTCGTCATAAAGCCTCCCATAGAAAATCCCGTCGAATACAAACGAGTCTGATCAATGTTATAATAGGCCGAAACAGTATCTATAAGGGCATTGAGAAACCCTACATCATCCACCGTAGGATTGAGAGTGATGCCAAACTCACCGGCACCACTATTCCATGCAGTAGCATTGGTGATCACAGGATCGACGAGGGCCTGTGGTATGGCGAAAATGAAATTGGCTGTGTCTGCTACGTCTTCAAACCGGATCCCTTTAAAATTATTGATATCGTCACCGAGGCCATGTAGCGCCATTACAAAGGGGACAGGTACCGAGCCATCATAACCTGGTGGAATATACAAGAGGTACTGCCGCGTCACACCACCAAAGGAAAAATTGCTTGTGATATATTGCGCAAAGGAGCCAAGCGATAAAAGTATGGCCAAAAGGGACAGGTAGATCTTCTTCATTACATTTCTTTTTGATCTCACTAAAGTATCCATTATACCGGGAGCACAAAAAGCAGATCAGCCAAAATTGTTAAACACCCATTAAATTAGAATGAAAGGAACGAGCGTTTTCAAATACGAAGAAATAAAAGCTATACATTCGGAAAAGCAATGATCTAAACCACTTGCCATGCAATCTAAAATATATCCACTTGCTATTGCATTCTACCTGATACTGATCAACGCCCTGTCATACAGCAGCCATGCACAATGTACAAGCCGCTATCTGGATACCATCTTTTCTACTGTAGACACATTCGCTAATATCCCCTATACAACCACGGCAGGTGGAGGCAACAACGCAGAGCTAATGGACATCTATCAGCCCACCGGAGACAGCGCCTGCCTGCGCCACCTGATCATCTGGGTCCATGGAGGGGCTTTCATACAAGGCAGCAAGAACTCAGACTACGTGGAGCTATGGGGTAAGCGCTACGCACAGCGCGGCTATGTATGTGCGTCCATAGATTACCGGTTAGCGCCATCTATTGTCGCCATGTATGATTCTTCCCAGATCTTTAAATACGCCTGGTATGCAGTTTCTGATCTCAAAGCAGCTATTCGATATTTCTACAAGGATGCCATACAAGGCAATTACTGGAATATAGATACGAACAGCATTTTTATCGGAGGAAGTTCTGCGGGGGCGATAGCTGTTGACTTCGCATCTACGATAGACAGCCTCGGTCAGCTGGCCCCTCCATTCCAGACCGTGGTAAACAATAACGGGGGCCTCGAAGGCAATAGCGGCAATGATGGATACTCCACCAAAGTAATAGGCGTAGCGAGCCTCGCAGGCGCGGTAAATAATCTGGACTGGATACAGCACAACACTCCTCCAATGATATTATCTCAAGGCACAGCAGATAATGTGGTCCCTTATGATTGCGACATGGCGTTCAGACTATATACGCAGGGGCTCTATCCTACTATACACTTCTGCGGGTCTCAGGAGATGGCGCCACGGTTGGACTCTATGGGGGTGATATACTCGCTGCAATCCTTTCCCGGCTCTGGCCATGTACCGTGGGACACAAACACGGTGATCATGGACAGGATGGACTCTGCTGTTACGGCATTTTTCTATTCTGTCAAATGCTCACAAACGACCGGCCTCTGCACCTCTCCCGTGAAGCCAACAAGTGTCCCGAATATCAGTGCTCCTGCTATAAGCATTTATCCAAATCCCGCCAATGATAGGATCTACATCCATGTACAAGATCAGAATGAACTTCTCAGCACAACGATAACCGACTATACAGGCCGCATCATTAAACAGCAAAATATAACCGGCACGACAACGTCCATACCTGTGCAGGGACTCTGTGCAGGGATTTATACAGTAAGACTATCACTCAAAAGCAACGACATCATCATTCGAAAAATAACCATAGAATAAATGAAAGATAAAACAGTACTCATTACCGGCGGGAATGCCGGAATTGGCTTCGCTACCGCAGAATCATTGGCAGCACAGGGCGCAGAGATAATAATCGCCTCACGCAATGAGACAAAGCTCAAAGAGGCTGTGGCAGCCCTGCAAAACAAAACAGGAAATAAAAAGATCAAATACTATGTAGCTGATTTTTCCTCACAAAAGTCTATCCGCTCCCTGGCGGAGCAAATCAAAAAAGACTACGACAAAATAGATGTCCTGATCAACAATGCCGGCGGTGTCTTTCCCGACTTCAAGCTCAGCGAAGATGGACTGGAGATGACCATCGCTACCAATCATTTCGCCTACTTCCTCCTCACAAATCTGCTCCTCGAGCTGATAAAAAAGTCTGACTACGCCCGTATAGTAAACGTAGCTTCCGGCTCACACTACAGGGGCAAAATCGACTTCAAATCCTTTACAAAAGACCAAGGCTATTTTATCCTGAAGGCATATGAGCAAAGTAAACTGGCAAATGTGCTTTTCACTTTTGCCCTGGCTGAAAAACTGAAAGGAACACAGGTCACAGTGAATGCGCTGCACCCCGGTTTCGTCAGAACCGATATAGGCAATAAAGATACCCAGTGGTATGCCAAAATGTTCTGGACCCTCGCATCCCGTATAGCCGCTATCAGTCTCGAGGATGGCGCCAAAACCTCCGTCTATCTCGCATCATCCAAGGAGGTAAAAGGTGTGACTGGTAAGTACTTCAATAAATGCAAGGAACAGGAGCCCGCAGCTCTGGCCAAAGACAAGGAACTTCAAAAAGAACTGTGGAATATGAGCGCACTTTTCTGTCCTATTGCTTAAATAGGGTTAATAGCCATTCCGTTTTTATCATTCTTGTTAATTTCTTTGCACTTTTGCAGCTCAAATAAGAAAACAAGAATGGCCCTCATACTCCCCGTCAAAGGCATCGAACCAAAGTTCGGAAAGAACTGCTACCTCGCTGATAATGCGACAGTAGTAGGAGATGTGACGATGGGAGATGACTGCAGCGTATGGTTCACTGCCGTAGTGCGCGGGGATGTGCATTACATCAAAATCGGAAACAAGGTAAATATACAGGACGGCGCTATCATCCACTGCACCTATCAGAAATCACCCACGACTATAGGAAATTTCGTCTCCATCGGGCACCGCGCTATAGTGCATGGCTGTACGATAGAGGACAATGTACTCATAGGTATGGGCGCCATAGTGATGGACAATGTCGTCGTAAAGAAAAATGCTATCATTGGAGCCGGATCTGTGGTGCTGGAAAACACAGTCGTCGAAAGCGGGACCATATATGCGGGCATCCCGGCGAAAAAAGTGAAAGATCTCGACGAAGGTAATTTCAAGAATCTCATCGAGCGTATCGGAAATAACTATACGATGTATGCCGACTGGTTTAGAAAATAAAGAAGCAATATATGCAGGAAGAACAAGTAGTATTGGTAGACGAGCAGGGCAATGAACAAGGCCTGATGGGTAAAACCGAGGCGCATCAAAAAGGTGCACTTCACAAGGCCATCAGCGTGATCATTTTCAATAAAGAAGGTAAGATGCTCATACAACAGCGCGCCTTCACTAAATACCACTGGGCAGGCATCTGGAGCAATACCTGCTGCAGCCATCCGCGCAGTGGAGAGAGCTTCGAAGATGCAGCCAGCCGCAGGCTTCGCGAAGAGCTCGGCATCATCACGCCGCTCAAAAAAGAATTCCATTTTACCTACAAAGCAAAAGATGAAAAGAGCGGCCTCACAGAACATGAATTTGACTGGGTATTCACCGGCACCTTTGATGATGACTTTACATTCAACAAAGACGAGATACAAGCTATCAAATGGGTGACAAAAGAAGAACTGCTGAATGATATGAAAGCCGATCCGGATAAATATTCATTCTGGTTTCCGATCATCCTCCAGAATATGTTCATGCGCGGTACCTATTGATCCGCACTAAAATCAAATCCGTATATGGCCTTCACATCAGAAATTCTCGACAAATATCTTGAAGCTCATTCTTCGGATGAAGATCCGATATTGAAAGAGGTTTCACGTGAAACATTTCTCAAAACACAAATGCCTCAAATGTGCAGCGGGCATGTGCAGGGTGTATTTCTGGAAATGGTGAGCCGGATGATCAAACCGCGCAGGATATTGGAGATCGGCACATTCACCGGCTATGCCACGATATGCCTGGCAAAAGGGCTCACAGATGATGGGCTGCTGTATACCCTCGATATCAATGAAGAACTGGAACCTATCTTTCATAAATACTTTGTGCAAAGCGGACTATCTGATAAGATTAAATTTATAGTCGGCAACGCCCTGCATAACATACCCAACATCGATGAAAAATTCGATCTGGTATTTATCGATGCGGATAAAAGCAATTACTCAAACTACTACGACCTCATCATCGACAAAGTAAACACCGGCGGCTATATCCTCAGCGACAACGTACTGTGGAGTGGCAAGGTGATGGAGGATAAAAAAGATAAGGACACCCTCAGCATTCATTTATTCAATGAAAAACTGAAGGCAGACCCACGTATCCAAAATGTGATAATTCCTATCCGCGATGGGGTCAATCTCGCCCGAAAACTGTAGTTTTATGGATGTGCTTTTTTCTGAGGGCAGATATTTGTACGATAAAGCAGAAAAAACACAACATTTAGTCAGTAATGAGCGTAAAATAAGAGCCTGCTACGCCTTATTTTTACCCTGAGAAAAACGAACTGTAATGCGCCTGCTTTTTTGCTGTATTTCCTTCTTCGCCTGTGTCGTATCAGTCCGGGCCCAGTCGCCTAAGGCTGTGACAGACTATGTGGAGAAATACAAGAAGATCGCCATCGAGGAAATGAAACAGACAGGCATCCCCGCCAGTGTCACCCTCGCTCAGGGTATACACGAGTCCGGCTGCGGATGTTCGGTCCTTGCTATGAAATCAAACAACCATTTCGGTATCAAGTGCCACAACGAATGGACAGGCGTGACCTATCACCATGATGATGACCAGCCGCAGGAGTGCTTCCGCGTCTATACATGCCCGGAAGAATCATTCAAAGACCACTCTGACTTTCTCAAAAACAGGCCTCGTTATGCTGCGCTCTTCAAACTGGAGCCAACGGACTACCGTGGCTGGGCCCGTGGTCTCAAGGCCGCCGGATATGCTACGAACCCGCACTACCCGGAGATCATCATCAAACTCATAGAAGATTATAAGCTCAATGAATATGATAAAGGCATAGAAAGGCCTAATGCGCAAGTGGTTCAGGTAGCTGATGCCTCCAAACCGAAAACAACAACTCCACAAGCGATACAGGTCCCCGAAGCATCTAAATTAAAAACAGCCTCACAACCAACAGTATCTGCGGAAGCCGCAAAACCAAAGGCTCCTGTGGTATCTAATCAAACAGCAGAAACAAGTAAGTCAAAAGCACCAACTCCTGTGACACAAGCGATAGAAGCCCCTCAATCAAAGGCTACCGCAACTGCGATGCCTGAAGCCGTAAAGGAATACTATACCACCAAAGTACAACTCGATGAACGCCTGATAAATGGTGTCAAAGCAGTCGTATATAAAACCAATGTACCGGTGGCAGCTGTGGCAAAGAAATATGGCCTCACGATAGACGAGCTATACTCATACAATGATATGATGCCCAATGTCAAATTTAAAGATGGCGAGTACCTCTACCTGGAGAAAAAGAAAACAGAGACCAGCTACTATCAGTATGAGATAGCACAGGGCGAAACGATGCGCGATGTGGCGCAAAAATTTGGCGTGCAGGTACTCGAACTCTACAAGCGCAATGGCATCGGTATGGATAGCGAGCCCCTGGCAGGAGAGATCATCGTTCTACGTGGAACGCGGGAGGTGCCGATCAAATACAAAGGCGGCTTCAAAAAGCCGGTAACAGATACTCCTTCCTCTTCCCAGGCAGATGTCAAATACCACAAGGTAAACGACAGCGACACGCTATACTCTATAGCGCGCCAATACAACGTCCCTGTAGACGACCTCATCAAGCTAAATGGCCTCAAGGATAATGACATCAAGAAAGGCCAAACGCTCGTCATATCCTCCCTGTAAGGTTAATGCCTTAACTTCGTCTATTGTTTAAAATACAATATGATCACCCAACTCAAAAAGAGCCCTGTTTTCATTTTGCTGTGCCTGGCCCTGTCGCTGCAAAGCTGCGGACAGGGCAAACAATCCAAAATATCATCTACTAAATCTGATCAGACAATGAACAATGCAAATCTCGATACTATCACCCTCGCAGGTGGCTGCTACTGGTGTATAGAAGCGATCTATCAGCGCCTCGATGGCGTGGTGAGCGTGGAGTCCGGATTCACCGGAGGAACGATGAAAAATCCATCCTATCGCGATGTATGTATGGGCACGACCGGCCACGCAGAATGTGTGCAAGTGACCTACGACAAAACGAAAACCAATCTGGATGAGATATTCAAGGTGTTTTTCACGGTACATGATCCCACCACTCTCAACAGGCAAGGAAATGATGAAGGTACGCAATACCGCTCAGGCATCTATTACCGCAATGAGCAGCAGAAGCAAGCAGCACAGGATATCATCAAGGCGCTCACTGAGGCTAAAATATACAGTGACCCTATCGTGACTGGGGTGGTCCCTTTTACGGTATTCTACAAAGCGGAAGACTACCATCAGGACTATTACAACCAGAATGGCTCACAGCCATACTGCCAGATCGTGATTAGGCCTAAGGTGGAGAAGTTTGAAAAACTCTTTAAAGACCGGATGAAGAAGTAAGGCACAACCGGAAAAATAATTCAAAGGCACTTTTGCGAAAAGCGAAGGTGCCTTTTTCCTTTGGCCCTCATTTGGCATTTGCTTTTCTATTTCAAAAAGTACATTTTTACCAAAAGTACAAGTGATGGAGAAAACAATAACCCTGGGAGATAAAACGTTCCGTCTATATATCACCGAATATCAGATACAAAGCGCCGTCCTGCAGATCGCAGAAAAAATAAACAAAGACTTCGCCGGCAAAACGCCGTTGATCGTGCCCATACTCAATGGCTCTTTTATGTTTGCAGCAGACCTGGTGAAGGAGCTGACCTGCAACTGCGAGATATCCTTCATTAAAGCTTCCTCATACAAAGGCACAGCATCTACGGGAGAACTCACCTCGCTCATCGGTATCAATGAAGATGTCAAGGGCCGTGATATCATTATCATAGAGGACATCATAGATACAGGGCATACATTGGCTAAGATCATACCATCCATGGAGGCATTGCGGCCAGCATCTGTGAGCGTGGTAACGCTTTTATTCAAACCTAACGCCCTGAAAGTCGAGATCAAAATAGATTACACCGGCATAGAGATACCCAATGAATTTATAGTGGGGTATGGCCTTGACTATAATGGATTGGGGAGAAACCTGAAGGAGATCTATCAGGTGATATAGCACTCAAAAGCCTGCCATGAAAACGATTTATACACTTATCTTTTGTTCCCTTTTTATTGCGGCCCATGGGCAAAGTGATTCTATTGTATATCCAATAGCTCCCGAAGACAACACTACCGACACACTGTGGGGCAAAAAAATCGAAGATCCCTTCCGTTCCTTAGAAAGTAATAATGTAACACGAGAACTTTGGCTTGAACAAGAGGAAAAACTAACGAAAAGCTATTTCAAAACAACGAAACATGGGGGTAGTATTGCAGATAATTTCGAATGGGTATCTCAATCCGAATTTAACATTCCCCGCCGGAGCGGCCCCTACTATATAGAAAATCGTATAGACCCCTATTCACCCAACACGGTGGATATATATTATAAAAACCACCTTTACGGCACATCTTCCCTTTTGGTCAGCCCGCATATTGTATCTAATCAGCTAAGTGGGTTTACCGAAGTTGCTGTTTCACCAAGCGGGAACTATATCGCTCTTTTATATTCGTCTACAGGGAGTGACTGGAATGAAATCGGTATATACGACATCATCAATCAAAAACTTCTGAATGATCGCATTAAAAACGTTCGATACTCTAGTATCAAATGGAGGGAAAATGGGTTTTATTATTCCCGATTTGACTCTGTGGACGAAAAAAGAAAATATCTGGATGTGCAGTCCAATCAAAAACTCTATTATCACCTTGTAGCAACGGACCCTAGTAATGATCCACTAATCTATCAGGATAAGGCAGAACCCCTCAATGTAATCTCTGCAAATGTCACAGCTGACGAACGCTATCTGATCCTTACAGAAACCAACCCTGTGATTGATAAAACCCAGATTTATATAAAGGATTTCACCCTAAGCGACCCACTGACACATATAGATGTGAAAAGCGGATTTGAATTCTCCGTCATAGGCTCTGCTGGTGATTTCATATACGTCCAAACAACTTATCCAGACGCATATAACGGAAGCATCGTAGAAATCAATACAAAAAATCCCTCGCAATGGCAGATTATCGCAACTAATCAAAAAGATCTGCGGCTTCGAAATTCGGTATATATTAATAACAAAATTTATGCTCTCTATCAGCATGAGTTTCAGGAGTATATAGTCGTATACTCTGATAGTGGAGATATACTTAAGAAAATTCAAAGGCCCTTTGGTAGCAGCACAAGATTTATTAGTTATTCCCCAGAAGAAAAAGGAATTGTTCTATCCAAGAACTATTATTTCTGCCCACCTATTGGTGAACTATTGTCAATAAAAAACGACTCAATTTCAACTATATCCACCACCAAAGTATTATTTGACCCCTTCAAATATCAAATGACAACCGCGACCTATTATTCTGCAGACAGTACAGCAATTCCAATTTATATTATTTTAAATAAAGATTTCAAGAAAAAAGGTCCCCGGCCGACACTTTTAGAAGTGTATGGGGGCTTTGGCATTACGCCAGCCCCATCATTTGATCCGGGTTTAGTTCTGTTTTTGAATACCGGTGGAGTCTTTGCCTTTGCTGATGTTAGAGGTGGCGGCGGATCAATGAAAGAGTGGCATCAAAAAGGTTCGCTCCTGAATAAGATAAACACATTCACTGATACATACTATGCGGCGAAATTTCTGATAAAAGAAGGATATGCCGATTCAACCAAGCTTGCATTGACAGGAGCGTCAAATGGAGGGCTGGTGTGCGCAGTGGTCGCGAATCAGCATCCTGGCTATTTCCGGGCGGTAATACCTATCGTAGGGGTATATGATATGCTTAGAGCAGAAAAATTTACGGCAGGAGCATACCATACTAAACGCGAGTTTGGAACCGTGAAGGACTCTCTTCAATTTCTCAATCTCCTTTCATATTCGCCACTGCACAATATAAGAGCCAATACTCAATATCCGGCTATGCTAATCATGACTTCTGAAAATGATGATCGCGTACCTCCATTACATGCATATAAATATGTTGCCGCATTGCAAAAAACAACCCAAAGCAAAAATCCAATATTACTTAATCTGGAAAAGGGTACCGGCCATTCCGGTTCATATTCTTTAGAAAAAAGGGCGACCCACAATAAATATCTCTATGCATTTCTTTTTAAGGAATTAGATATGAAATATCATGCAGTGACTTCATACTAAGCCGAGATGTCTCTTAACATCCAGATACCGCAGCCGAAATGACCTGTGCGACCTAACGGGCCGTCCAGTCTTTTGAAATCAAATTTCTCATAGAGCGTAATCGCATTGCTTAGTTCCGGCATCGTTTCCAGATATATCTGCTGATAATCATTAGCGACTGCAAAATCAATGCACTTATTCATAAGTACTTTTCCCAACCCTTTTCCACGCGCTTCGGGCAGCAAGTACATTTTGACAAGCTCACAAATTGCGTCACCGAGTCCTTCTGTAGGATAGATGCCTGCACCACCAAGTATCACATTATTTTCTTCCACGACGTAGTATGTGCCTCGTGGAACATTGAACACTTCGCTCAGCCGGTCGGTGGCTTCATCGTAATAAACTGTTCCTGGCCGTGCTGCGCCAAACTCCATTAGGGTGGATCGGATGACAATAGCTATCTCGGCATTATCCTTCGCCTCTAAAACACGTATTTGTAATTCACCCATGAGACTTACAATTTCATCTTTCTCAGCGCCGGCGCAAAAATGGCCGTACCACCGACGACTAAAAGCGTCATCACTCCACCCAATATGACACCCGGCACAAGGCCCAGGTAAGAGGCCGCAAGGCCTGATTCAAAATCTCCGATCTCATTGGACGACTTGATGAAAATAGAGTTGACCGCTGCTACCCGTCCACGCATCTCGTCGGGGGTAAATATCTGGATAATAGTGCCTCTGATGATCACACTGACATTGTCAAAACCTCCGGCCATAAAGAGCATAGCAAAACTCAGCCAATAATATGGCGACAGGGCAAAGCCTATAATACAAGCACCATAGGCTCCGACACATATCAATAGATTGCGCCCCGCATTCTTTGTGGGCGGATGATGCGCAAGCCCAAAACCAGCTACCGCGGAACCCAGAAAAAGTGCTGCTTTTAGCAATCCCATCATAGTAGGGCCTGTATGCAGCACGTCTTTGCAAAAAGCCGGGATCAAACCAGTCACTCCACCGAAAAGCACAGCAAACAGGTCAAGAGTAATGGAGGAGAGGATAGCCTGTGTCCCAAAGACGAACCGGATCCCGCCAAAGAATGAGCGCACAAAAGGTTCTTTCTCCTGCATAGGTGGCGGGTAGTGTTCATCCAGCTTGGCAGTATAGTACAGGGATATCAGAAAGATAACGGCACAGATCAGGTAGACCCAATGTGGAGCGATGACCTCCAGCAGCAGGCCGGCCACCACAGGCCCTGTCACCGCACTCACCTGAAAAGAATTACTACTCCATGTGGAACTATTGGCATACAACTCACGTGGAACGACCCGCGATTGTATAGCCGCCGATGCGGGCGTGAGGAAGGAGCGGCAGATCCCGACCAGCCCTATTATGGCGTAGAACCAAAGAACCGTTACCTTATTGGCGATCTGCCAGGAGCCGACAGAAAGAATAGCAGCACAAAAAACCAGGAACAGTGTAAAGACAAGCAGGATACGCTTGCGATTATAGCGGTCCGCCGCTATCCCGGATACAAATGTCGTTAAGATAAAAGGAACCGCCTCGCTCAGGCCAATGAGCCCCAGCGCTAACTTATTATGCGTGATCTCGTATATCTGCCAGGCCAGCACGGTATTTTGCATCAGCAGGCCGATGGTACTAAGCGACCGGGCAAAGAGATAAGCCCGGTATTCCGGTATCCTTAGCGCGGCATAAGCATCTGTTTTTTTGAGGTCTGGCATGGATTACGAATAAACGCTGAAGAAATTCCATACTTGGACGCTTTTAGTTGCGTTAGTATTTCAATTCGGCGGTGAAAATATGCATTAGTTAATTAACTTGCGCGCCCATTGTCACAGACTATGAACGGTAAAATAAAATTTCCTACAGCCCTCTCTGTCGTCATCGCCAATATGATCGGTACGGGCGTATTTACTAGCCTCGGCTACCAGCTGCCGGCCATCAGTGATTTTTCTGCCATTATAGCCCTGTGGATGATAGGCGGAGTGGTCGCGCTTTTTGGCGCTTTTGCCTATAGCGAACTCGGCGCGGCGCTGCCTCGTTCCGGTGGAGAGTACAACTTCCTCTCCGAGATATATCACCCCTCTGTCGGCTTCCTGTCGGGCTGGGTATCTGCCACTATTGGCTTTGCCGCTCCTATAGCCGCCGCATCATGGGCTCTCGGGAAATACTTCTCTACGGTGATCCCGGGATTATCAGATCAGATCACGACCCGGAGCATAGGAGAGCATCAATTCCACATCGCTTTATTTTCCCCTCAGATGATCGGTGCGGGTGTCATTATCCTTGTGACCATCATCCAGTCTATCAATTATGCGATCGGCGGCGGGTTCCAGACGGTAGCCACTGCCATCAAGGTATTGCTCATTATTGTCTTTATCATTTTTGGCCTGCTTTGCGCTTGCAATACACATATATCCATAGTCCCCACTGCACAAACCTATAAGGATGTTTTTTCGGCTCCATTCGCTATATCACTGGTTTATGTATCGTTTGCTTATTCCGGGTGGAATGCATCTTCCTACATAGCAGGAGAAGTAGATAACCCCAAGCGCAATATCCCGCTGTCTATCCTCATCGGTACACTGCTGGTCACGATCCTTTATATTATGATCAACTATGTCTTCCTGCGCACCGCTCCCGTAGAGGAGATGAAGGGTGTCAATGAGGTGGCCTTCATCTCAGCCAAATACATCTTTGGCGATAATGGCGCTAAGCTTATCTCACTCATCATCTCCGTATTGCTGGTGTCCACTATATCATCTATGGTCATCGTCGGGCCCCGTGTGATCCAGATGATCGGAGAGGATTACTCGATCTTTAGGGTTCTATCCCGCAAGAATAAAAATGGAATTCCCGTCATAGCTATTGTATCTCAATCAGTTATAGCGTTGGTTTTACTGTTTTCTTCATCCTTTGATATGATCATCACCTATATCTCCTTTACGCTTTCTTTGTTCACCACATTGACTGTTTTGGGCGTATTTGTATTGCGGTATCAAAAACCCAATCTGGAGCGTCCCTATCGCACCTGGGGCTATCCGGTGACCCCAGCCATATTCCTGATACTAAACTGCTGGTTCATCTGGTTTGTGCTAAAAGGCAAACCGGCTGCAGCACTTGTGGGCTTTGGGGTGCTGGCCGTCGGACTCGTCGTATACTTTGTCGCAAAATTCCTCTCAAAAAACAAGGAAATCAAATCCTTATAAGTAAATTCGCGCCACTAAAATTCCAATACCACTTTATGAAAGTTTTTCACCGCTTTCTGTACATCACTGCGAGTATAGTGCTGCTGACATCATGCAGCAATCATCCCGCAAAAAGTGCAGAAACCACAACCACCAAAACAGATACTGTAGCTCCCAATCCTACCGCAAATAATAGCTCCGTCATCGATAAGGGCATCAACACAGACAGCCACAATAAACTGAATGATGTCGCGCTGTATCTGGCAGGCATGAAGACAGATTCTTCTATCGCCGTACCGGCGAAACTGCAAAACCTGAGATCTTACAAGCAATATTCCGATTCACTGGATGCTGGATTTACCAGTATCGAGAAGAACCGCCTGAGCAAAATGCGTGACTGGGCTAAAACCGAACTCGCCCCGGAGCTTGCTGCACCTAAGACCGTGCTATATCCTTTCTCCGGGCCCGACATCCTGCACTGTGTGCAGTTCTTCCCTGATGCAGACCAGTATGTGATGATCGCACTGGAGAGATACGGCTCGCTGCCCGTCATGGATAAAATGGACTCAGCCAAGACGTCTCACACGCTGGACTATGTGCATCAATCCCTTGAAGATATAATCGGCAAAAGCTATTTCATCACCCGCAAGATGGCGGTGAATGTGTCTAACCAATATAATGGCTTTACGCCGTTGGCCTGCGTATTCCTGGAGCGCACAGGGCACTCGATACTCGACATCAAATACAAGCACCTGCTAGATGATGGCAAAACGCTCGTAGAGCAGCCTATCGACTCTATGGGCAAGCACCTCAACGATTGCGTGGTGATCTATTTCCGCAAAAACGGCAGTGATAAAATACAAAAACTGACCTACTTCAAAGCAAACCTTTCTGACCACCAGTTCGGCACTCCGGGCATGAAGGATAATGTGGGCCTGACCGCTTACCTCAACAACTTGCCTGAGTGCTATACCTACGCTAAATCCGCTTCATACCTGATGTGCCAGACAGATTTCAGCATCATCCGCAATATCTGCCTGAGCAAGAGCAAGACTATCCTGCAGGATGATACCGGTGTCGGCTTTGGATTCTATGACAAGACCAAGTGGAATATCAAGCTCTATGGCAGCTATGAAAAACCCATCAGTGACTTTCATGGAGGCTACTATCAGGCCAATCTGGAAAAGGCGTACAGGACAGACTCAGCGCATATCAAGCCTTTGCCGTTCTCTCTGGGCTACCACTGGAAGGACCAGGTGCAGAACCTGATGAAGTTTGAGAAGAAGATGTAAGGCCTTTTAGTTGCTAATACTATTGATACCTTTAGCCTACGATAGATACTTTGTGCTCATAACCCGCTTAGTCAAAAATATATGAAAGTAACAACCCGCATCCTAAGCCTGTCAGTACTCGTACTGCTGCTCGCGTCATGCAATAGCCATGCATCCAAAACTACACCTACCGGCGCAGAAGAAAAAAAGGACTCCACCAAAGCCGCACCTGCCCCAACTTCATCTGTCATCACCGACACTACTATTGGCAAGAACAGCCACAATAAGCTAAATGATATAGCGCTCTATCTCGCTGGTATGAAGCCCGATTCGTCCGTGGCTATCCCACAGAAGCTGCAAAAGCTAGCCTATTATAAACTGTACAGCGACTCAATGGACCGGGGCTTCAAACATATCGAGGAGATACGCCTGAGCAAGATGCGCGAATGGGCCAAGACGGAAATGGCGCCAGAGCTCGCTGCTCCAAAAACTGTTTTCTATCCATTCTCCGGACCGGATATCCTGCACTGCGTACAGTTCTATCCGGATGCTGATCAGTATATCATGATCGCGCTGGAGAAGTACGGGTCAATGCCTGTGATGGAAAAAATGGATTCTACCAAGACCATCGCCACCCTCAACTCAGTACAGAAATCACTGGAAGATATTTTCGGCAAAAGCTACTTCATCACCCGCAAGATGCTCCGCGATGTATCCAATCAGTGGAATGGTGTCACGCCGGTAGCTTCTGTATTCCTCGTACGCGCAGGGTACTCGATACTGGATATCAAATACAAGCACCTGCTGGATGACGGCAAGACGATGGTAGAGATCCCTACAGACTCTATGGGCAAATACACAAATTCTTGTGTCGAAATTTATTTCAGGAAAAATGAAAACAGCAAGATCCAGAAGATCGTCTACTTCAAAACAAACCTCTGCGATGATCCATATGGTGGTATGGCGAGCTTCAAGGTCAATACTCCCCTGCAGACGTACCTCAACAATATGCCAGAATGCTACACCTATGTCAAGTCTGCTTCGTACCTGATGAACTATGGCACCTTCGGCACTATACGCGACATCTGCCTCAAGAAGAGCAAATCTATCCTGCAGGACGATACAGGCATAGCCATCAAATACGTCGATAAGAACAAATGGAATATCAAATTCTATGGCAACTATGTGAAGCCCGTCAGCGACTTCAAGGGCGTAGACCAGCAAGAGCTATATGAGGCTTACAAAAAGGATTCTGCTAATGTCAAACCTCTTCCCTTCTCACTCGGCTATCACTGGGCAAACAAGAACACCCAGAACCTGATGAAGTTTGAAAAGAAGTAATAACTTCAAATGTTCAACCTAACTAGGCGATTTGCATTTTTATTATGCTTGCCATTATTTATACCTATTGGTTTTCTTGTTGCCGATCTCTTTGTGCCCAAAACAAAATCTAGTAGTATAGTAACTGAGAAAAGCTCATTGCATGGTTGCCATATTTATTTTAAGGGCAATAGCACAAGCGTTTCTTCCGAGGATTACGACCTAGTAAATGTGGGAGATTCTGTTATACTGAAAAGCGGGAGATTCCTATCAGGTGTAGCAGAATTCAAAACTTTCCATCAGCCCACTGTGATAAAGACACAAGAAAGGGTTGGAATATTAGGAATTTGTCTTTTCTTTTTGTTGCCTTTTCTAATATTCCTGTGGACCCTAATAACTGAAAGGGGATTAAAGTATTTTTCTGAATCAAGGAATATTGGAATTTATCTCGTTATTATTTCTGTTAATTACCTTGCAATTCTATTGTATGTGTGTGTAAAGGTAAATTCATCCCATTAATTTTTGTTTTTGGAGTTAAGTGCTTAGACTACGTGCTGGAAAATATAAAACCTAGCATTCCTTTTGCCGTAAGGCTCAATCGCAAACAAAAACAATAAAGTTGAGAAATAAATACCTATTAGATCTCTTTCCTTTTCTCATCAAGCAGTCCGTATTTCTGCTGCTTATAGTGTCACCTAGCCTTTCTGCACAGTATAGATCAATAGATACAACATATACTAGCAAAATCAATCAAGCCAGGGAGAACGCGCAGGATTTTTTCCAAACACTCATGTATGTATCAGACCCCACGCTGCTGTCAGCCTATAGCGAGTATGATAGGGTCTGGCCTAACAAAAAAGAATTTGCGACCAAGCCATACTTCATCCAGGGGCAGATCAATACACCCATTCCTATAGGCGGCAAATGGGCAAAGACGATAAAGGGAGGGCTCCGGTTCGCGCTGTTTCTTCATCCCGATATCGAGGTCAGGCTACTTAGGAATGATCCATCTCATGGCGACTCCTCTACACCGATACGTACGCCAAGCTTCAAACCCGGCATGACCCTGTTCTTCACCCAAAGCAAACTATGGGATAACCGCAAAGACAAACACTATTTCGGATTTAAGATCTATCATCTGTCAAATGGCCAGGACGGAATGCATTTCCGGCCACAGGACAATGGCTATTATAACCGGTATAACGGGGACTTTAGCGATTTCATCATATTCCAATTCATTTATGGGGGTTTTTATGCCCAGGACCACATACCCATCGACACCACTAAAAAGATCAATCACAGCAGATACAACCGGGTATTATATACTTCATCGAATCTATATTGGAAAGCCGGACTCACGATATATCCACGACAGTTTTTGGACAGCACGCTTTGTGCCAATAGTATGTATGGCAAATACCGGACACAGCTGCAGTTCGGCTGGATCTATGCACCGGTATACCAGGGAGGTATCTACAACAGCTATGAACACAGGTTCCTGCCCATGTACCAACCGGAGAAACGGGAACGGTTCCGGATATGGGTGGATATGGAATATATCTGGGATGTGCCCTATCGCAGCGGTCCGCTGCAAAACCTTCAAAACGTAGCGATCTATGACATCACTAAACGAATGAATATCACGCTGACCGGCTCCTATAGAATATGGGGCACGCCATTTGCCGGTCTCTTTGCGCAAGTGGGATATTATGGATCCGATCCATATAATGTTTACTTTCAGCAAAGTTTATTTTTCATCAGAGCAGGGATCTCAGCAGGTTTCCTTATTTATAAAAACAAACACCAGCCCTTATAAAAATGGAATCACAACAACCCATCCACCATCACACAAAAGCAGAAATAATAAAGAAGGTATTTCTCTACTTCATGGGTGCTGTCTACATCGTAGCAGGCATCAACCATTTCTGGCATCCTGATCCATATCTCAGAATGGTAGAGAGCTACCTGCCGTATCCACTCGCTATGATATACATCAGCGGAGTGGCCGAGGCGGCCTGCGGACTGGGACTGATGATACCTGCCACACGCAGACTAGCGGCATTTGGATTGATCTTTTTATTGCTGGCGATCTTTCCGGCCAATATTTATATGGCCATAGCACATGATAAGTGGCCGGAAATTCCTGTCTGGATATTATATGCAAGATTGCCATTGCAATTACTGCTCATCTATCTGGCTAACATCTATACTAAGACCAGCAATTCCTTCTACGGTGAAAGGCGCAAAGAGCAGCCGATCCAATAGCACAAATAAAAAGGCCGTCCATTAGGACAGCCTTTCCAAATATTGTTTCGCGATATACTATTTTGGAGTACCGAGCAAACCAGCCTTGAGGCCTTTATCTACCGGATCATTACCCAGCCAGATGCCCCAAAGTGCGGTTTTGAAATCCAGGCCATCTATCGTGTCGAGCAGTTTGCCACCTTTTGAGATCGTCACACCTTTTCCCGGCTCATACACCATATCAAACTCATTGCCCTTGACGATCGGCTCCAGTGAGAAAAGCTTCACAAAACGATCTATCTTGGCCTGTATAGGCGCCGTATTACCACCTGTAGATTTCTGGAAGCCGTCCTTCACAGCATCAACCATACGGTCCGAGGTGACAAGGCCGGAGGTGATGTGCAGGCGTACTACGGACATATCGCCCGACTTGCTGATGGCATCTCCGTTAGTGCCTTTTGCAGTTACGTACAGGCCCGCTACATAGACATCCATCATCATTTTGACACGGGTACCCGCTCCATTGAGTACAAGGTTATTGGCGCCTGCTTTCATCGTGCCGGGAAAAGTAACACCTGATACAGTGATCTGCGCTGAGGCAGTGATTGCAAGGCAGGCTATTAATCCAAGTGTAAGTGTGATCTTTTTCATTATTAGTTGAAGTTTAGTTGACCTAAAGGTATAAAAAATTGTTTGCGAATTACCTCCCGCCAAAACCAAAGTTCCACGCGGAACTTTGCAGCAATAAAAAAGCCGCCACGGTTTAACCGAGGCGGCTTTCATCAATATCAATTGAGTTTATCTTTTCACAACAGTAGTATCATAATTGGTGCTGGTCACTGTATCTGTAGCACCGTTTTTATCGCTGGTGACGATCTTTGTTTCTATTACCTTTTCGATCTTAGTAGTAGTGTGCTCTTTAGCCAGTAGCGGAGCCAGTGTCAGGCCTACGAGGCAAGTGAGCTTGATAAGGATATTCATAGACGGGCCAGAGGTATCCTTGAATGGATCACCGACAGTATCACCTACCACGGCTGCCTTGTGCGGCTCCGATTTCTTGTAGAATGTTTCTCCACCGATGTCTACGCCTTTTTCAAAAGATTTCTTCGCATTATCCCATGCACCGCCTGCGTTATTCTGGAAGATAGCCCACATCACACCGCTCACAGTCACACCAGCCATATAAGCACCCAATGCCTCGGCTTTCATAGTCAGACCGATCAGGATCGGAGTCAGGATAGTAAGAACCCCCGGAAGCATCATCTCGCGAAGAGCGGCCTTAGTAGAGATCTCTACACACTTACCATATTCCGGTTGGCCGGTGCCCTCGAGGATACCCGGTATTTCGCGGAACTGGCGGCGAACTTCATTCACCATGTCCATCGCTGCCTTGCCTACGGAGTTCATAGCGAGAGCAGAGAATACTACCGGTATCATACCGCCTACGAAGAGGGCAGCAAGCACCTTAGCGTCAAATATGTTGATGCCGCGTATACCCGTGAAAGTCACATAAGCAGCGAAGAGCGCAAGAGCTGTCAATGCCGCTGAAGCGATAGCGAAGCCTTTGCCGATAGCTGCTGTTGTATTTCCCACTGAGTCGAGGATGTCTGTGTTCTCGCGTACGTTAGCCGGCAGTTCGCTCATTTCTGCGATACCACCTGCATTATCAGATATAGGACCGAAGGCATCGATCGCCAGCTGCATAGCAGTCGTCGCCATCATAGCTGATGCTGCAATACCGACACCGTAGAAACCAGCAAGTGCATAAGCAGCCCAGATAGCGCCTGCAAATAAAAGCACAGGGAAGAACGTGGAAAGCATACCGGTACCGAGACCTGCGATGATATTGGTAGCAGCACCAGTGCCTGACTTCTGAACGATATCGTTGACTGGTTTTTTGCCGAGGCCTGTGTAGTACTCTGTGATAAAGGAGATCGCTGCGCCTACAAACATACCCACGCACACTGCCCAGAATACGCGCATAGATGAAATGTCAACGGGCGTCTTGGCGAAGTCGCCGTCAGTGAACATGGTCATCTTCATCGTCTCAGGAAGCATGACCTTAATAAGGAAGTAAGAGGTAATGAGTGCAATAATGATAGAAACCCAGTTGCCGCGATTGAGGGCGCTCTGTACGGTGTCTGTGTTTGCGCTCTTGTCGTCCTTGATCGTAACGAAGAAGGCGCCAACGATAGAGGCAATAATACCAAGCGCTGCGATGGTCATAGGAAGCAGGATAGGACCGATGCCACCGAAAACTGTAAGGCCCGGATTGTCGCCAATGAGGAAGTTGCCCAGTACCATAGATGCGAGGACGGTAGCTACATAAGAGCCAAACAGATCCGCTCCCATACCCGCTACGTCACCTACGTTGTCACCCACGTTGTCCGCGATCGTCGCAGGATTACGAGGATCATCTTCCGGGATACCAGCTTCTACTTTACCTACGAGGTCAGCGCCCACGTCAGCAGCCTTGGTATAGATACCGCCACCCACACGTGCGAAGAGTGCTATAGACTCAGCTCCTACGGAGAAGCCAGCCAGTACTTCCAGTACCTTCTTCATCATCTCTGGTCCGCCATTATTGATATTACCACCCATGAAATAGTGGAAGAAGAAAATAAACAATGAGCAGAGCCCAACGACTGCCAGGCCGGCTACACCCAGTCCCATCACCGTACCTCCGGCAAATGACACTTTGAGCGCCTTGGCGAGGCTCGTACGTGCAGCCTGGGTTGTTCTCACGTTTGCCTTGGTAGCCACATTCATTCCGATAAAACCGGCGAGGGCGCTGAAAAACGCTCCGATCACAAAGGCGACTACGATAAGCCAGTGAGAGGTCACCACCATCTGTGAAAGTACACCCAATGCAAATCCGGCTACGATCACATATATGAAGAGTATGCGGTATTCTGCTTTGAGGAATGCCATAGCGCCTTCAGCTATATAGCGGGCGATGGTTGTCATCTTTTCATTACCTGCGTCCTGTTTGACGACCCAGTTTCTAAGCAATAACATATAAACCAAGCCGACGATGCCGAACACTGGTAAAATGTAAATGAGGTTTTCCATACTGATTTTTTCTAATGTTTATTTTTTGATTTGGTCGGCAAAGATAAAAATGTAAAGCACATTTTGCATGAAAAGCGTTGAAACCAATCACTTTTAGGCCCAATTAGGTGGATTTTTGGGCATTAAATCCGGGATTTCTGGAAAATCCTTCAAATAGGGATAAACAGATATAACGAAAAACCAGATGTCTGATTGCGGCTCGCAGGTTTTCCCGGTTGATTGTCAGCCTTTATTTATTTCAGATGTTACTTCTCGCGTCTTGCAGCGTTACAGTTCTATATCGTTTCACCCAAACAATCCCAACACTATGGCAAACGCAAAATTACCACCGCGGCAGAAGATGATCAA
>JAOQAO010000061.1 GCA_025963485.1 Bacteroidota bacterium | reverse complement strand
AGAAGCGAATGCAATACAGCCTGGGTCAAAGCAGACGGAACGCTTTGGACTTTTGGCGGTATAGATGGCGGAGGAATGGGCTTTCATGATATGTGGAAATTTGACATCGGCACCAATAACTGGATATGGATGTCGGGCCCTCAGGGAGGGCTTACGCCGGCCAGTTTTGGTACTATGGGTGTAGAACTGGCATCAAACCTTCCCCCCGTTCGCGGTACTTATACCCGTTGGGTCGATGCCAATGACAACTTCTATATTTTCGGCGGATATTCTCAGGGCAATGCGGTGAATGATACCTGGAAATATAATACTTCGAATAATCGCTGGACCTGGGTCGCGGGTTCCAGTTCTCCCAATAACCCCGGACTTTATTCCAGCTATTGCGTCCCCGGCGCCGGCGCTACCCCACCTTCGAGATTTGAGAACCGGACAGCCCAGAGCAATGGATGCTCCAATGTATTCTGGACATTCGGAGGTTTTGACCAATCGGAAAGTGTATTCGATGACCTTTGGAATTTTAATGCCCAGACCAGTCAATGGACATGGGTAAGTGGCTCTAACAGCTTAAATAATCTCGGCAACTATGGCACTTTAGGAGTGGGCTCTGCCAGCACTACGCCTCCCGGCAAAGGCGGGGTCTGCATGTGGGTAGACAATGCAGGCACTCTCTGGATGTGGGGTGGCATGGGAGTGCCATGGAATATATATAGTGATATGTGGAAATTTGTAGCCGATACTGCTTGCCTCCATTCTTCATTTTTTGCATCACCGATATCTGCCTATCTCGCCGATAGCGTGTTATGCACCGGAGACTCCGCTCATCTCACTATCTCCGGCGGGCATATACTATCAGTCACACCATCCGCGACAGCTCATGTCCTTGACTCATTACACGTTGTCTTTTATCCTGCCACGGCCACATCTTATGCCGTAGCAGTATCAGGGTCCTGCGGGATCGTAGACACCTTGCATTATCACATTTCCACGTCCCAGCTCAAACGTGTTTCTGTATCACGGACCATCTGCCCCCGCGATAGCTTTGTCTTCGGAGCCATCACGGTGCATGGCCCCGGTATTTATCGGGATACCATTCATAGCATTACCGGATGCGATAGCTTGCTGACTTTGACCGTCACAGCCTCACCACCCATTGTTCGAAATATCGCTCAGAGTATCTGTCCCGGAGGTAGTACTGTATTTCATGGCCAGGTCATTTCTACCGCAGGCGTGTACAGTGATACGCTGACCTCAGCGGGCGGTTGCGACAGCATAGTCCGTTTGACGGTCAGTGTGCAGTCTGTGATATTTACCAATATCAGCGGGAATATTTGTCCCGGGGGCAGCATTACTTTTGGAGGCCATGTCATCTCCTCACCGGGTACCTATCAGGATACTTTTTCTATTTTATCCGGCTGCGATAGCGTGGTCGTCCTTACAGTCTCCGCTTCTCAGCCTCCCGTGACCAATATCAGTCAGGGCATTTGCCCGGGGGGCAGCTTATCCTTCCACGGGCAGATCATTACATCACCCGGTGTATATCGCGACACTCTGCCGGGGCCGGGCTGCGATAGTATAGTGATACTCACCGTCACTAGTCCCGCCATAATTACCCAGGTGACCAGAGTCATCTGCTTTGGGGGCAATACCTCCTTTGCAGGTCAGGTGATCAGTTCGGCAGGCGTATATAGCGACACACTGACCGCCGCTTCGGGATGTGATAGTATAGTGGTCCTGGCGGTCGCGGTCCTGGTCAGACCTGTAGGCAATATTGCTCAAACGATTTGCAATGGCGATAGTGTATTATTTGACGGCAGGACCATATCTACTGCCGGCACATACATGGATACACTGGTCACACCTGCGGGCTGCGATAGTATCGTTGCTTTGACGATCACTTTAGCACCGAGGCCAGTTGCAGGTTTTTCTATAGAACCGGTCGGCGATTCCATACCCTTAGGCATCATCAGTGTGATCAATACGTCGATCAATACGGATAGCGTCTTTTGGCTGTTAAATAACCAGCTGATCACCTTGCTCAGGGACACTGTCCTTCCTATTACTGCTTCAGGCGATTACTGTATCAGACTCATAGCATCTTCCAATGCAGGTTGTAGCGATACGACCCAGCAGTGTATTTATGTCTTTGAAAATTCCTTTGCTATGCCCAATGCCTTCACACCAAACGGAGACGGTAAAAACGATCTGTTTTACCCGGTTTTCGTTGGTCAAAGCAATGGCCTTGTGAGAGAATTTAAAGTATACAACCGCTGGGGACAACAGATCTACAATGATCCAACCCATGGCTGGGACGGAAAATATAACGGAGAACCGCAACCCGGAGAGGCATATACCTATTTCATAGTCGTGAACTTACCTGATAGCAGTTCTCCCGGCCGGATGAGGGATGTAAAGAAAGAGGGAAGCTTTGTCTTATTGAGATAATATAAGAGTAGCTTGTTTATTAATTTCACTTTGCACGTTTCGCGCTTTTAGCGGGTAAAATTAATTGTGTTTTCTCTCATCAAAAATCAGCACATTAGCTCTATCAAAACAATTACTTCTTGCCCCGATTAGAAAAACGCTGGTCTCTTCGTACTGCAGATGAGAACAAAGTCGCTGACCTCTATCAGTCGCTGAAAGTTCATCCCGCCCTGTGTCGCATCCTCGCCCTGCGCGGTATAGAGACGTATGACGAGGCCAAAGCATTTTTCCGCCCTTCGCTTGATTCGCTTCACGACCCCTTTCTGATGAAAGGCATGCCCAATGCAGTCAACCGCATCACCGACGCCATCAGCAATGGAGAGAAGATACTTATCTACGGAGACTATGATGTAGACGGCACGACCTCAGTAGCGCTCGTCTATAGTTTTCTTTTGACTATTTACCCCAATATCGACTACTATATCCCTGACCGCTACATAGAGGGTTACGGCATCTCGACACGAGGCATAGACTACGCTGCGGAAAATAATTTCACCCTCATCATCGCGCTCGACTGCGGTATCAAGTCAAATGACAAAGTCGATTACGCCAGCTCCAGGGGCATCGATTTCATCATCTGTGATCACCACACACCAGGCACCGAAGCACCTGCAGCAGTGGCCGTTCTCGATCCTAAACAGGAAGACTGCCCCTATCCATACAAAGAGCTCAGCGGCTGTGGCATTGGTTTTAAATTGATACAGGCATTTGCACAGCAGCAGGGCATACCCTTAGAAAAGGTGTACTACTATCTTGATCTCGTCTGTGTGAGTATCGCCTCCGATATAGTCCCTATCACTGGTGAGAATCGCATACTCGCCTATCACGGCCTGCAAAGAATAAACACATCTCCCTGCGCAGGTATCAAAGCACTGATAGGGGTTGCCACCTTGTATAAGCGCCTCGATATTTCAGACATCGTATTCATCATCGGTCCGCGCATAAATGCAGCCGGCCGCATAGCCGATGGCAAGTTTGCCGTCAAGCTGCTCATCTGCACAGAAGAAGATCTCGCATCCGATCAGCATGCCGATGTCCTCGACCGGCTCAATCACGAACGCAAAGAACTCGACAAGTCTATCACCGAACAGGCGCTCGATATGATAGCCACAGATGAGGTGATGCTCGCACGCAGATCGACCGTACTATACTACGATGGCTGGCACAAAGGAGTCATCGGAATCGTCGCCTCCCGCCTCATCGAGAATTATTTCAAACCCACTATCGTCCTCACCCTATCAGATGGCAAGGTCACAGGCTCCGGTCGCTCTGTAAAGGGCTTTGACCTGTATGAAGCTATTTATGAATGCCGCGAACACCTCATCCAGTTCGGCGGTCACAAGTATGCCGCTGGCCTCACTATGCTCCCCGACAAGGTACAGGACTTCTCAGATGCCTTTGAGAAAATAGTTCAGGAACGCATCACACCGGAGCAGCTGATCCCCGTTCAGGAGATCGATGCGGAAATCTCACCGGATGATATCGACCAGAAATTTTACAACATCATCCGCCAGATGGCTCCCTTTGGCCCCGGCAATATGAAACCTGTTTTCCTATCAAGAAAACTCCGCGACAGCAAATGGAGCAAAGTCCTCAAAGAGGAGCACATTAAATTCTCTATCCGCAGAGGTCGGGGAGATAATATAGACGGCATAGGATTCGGCTTAGGCTATAAATTCCCCATGGTCAAAGACAACGCATTCGACCTCTGCTACCAGATAGAAGAAAATGAATGGAATGATAAAATATCACTGCAGTTGATGGTGAAGGATATAAGAGTTAGTGAATAATTGACAATGGAGAATTTATAATTGATAACTGGAAAGAATTTTAGTTGTCAATTGTTCATTGTCAATTACTAATGCATTCTGTCACCCCTGAGCTCTATCTTCTGCATGATCTCCGCCTCATAGTCCAGCCATTCCAGCCAGCGCTTTTCTACATGCTTTTCGCCGCTTATTGATATGGCAAGGTCAAGGAATAACTTATAATGTCCAGCCTCGCTAACCATCAGCCTTTTATAGAATTCTCTCAGTTCCTCATCGTTCACTTCTTTGGATAGCAGCTTAAACCGTTCGCAGCTTCTCGCCTCTATCATCGCGCTGAATAGCAGCTTGTCCGTCAGCGACTGTTTCCTGTTACCTCCTTTCTGAACAAAGCTCATCAACTCGTTCACATAAATATCCTTGCGCTGGGGACCGAGTTTGAGGCCACGTTTTTTGAGTTGGTCCAGCACCATCTTGAAGTGCCCCCATTCTTCTGTCACGATCGGCACTACAGCGTCTACCATCTCCTCATACTCAGGATAGTTTTGTATCAACGATATATTGGTTGACGTAGCCTTCTGCTCACAGTAGGCATGATCCGTCAGGATATCCTCGATAGATTTTTCCGCAAGATTGACCCAGCGTGGATCGGTAGGTAGTTTGAGGCCGAGCATTATTATAATTTGATCTGCGAATATAAACTTTCCCTCACTGCCTGTCACCAGAGAAATATGCAATGTACTAAAGCCTCCTTCAGGAGGTTTGGAGGTGAGCCAGTAGCATAGTAAAACGTCTTTCCATGTTGGGAACGCTAAAACTGCTATACCCTTTTGGCATTCAATTAGCATTACGATAAACATGACAAAAAAAGGCAAGATCCACATCGGCACCTCAGGTTTTAGTTACCGTGACTGGCGCGGCCCCTTTTATCCTGATAAGATGAAGCCTGCTGACTACCTGTCATTTTATGCCGAGTCATTTGATGTTAGCGAGATCAATAGCAGCTTTTATACCACTCCCCGAGCCGCCACAGTGGAGGGTTGGGCAAATAAAGTCCCCGCAGATTTTCGCTTTTGTCCCAAGATGAACCGCTTCCTCACTCAGATGAAAAGGCTCAAAGACCCCGAGCAGCCATTGGAGAAATTCTTCACTGCCTTCGAGCCACTCAAAGCTAAACTAGGACCGATCCTCCTCCAGCTGCCGCCATCCCTTTCATTCAAAGAAGACGTGGTCAGCCATCTCTTTGACGTTTTTAAAAGGGATTATTCCGGATATGAATTTGTGCTTGAAGCCCGGCATATATCCTGGTTTGAAGGCCTTCCACTCACCATGCTCAGAGAAAACAATATAGCCCTCGTCATCTCGCAATCCGGCGTGGGCTACCCCTATGCCGAATCCGATGCTACTAAAAACATTTATCTGCGCTTTCACGGTCCCACGACACTTTTCTCATCATGCTATTCGGATGAAATGCTAAAAGAATATGCCGGTAAAATAAAAGCATGGTCCAAAGAAGGTCATACCATTTGGGCTTTCTTCAATAATACGATGGGCATGAATGGGCTTAACAATGCCCGGACATTAAAAGAATTGACCGGAGTAAAGTGAACTAGTGAACTACCACTTATTTTCTTAGCCTCCGCGTGTCGGTTCCCTTGGTCCAGTATCTTTATAAAATAAATACCTGCCGCCAGATCATCCGATTCTACTCTGACAGGAATACCTGAGCTATCAAAAGAAACATCTCTCACTTTTTGCCCGATGTCATCATAGACCGGCAATGAGCTGCGTGTAAGAAAATATCAAAAAGGATATAGGTAAGGCTGTTTTCAATAGCTACCTAACGCTCGTTTGCTCTTTGTATTATGAAATAGATGCTTCAAAAACATGAATTATCTCAGCAGCATATCTGTAAATATAAATTTATCCATATCTTCATTTTATCAAATGAATCTCGCGTCCAAAATAGACCACACCATACTCAAGGCTGACACCAGCAAGGAGGAGATCACTAAACTCTGCGATGAGGCCAAGGAATATGGTTTTGCGGCGGTATGCGTACCACCCTACTGGATCCGTGAGTGCAAAAATCAGCTGCGCGATACCAAGATCAATATCGCTACGGTAGTAGGTTTCCCCATGGGATACGCCGCTACACCGGCTAAGGTTGAAGAAGCGCGCCGTGCTATCGATGAGGGGGCCTCAGAGATCGACATGGTGATCAATATCATCGCGCTCAAAGCCGGTGACTACAACTACCTCAAAAATGAACTGACCAGTGCCGGCACCATAGTCCAGCTCAGGGGTGGCAAACTAAAGGTCATCCTGGAAACAGGTCTCCTGACCAAAGAGCAGATCATCCTCGGCTGCGAGCTCTGCGCGAAGCTCAATGTAGACTACGTCAAAACCTCTACAGGGATGATAGATAAAGGTGCTACCGTAGAAGATATCAAACTCATGCGTGCCCACCTGCCCAAGCACATCAAGATAAAGGCATCTGGAGGCATCAGGGACAAAGCTACCGCGCTGGCCATGATAGAGGCAGGCGCAGACCGCATCGGCACCTCTCAGGGTGTCAAAATAGTAACTGAATAGATCATGAGAAGTTCACTGTTCATCGCATTCCTTTTTATCGCATTGGCCTCCAGTGCGCAGAATGAGAATGTCACCTACCATCAGGAGCCTCGGATCGCCGAGCTGATGGATATCTACAAGCTCTATAGCAAAAAGAATGATCTCGCTGACGGCTACCGCCTCCAGATATCTTTTAGCAATGACCGTCAGGAGGTCTACAACAATAAAGCTAAAGTATACAAGGACTTCCCAAGTGACAGGGCCTATGTCGAGTATGAGCAGCCATACTACAAACTCCGTATAGGTGACTTCGCCTCACGGCTCCAGGCATATGAGAAACTCAATGACGTGATCAAAAAATACCCGGGCGCCTTTGTAGTCAGAGACAAGGTACGGCTGCGCTAAAAAGTCGTGCCGCCATAGTATGAAATACAAGATCCAACAACTGGCAGAAAAATTCCACCCGCGGGTCATAGAGATACGCAGGCAGATACATGCTCACCCAGAGCTCTCCTATCAGGAGAATAATACCGCCGCTCTCGTCGCTGCAGAATTACAGAAACTAAATATTCCGTTCACCACTGGCGTCGCCAAAACGGGAGTCGTAGGCCTGATCAAAGGGAAAAATCCTGACAAAAGATGTATAGCCCTCCGTGCGGATATGGATGCCCTGCCCATACAGGAGCAAAACCAAACTGCATATAGATCGCAGAACCCCGGCGTGATGCACGCCTGTGGCCATGATATGCATACGTCTAATCTGCTCGGCGCAGCGATGATACTCTCCGAACTCAAAAACGAGTGGGAAGGTACCGTCAAACTGATCTTTCAACCGTCCGAAGAGAAAATGCCCAGCGGCGCTAATGCTATGATAGAAGCCGGCGTGATGCAGGACCCCAAAGTCGAAGCCATATTTGGGCTGCACGTTCACCCGGAGCTGGAGGCGGGACAGGTAGGATTTCGGCCGGGCAAGTTTATGGCATCTGCCGATGAAATATACCTGACGGTAAAAGGCAAAGGGGGACATGCAGCACAGCCCTCACAGTTCATCTCACCGCTAATCGTCTCAGCAGAAATATTGCTTGCGCTGCGGCAGTTCACTGACATGAATGTGCCTACGGTTTTATCCTTTGGCAAAATAATCGCAGATGGCGCTACCAATGTCATACCTGAGAAAGCAGAGCTCGCAGGCACACTACGCTGCTTCGATGAGGATATCAGGAATAAGATCCACCAGGACATGACCATTGTCTGTAAAGACATCGCGAAAAGGTACGGAGCTGACTGCGAGGTCAATATCCTGAAAGGCTATCCCGTGTTGACCAATGATGAAACCCTGACCGCAAAAACAAAAAGCATCGCGCAGGATTATCTCGGGGCAGAAAATATACATGACCTGCCTATCCGCATGGGTGCAGAGGATTTCGCTTACTATTCGCAGCTCGTTCCTGCCTGCTTCTACCGTATCGGTGTGGCCAATAAGGCCAGGGGCATCACATCTGCCATTCATACACCTACTTTTGATATAGATGAGCAGGCGCTGATGGTATCTGTAGGACTGACCAGCGCGATAGCACTGGACTGTCTTTCGGCTAAATGAAATAATCCCTGGCTTAAAATGACTAAAAAACAATAAGCGAATTGTTTATCTATGTATTTGGTATTACTTTCAAGACTTTGATTTGACTTTGACCACGGTAGCCATTATTATTCACGCATGACACAATCCGAGAGAAATATTCATCCTTCATTCGATCAGTTCGTATCACGGCACAATAAAGAGTGGCTCCTGCAGCAACGCTCCAAAGTGGTCTGGCTCACAGGACTTTCCGGCAGTGGCAAGACCACAATAGCCAAAGGGGTCGAACGCGTGTTATTTGAAATGGGCCATATCACCATGATCCTCGACGGGGATAATGTGAGGGCGGGCATAAATAATAATCTCGGTTTCAGTCCCGATGACAGGAAGGAAAACATCCGCAGGATAGCAGAGACGGCCAGGCTTTTTCTCGATAGCGGCATCGTCACCATTTGCTCATTCGTGAGTCCCATGGAAGAGATGAGGCAAGCAGCGGCATCTATCATCGGCAAAAATGATTTCATCGAAGTATATATCAATACACCACTCGCAGAGTGCGAGAGGAGGGACGTGAAGGGCCTTTATGCCAAAGCCAGGAAAGGCGAAATAAAGGATTTTACGGGGATCAATGCACCCTTCGAGGTACCGGCACATCCCGCACTGGAGATCATGACCAAAGGCCAGACCGTAGAGGATTCTGTCAGGCAGCTGCTGGAGTATGTCGTGCCGCTCATCCAGCATGACGGGGTGAGGTGATAATTTCCCTCCGGCTATATCTCATCTTTTTTACTTTTGGTGTCGCATACAATTATTCCAATGTCTGAAATCCTTTCCCTCACCCCGACACATTTTCCGGATTATGAACTGATCGACTCAGGCCATTTTATGAAGCTGGAGCGCTTCGGCAAATACATAACCATACGCCCCGAACCGCAAGCCGTGTGGGATCCTGAGCAAAATATGAGTCAATGGGAAGCCAAAGCCCATGTGAGATTCATATCGAAGTCGAGTTCCTCGGGCGATTGGAAAAAACTCAAGGATATACCAGATC
Organism: Bacteroidota bacterium; assembly: GCA_025963485.1. Lineage (GTDB taxonomy): Bacteria > Bacteroidota > Bacteroidia > Chitinophagales > LD1 > UBA1941. The sequence goes on along the minus strand of JAOQAO010000061.1, from coordinate 12,828 downwards.
AGTGGCAGGTAGAATACCAACTGAAAGGCAAAGCAGCAGGCAGTGAAACGATCCGCTTCCGCCTTGGGCTCACTTCATTCAAGCATGTAGGGATTTTTCCCGAGCAAGCGGTCAACTGGGAGTATATCTCAGAAAGTATATCTGCACTCAAGGTAGAAAAGCCTAAATTCCTTAATCTTTTTGCCTACACCGGCGGGGCATCCCTGGCAGCACGCGCATCAGGTGCGGAGACCACACACCTCGACTCTATCAAGCAGGTCGTCAACTGGGCCAATGAGAATATGCAACTCAGCCGCCTCGATAATATCAGGTGGGTGATAGAGGATGCATTGAAATTTGTAAAGCGCGAGGTCAAACGCGGCAATAAATATCATGGCATTATACTCGATCCGCCCGCCTTTGGCCATGGGCCTACAGGAGAGAAGTGGAAACTCGAGGATAATATAAATGAAATGATGAAGCTCGTACTGGAAATGCTAGATCCCAATGAGCACTTCCTGATATTAAACGCCTATTCCCTGGGCTTTTCCTCCATGATACTCGAAAATCTCGTCCGCTCCTCCGGCCGCTCTCAAAACCCCGAAATAGGTGAATTGTACCTTCAGGATAAGTATCAAAAAAAATTGCCCCTCGGCGCCTTCGCAAGGTACAGGACCGGGCTAGCAAAATAAGCAAGACGATAAACGTTACAACATTGCTATTGTTAAAAATAAAATACTGATATCCAACACGTAATGAATGAATTTATCTAAATCCATCCATCACTTTAACATTTTGCTGAAACAATTACTAGTTTTAATATAATTCCACCCCACTAAGAAAATTATCAATTACCTTAAACAGTGACGATCCTGATATATTGCCTTTCGGTAAAGGCCTTGTCAAACGCAGACCGAGGATCAAAAAAATGCGTCTATGAAGTTATCTTTTGAGAGAAGCCTTATTGGATTTTTCCTGATCATTATTGTGGCCATAGTCCTCCTTGGCGCGGTCAATTATCGAAACAACAAATCATACTACGAATCCTCTCGTGAGGTGGACCATACCAATGAGGTGCTGAAACTGAATGCCAAGACGCTGAGCACTATTCAGGAGCTGGCTGTCCGCAGCTATATCACCACAGGTGACCCTGCTCTGCTGGAGCCTTATCACAATGCCATCAAAAATCTGGTGCCGCGTATTACGCACCTGAAAGAGCTGACCAAGGACAATGCAGATCAACAAAAGCGGATAGACTCACTCAGGATATATGCCGATGCAAGAGAGGCACTGGTCAAAAAATACCTGGCCCTATATGAAAATCATAAACTTGACGCGCAGGCCCTGGACGATTTCACTACAGCGAGCCGCCTGAGCTTTGTTCCCATACGTAGGATAGGAGCGGAGATAGCCCAGACCGAAGAATCCTTTCTGGCATCGCGAAAAGAAAAAACGGAAAGCGACAAACGCAAATTCGATTTCTCCATAGCACTCGTATTTGGTGTGATAGCACTTTTGCTGGCTGCATGTATGGTGGCAGTGATATATTATATCACTGTGAGAAAAAAGTTCGAGAAAAACATCCTGCAGCTCAATACCGATCTGGAGAAAAAAATAGAAGAACTGCATACGGCCAATAAAGAGCTTGAATCATTCTCCTACTCGGTATCACATGATCTCAGGGCGCCGCTCAGGATCATTGATGGCTTTGCCAAGATCATATCCGAGGAGCATACCGAGCAGCTAAACAGTGAGGGTAAACGATTTGTAGAGACCATCCGCAGCAATGCACAGCGGATGGGGCTGCTGATAGACGATTTGCTTAATTTCTCCAGGATAGGCCGCCAGGACCTGATCCTGAGAGAAATAAATATGAATACCCTGGTCGAGCATGTCATAGAAAATTTCAAAGTATTCGATCCTTATTTTCCGGCAGAGATTCGCGTGGAATCGCTTAGCAATTGCAACTGTGATGAGCATCTGATCCAGCAGGTATGGATCAACCTGATCTCCAATGCCCTCAAATATTCGAGGTCCAGGAGCAAACCTGTCGTAGAGATCGGATGGAAAGACACCCCCACGGATATCATGTACTTTATCCGGGATAACGGAGTGGGCTTTGAAATGGAATTTGCCGGCAAACTATTCGGCGTATTCCAGCGTTTGCACAAAGCTTCTGACTATGAGGGCACCGGAGTAGGCCTGGCACTCGTCAGCAGGATCATCTCAAAACATAAAGGACGCATATGGGCAGAAGCTAAGCTGGACCAGGGAGCTACCTTTTACTTCACTATTCCCAAATAGACGCACTATATTTACATATCAAATCATATAAAAAAATGGAAAGCAAATCAGTAGAAATTCTTCTTATCGAGGACAATCCTTATGAAGCTGAATTGACCATACGCGGGCTTAAGAAGCATAACTTCGCTAACAATCTCCATCATATAGATGACGGTGCCGATGCACTCGATTTTATTTTTGAGCGGGGCAAATACAAAGATCACTTGTCAGGGCTGCCTAAGCTGATATTGCTTGATATCAAGCTGCCAAGGGTAGACGGCATAGAGATACTCCGCCAGATCAAGGCCAATGATAAGACCAAATCCATTCCAGTAGTGATCCTCACTTCATCCAAAGAAAATCAGGATGTGAAGGCCTGCTATGAGTTAGGTGTCAATAGCTATATAGTAAAGCCGGTCGATTTTGACTCTTTCTCCAAGGCCGTAGCAGACCTGGGGATGTACTGGATGCTGCTTAATACAGCTCCGGTCTTTAAATAAAGCTAAAGAATGTGCGGATCCGGATCAATAGTGTCCGGCTTCGATCCATCTCGCCAGCATCTTATCAAACAGTTCATTGAGCTCTGTGATCTCCTTTTTATCAAGAGTTTTTAGCGGTTCCTGTATTTCCGCCACCACGTTATCCATCCTTTTGAGCAGGCCGAGGCCTTTCTCAGTGATCAGGATATCCACGGCTCTCCTGTCATTTTCACAGGTGACACGCTCTACCAGCCCGGCCTTTCTCAGGCGCTCCACGATGCGCGATGCATCGCTATTGCGGTCGATCATGCGCTCCTTGATGAGCCCGACTGTAGCTGGCTTGGGATGCTGCCCGCGCAGTATCCTGAGGGCATTATACTGTTGCGGAGTGATATCATACTCCTTGAATAATTTCTGCTGTGTATAGTCGATGATATTATACAGGTATGAGATGCCCACAAATGCTTTGTGATATTCATCCGTAAATTTCTTCTGCTTAATGATCTCTTCCAATGTACCCATGATTGCTAAACTAATAAATTGAATCTAATAAAAACATAATCAGAGTACATTTCGGCTAAGTACCTGCCCGAGGAACGAAAATCAAATGTGAAGCCGGCTACAATAGAAAAGGGATACTTCCGCATCCCTTTTCAGTATAACCAAACCCAAATTTATTTGCTTTTGAGCTCTACATTGACGGTGATAGCGACTTCATCGCTCACTGTCACGCCACCTGCATCGAGCGTTTTATTCCACGATACTCCATAGTCTTTTCGATTGATCGTCGTAGTCGCCTTAAATCCCGCATGACTCACGCCCTTGGCATCCTTGATGGTACCGTTGTACTTTACATCCCATTTGACCTTTTTGGTCACTCCTCTCAGTGTCAGGTCTCCAGCGAGCTCCAGGTTTTTGTCATTGACCTTTTTGACCGAGCTGCTCTTAAATGTAATGGTGGGGAACTTTTCGGCAAAGAAGAAATCTTCACCTTTCAGGTGCTTATCGCGGTTCTCGTTGTCCGTATTGACAGATGCGGTCTGGATCGTAAAAGTCGTAGACAGGTCGCTGAAATCAGGTTTCTCTGATTTGACATCAGCGGTGAAATCTTTGAAGTTCCCGTTTACTTCAGACACCACCATATGTGTTACAGCAAAGTTGACAGAAGAGTGGGCATTATCGATTCCCCAGGACTGCGCAGTAGCTGCCGCCGTGAGCGACAAGCCAGTAAATAAGACAAATAGCTTTTTCATGTTTTTCTTGTTTTGTGATTTGGACAGGACAAAGGTAAACATAAAAATAGATGTTGCAACATTTAATTAAGATTTTTTGGCTTTCATTGAGATCTGATCACTACCGCAAAAAATCAAAGTAATGTGTATCAGCCGCTTCCTCACTGTCAGCCAGGCACATTAGTAGTTCAAATTCAGTCCGGTTATAGCCTTTATCGCTGACCAATGCTTTGTAGATGATATGCAGTTTCGCAACTTCCAATTTTGTATCGTTGATAGCTTTCTGGCTTCTTCTTGACTGGGCATCGTATATACCCTCTTGAAAAGACAACCTCATACCTGCCTCGACAGAATTGGAAGTATCTGCCCTGACTTGAGCGATCTCTCTGGCCAGGTTGCTTTTTTGCTTTTCGATGGCCTTTTTTCTCGCTATAATATTGTGCATTTCTCTTTGATATGAGTCGATCAGGTCATGGATGACTTGCGGTTTTTTGCTTTGGTACTCATTTTTTTCATGAGATACAAATGATCGGCCGCCGCAGGAGAAAGGTGCTACACCGGATTTGCACCATTGGTACAATATGATCATCAGGACACTGGATAAAAGCGCTGGCAACAGATATTTCATTTTCGTTTTCATGGGAAATAAATTTAGAAGTTCATTATCCATAAGACGTCAGGAAGCGCATATCATGTATGTTGGTTTAGTGTAAAATCAATTTACTCTTACCTGTTCAATTTATTTTAATAATACTAATACATAAGTATTAAAGGCATATCTTGCACTTAAATCTTACTTGTCATATTATTGTCATTTTTCCTAATGACAATATCCTTACAATTTGGCTGGCTGGCCTCCAGGGTATCCGGAGGTGGTGTGAAGAAATGGAAGTCTTATTTTCAAAGAGGTCGCTGATGTTAGCGACCGTGGCAGCCAGGTGCCTCCCGGTCTGGGCATCAAAAAGACGACAAGATACCCCTCTGCGCGCCCAACAGGCCCGAATGGAAACTTCATAGATATCGGATGCCAGTAGATCGGAGCAACACTTGTAACGCTATATCCGACGGCAGCTAACTACAATATGGGCGAGCAACCTCAAAATGACAAACGAGATAAACATATTTATATATTACAATATTCAATTAAAGATTTTTAGCTCTCCTCTTTGTCTATTTCTCTATGTTATGGCAAATAGTATCGTTCACCCGGCTGTCATCCGCAGCGCACATCAGCCGGTATAGTTCTGTCCAGTTGTATCCCTTATCGCTGATCAGGTCGTTGTACTTTACGTGCAATCCGGCGAGCTCCAGCTGCATGGATAACTCCGGATCACTACCAGGTGGATAGCTTGTACTTTGCCCTCCCATATCTCTGTCCCTGATCTCTTTTAATTCCTTTTTATAGGCAGTGATATAGGATTGCATTGTATCTGTTTTCTTGTTTTGTATCTGCATTGTCCCGGGAGCCAGGATACACTTCAGGTCAGCCATCAGTTGACCCGAATATTTTCCATAAAAGCACGAGGCAGCAGTTATCACTGCGATCAGCAGAAGGGGAGAAAAGGAGTACATTTTCGTTTTCATAGTAGTGGCTTTATATATAGGCTAATAATGCAATAGACGCGCAGATATGCCGTCGGGCTGTATACCATATCACAATAAATTTCGGAGCCAACTAATCCTTATCATACTACGTCTAAGGCCATTCCAGCTAGGCGCAACGACATTGCCGAAATAGCCGCTCAATGTCAGTTTGTTGATTTATTAAAGAAATCTATTGGCGGATTGGCTTTGTTACTTATTTTTAGGGAGCACATTAAAATAAAAACATGGAAATAACACGGCTGTTTGACTACATGGCCCAGCAGGCTACAGAAAGGCCCGATCAGGCATTTCTCGCATCCAAGGTGACTGAGAATGGTGAAAAAAAATGGAAGTCCTATACTTTCAAAGAGGTCGCAGATATCAGTGACCGGGTCAGTCAGGCCCTCCTCAACCTCGGCATAAAGAAAGATGACAAGGTAGCCCTTTGTGCTCCAAACAGGCCCGAGTGGAACTTCATAGATATCGGCTGCCAGCAGATCGGCGCGACGCTCGTACCACTATACCCCACTGCGAGTATCAATGATTTTAGATTCATCTTCACAGATGCAGAGATCAAACTCGCATTCGTAGGTGACAAGGGCCTCTACCAGAAAATACAACAGATCGCACCGGAAATACCCTCACTCACAGGGGTCTACACTTTCGACGAAGTGGAAGGTGCTAAAAACTGGAAGTCTCTCATAGAAGCTGTCACGCCTACGGCCGCAGTCCAGTCTGCGAAAGATGCCGTGAATGAAAAGGACCTCGCCACTATCATTTATACGTCCGGCACTACGGGCAATCCCAAGGGTGTCATGCTCAGCCACTACAATATGGTAAGCAATCTCAAATCGACAGATGAGATATTGCCATTCCACGAGGGAGGAAAGTCACTGAGCTTTTTGCCACTGAGCCACATCTATGAGAGGATCGGCTTTTTCGCCTATCTCAAAAATGCCATATACATCCACTATGCGGAGAATATGGAAACCATCGCCGAGAATTTGAAAGAAGTACATCCCTTTGTTTTTGCGACCGTACCCCGTCTCCTCGAGAAGGTCTATGAGAAGATCATGGAAAAAGGTAATGACCTGACAGGTTTCAAAAAGAAATTATTCGATTGGTCGCTTGACCTTGGCAATAGGTACGAGCTCAATACAAATCTCGGACTCTGGTACAATCTGCAATTGGCCATTGCCCGCAAACTTGTTTTTTCCAAGTGGCAGGAGGCGCTCGGTGGTGAGGTGAAATTTATCATCACAGGAGCGGCACCCCTACAGGCGAGGCTGGGCAGGTTATTCAGCGCAGCTGGCGTGATCGTGCTCGAGGGCTACGGCCTCAGTGAGGCATCTCCGGGCCTGAGTGTGACACGTGTAGAGGAGAGCGGGCGCATGATCGGTACAGTAGGACCGCCACTACCGGGAGTAGAAATAAAACTCGCCGAAGACGGCGAGATACTAGCCAGGGGCCCAAACATCATGATGGGATACTACAAGCGTCCTGACCTCACCGCTGAGGTGATAGACAGCGAGGGATATCTCCACACCGGCGACATAGGGGAGTGGGTAAATGGTAAATTTCTCAAGATCACGGATCGCAAAAAAGAATTATTCAAAACATCTGGCGGAAAATATGTAGCACCTGCCCCTATCGAGAATAAACTAAAAGAATCGCGCTACATAGAGCAGGTGATGCTGGTGGGCGATAATATGAAATTTGTCACAGCTCTGGTCGTGCCGTCATTCCTGCATCTGCAGGCCTGGGCCAAGGAACACAATATACCCTACAACAGCAATCAACAGATGGTCGGCAACGAAAAGATCAAAGCCCTCATCAATGCGGAAATAGATCATACGAATAAAGAATTCGGCCACGTGGAGCAGGTCAAAAAATTTGAACTGCTGGACAAAGAGTGGACCATCGAAGATGGCGAGCTCACCCCTACCCTTAAAGTAAAACGCAAGGTGATACTATCCCGCTATGAAAAACTGGTCGAGGGGATGTACAACTAGTCCGGATACTATATACAGGAAATGGTGTCTTCCTGATCCAACCGCCCTAAAAAGCTGATGGCGCCTGATTTAGAAAACTAAATTCATGTCTATGGGCAAGACAATACTTTTTATCGGGATAGGTGGTTTCATCGGCAGTGTGTGCCGCTTCCTCCTGTCACAATTCATTCAAGAGAAATTCACCGAGCATTTCCCTTTTGGTACATTGGGCGTCAATATCATTGGATGCTTTTTGATCGGTGTAGTTTTTAGTCTGGCCGACAAAGGAACCGTGACGCCTGAGTGGCGATTGTTTCTGGCCACAGGGATACTCGGCGGCTTCACCACATTTTCCGCATTCTCTAATGAGACCGTAGGCCTACTCCGGACCGGCCAGCCACTTCCGGCACTTATGTATGTCACGGCCAGTGTGGGCATCGGCCTACTGGCCACTTACGTAGGTTTGTTCGCCAATAAGCTTTTGTAAAAAGTTTAACGCTGCCTGAGGTCTATCCAATACCGCCGCTTCCATACCTTGCGCGTCTCGCTGTACATTTCATTTTCAAATATACCGCCATTCTTTTCGATTATCCGCGCTGAGGCTGTATTAGTGTTATCGCAGGTTACTAGTACTTTATCCAGTCCGAGTGCCGACGCCTCCGGAAGGCTGAGCATAAGGATCAATGTGCCATAACCCCTCCCGCGAGAGCGCGGCGCTATGATATATCCTATATGCCCTCCGAAAATAAAGAGATGATCGGTCAGACTATGGCGTATAGAGACATTCCCGATGAAGTTATCGCTATCATCTACCATCCAGAAGATCGTCTCGCTTACATTGCCTGCGGCCAGCCCGATACCATGTGCAAGGTTATTGACCGTATCGCAGTATTTTTGAAAATCATTTTCGTCGTAAGATGCCTTGAGAAATCCACCGAGTCCTTCGGCTTCGATCTCTCTGGCAGCTTCTGTGAACGAAGCCTTATATTGTGCTGATGGCCTTACGAGTTTCATTGTTCCGGCAAAATAAGGATAAATTTATTTCCTCTTCGAATCCCCAATGCCCGCAATATTTTGTTCATTTATATAAAGCATCTCAACAATGGATTTCAACCAATCATCTACATCCAAAGAAATAGCCGGTCGTGTCCGGAAATTTCTCGATGAACATATTCTTCCTTTGGAGTCTTCGCTACTCCATGAGTCGCAGCAGGGCAATCCCGACTGGCGTAGCTGGCAGCTGGATCCCCGTATCGAAGCACTCAAGGCAAAGGCAAAAGCAGAAGGCCTTTGGAACCTTTTTCTGCCGGGCGTCGGAGGGCTTAGTAATACTGACTATGCACCGATAGCAGAGTTGACCGGGCTTTCACTCATCGCTCCGGAGATATTCAACTGCAATGCTCCGGATAGTGGCAACATGGAGGTTCTCTGGAAATATGGCAGCGAGGCGCAAAAAGAACAATGGCTCAAGCCGCTACTCGATGGCTCCATACGTTCGATATTTGCGATGACGGAGCCGGAAGTCGCGTCAAGTGACGCCACCAACATGAAAGCGACCATCGCCGAAGACGGCGATGACCTGATACTCAACGGCCGCAAATGGTGGAGCACCGGCCTGGGCCATCCCAATTGCAAGATCGCCATATTCATGGGACTGTCTGATCCCAATGCACATAAGTATCTACAACACTCGATGGTGCTGGTACCGCTCGATACTCCCGGTGTGAAAATCGAAAGGATGCTGCCTGTCTTCGGCGGATATGATGCTCCTTATGGTCATGGAGAAATTACATTCAACAACGTCCGCGTACCGAAATCCAACGTGATCGCCGGCCTGGGCAAAGGTTTTGAAATAGCACAGGGCAGGCTTGGTCCCGGCAGGATACATCACTGCATGCGTATGATCGGTGCCGCTGAGCGTGCTTTGAAACTTATGATCGAGCGTTCCATGGAGCGCGTCGCTTTTGGAAAACCTCTTGTCAATCTCGGGGGCAACCGCGACATCATAGCTAATGCACGCATAGACATCGACATGGCGCGATTGCTTGTTCTGAAAACTGCATGGCTACTAGATGATGTAGGGGCCATGGGCGCGCTCAGTGAGGTCTCACAGATCAAAGTAGTAGTGCCCAATATCGGGTGCCGGATCATAGACGAGGCGATGCAGATGCACGGCGGCAAAGGTCTGAGTAATGATACACCTCTCGCAGCTATGTACGCATACTGCCGCGTGCTGCGCCTGGCCGATGGCCCGGACGAGGTGCACAGAGGTGTGATAGCTAAAATAGAATTGAAGAAATACGAACGGTAAAAGATCAGTATGGAAGCAACAGAGAAATATTTGGACAAAGCGGTAGATGTCCGTACAGGGGACGAATTCAATACGGACGCAGTAAGTAACTTCGTCAAAGAACGTATCCCCGGCCTGCAAGGCGAAATGAAAGTCAGGCAGTTCAAAGGCGGTGCATCCAACCTGACCTATCAGCTCGATTTTGACAATGCCAGCTACATCATGCGCTGCCCACCGGCAGGCACCAAGGCCAAAAGCGCTCACGACATGGGCCGGGAATATAATGTCATGCAGAAGCTCAAACCGGTTTATCCATACGTACCGGCGATGATCGCATTCTGCAAAGACGAATCACTGATAGGCCGTGAGTTTTACATCATGGAGAAACTAACGGGCGTTATCCCCCGCGCCAATCTGCCCAAGGGAATGGAGCTAAGCGAAGAGCAGGTCAGAAGACTCTGCACGAATGTCATCGACAAGATGATCGAGCTCCATAAGGTAGACTACCAGGCAGCAGGCCTCGCTGATCTCGGCAAAGGCTCGGGCTACGTGCAGCGGCAAATAAGCGGCTGGAGCGACAGGTACAACAAAGCAAAAACAGAGAATGTTCCTGACTTCGCCCGAGTGATGAAATGGCTCAACGAAAACATGCCGGAGGATATAGCCACCTGCGTCATCCATGGAGATTTTCGTTTTGATAATGTCGTGCTCGATCCTGACGACCCAACGAAGGTAATCGGTGTATTGGACTGGGAGATGGCGACACTCGGCGACCCGCTCATGGATCTCGGCAATAGCCTTGCTTATTGGGTAGAGGCTGGGGATTCTTTCCAGATGCAGATGGCGCGCAGGCAGCCGACACATCTGCCGGGTATGATGACACGCGATGAGGTCATACGTCATTATTGCACCGCTATGGGATACGAAGGTGTAGATTTTACTTTCTATCGGATTTATGGTTTATTTCGCCTCGCGGCAATAGCGCAGCAGATATACTACCGCTTTCATCACGGACAGACTGACAATCCTGTTTTTGGAAGTTTCTACGTGATGGTACAGTACCTGAATGAATATTGCGAAGAGTTATTAGATAAAATTGGAAATCAGTAGATCAGAAAATCGGGAGACCTGTAATACAATATATCGCGAAACCTGTATTAACCGATTTCCCGTATTCCTGATTTCCTGATCACTTAAAAAACACAAATGGCACGACTGTATTTGGTGCGTCACGCACAGGCATCTTTTGGAGCAGATGATTACGATAAGCTTTCCGAACTCGGGCTCAAACAGTCCACATACATACCAGGTCACTTCAGTGATGACCCAACTGCGAAACGTGCGCTCTACAGAGGCTCTATGCTCAGGCAGAAGGAAACCGCAGATTATAGCTTCCCGGGATTGACACCTGTCATCAATGCAGGTCTGAATGAGTTTGATCATATGAATGTCCTTGCTGTACACCAGCCTGTCATCCACGACAAGGCTAAAATGACTGAGATCATTATGAATCAAAAGGACCCGAGGCAGTTTATGGAAGATGAATTTCGCACGGCCATGGGCAAATGGATGAATGAAGAAGGTACAACCTCATACAACGAAGCATTCCGCGATTTCAAGTCACGTGTCAAAGACTGCATCTCTGACATCATGTCGACTGCGCGTACTGAAAAACAAAAGGAAGTTATTGCCGTCACCTCAGGAGGAGTGATCAGCCTGTATATGACGATGCTCCTCGATATCCCCGATATCAAAATGATGGACCTCAATCAGCATATCGCCAATACATCTGTCACTTCGGTACTTTTTAATGATAAAAAAGCTACACTCAGCTATTACAATAACTTTAGCCATCTACCTAAGGATATGGTAACTTTCATGTAATGGAATCGAAATCTGATAAGAATAGAAGGACCGTAAAAAAATCAAAGCTCTGCGATGTGATGGCAATGCCATATCCATATATGGCTTGGCTCTGCATGTCAAACGACCCCGATAATACGACAACGGATAACTGGACCGAATTGCATGAATACATCTGGAAAGAACTGGAATTGCCTTTCGGTGACGCTCTCTTCCTGAGATCATTTAATCAAAACCTACCGGGCCAGGTAAACCTCGCGGACCAGCCGCATATCCTCAAGGCGCACGCTCATGACTCGCTACACTTCTGGGGAGACTACCAGCATGCGCGGCAGAGGGCTTTTGACCGCCAGGATGCGGAGGACGCCGAACGCGCGTTAGCCGAAAATAATTTCACGCCGAGAGTATGGGTTGATCATTCCAATAACAGAGCAAATTTTATCCATTCGGCAAATGAGGGAACTATACCCGCGTTCAAAGACTCATCAGGTGTGGAGTATAAAAACTTCAACTACTCGCTCGATATAGCGGAGCGCGTCGGTATCAAATATGTCTGGAATGGCACTATTACACCATATATCTCTCAGGATACAGACTTGCCTTATGCCTCGTATTTGAAGGACATGGGCATGTCACGGTCAAAGCGCCTAATCTATCCACTCCTAAATACAGCAGCCGGCAATTCACGGCTAGGTCAATTCCTTCCCTCGATCACCAATGACAATAAACAAGTGTGGAGCCATCTATTCCCGGATGGAAGAAAGCTCTATTGCTTTATCCGGTACGGCACATGGGAGGATGCTGACATAGACGGCCTGGCTAATATTATTTCGCCATCCAACATCTCGAAGCTACTGGAGCGCGGAGGCACCTGCATCGCATATACTCATCTCGGCAAAAGAAAGCCGAGCAGGGCAAATGATAAACAGCATATACCGGAAACGACCAGGGCCGCACTGAAAAACCTGAAAGCGCAGTACGAAGGAAAAAGCCTTATGCTCTCTTCTATCTCCACTATGCTCGACTATCTGGTGATCCGCGATAATATTGTGATAGACGATACATCAGGGACAATAAATTTTAAACCTGACGGCATCCGGTTTAAAAAACTGACGCCTGAAGACCTG
>JAOQAO010000052.1 GCA_025963485.1 Bacteroidota bacterium | reverse complement strand
TCAGGTGCCGTAGCCAACTCACTCACTTTCTCATATAGCACTACTGCTACTACACTTACCACCGGCTCTTATACTGCAGCTACAGCTTTAGATTATACCAGCACTGTGGCAGCAGGCGGCGCAGCTGGTGCGCTCAATGGCAATGCTACTCAGACAGTCAAAACCGCCACCATCACCCTGGCTACGCCACTCGCCAGTGGCGGCAGCATATGGTTGAAATGGACCGACATAGACAACTCCGGAAGCGACATGGGTATCGCCCTCGATGACCTTACTGTGATCTTGTACAATAATACTTCTACACTTCTCGCTACTCCAGCTGCGAGTGTTAGCACTTCTACGCTCGGAGCGGGAGGCACTATGACTGCTGCTGATTACACAGCTGCTGCGGTCACTACTGGTGGCGTCTATAATGTTGTAGTGTCAAACGTGGTCGGCTGCTCCGCTACCGCATCTACCACCGTTGTAGTAAACTCCCCGGCCACAGCCCAAGCCAATACGACTCCTACGGCTACGATCACCAATGCGGCTACCTATACGCTCTCCGGTTCGGCTACAAACTATGCCAGCTACGCATGGTCTACCAATGGCGCAGGCGTACTCAATAATACAAATACACTGACCCCATTCTATGACCCGGCACAAAATGAAACAGGCAATGTGACCATCACGCTGACCGTCACTGCCCTAGCTCCATGTGCATCACCAGTAGTAGACAGCATGGTCCTTCATATCACACCTGCCGCTGGCAATACCTGGTTGGGTATAAACACCGACTGGTTTAATGTAGCTAACTGGACCTCAGGCGTAGCGCCAAACGGCTGCAACGCGATAGCAAATATCCCAGTGGTGGGCAGCAATATCTACCCTGTGATCAATGCTACTTCACCACAAGTAGGCAACCTTACTATTAACTCTGGCGCTTCTATCACGATCAATTCCGGCAAGACCCTGGGTGTCTGCGGAAACTGGACCGGTGGCAGTACCACCAGTGCAAATATATTGGGAGCGGGCGGAGTGGTATTCAACGGCACCACAGCGCAAACAGTAAGCGGCAAAAACTCTTTCACCACACTGACTGTAAATAAGACAGCTGGCACCACTACTTTCACCGGTGCAAATGATATCAGCACGGCATTCATAATGACGCGTGGCAATGTGGTCAACTCAGCTGCAACTAACGGATCTATTACATTGAAATCTGATGCTATAGGTACTGCTTACCTCGACAACTTCACCAGCGGTACAGCCGGCACTTATACTGGCAATCTGACTGTAGAGCGCTACTCAGGTACCAACACTGCTATCGGATACAGGGACATCAGCTCACCGGTCAATGCACATGTGGGACAATGGTCGGATGACTTCCTCGTAAATGGCCTCGATGGCGTCAACTGCTGGTATGCTTATAACCCATATCCTACGCTACAATACTATAACGAGAGCGCAAACTCTGTGACTGCTAATTACTATGGTGGATTTATCAGTACTACTGACGTAGCAAACATTCTGACCGCCGCGAAAGGATACGCAGCAAGGCTGTATACACTGCCTGTCACGATCAATACAACAGGAACTCCAAATACAGGAGCGCAGTCTATCGGTATCACCAAGACGACATCTTCTATCCCTTCTGCTGACGGATGGAACCTCCTCGGCAATCCGTATCCATCATCCGTATCGTGGAATGCTATCAAAGCACTGAACGCAGGCAAGACCGACGGATCTGTGTATAGGTTTACCAGTACGGGTGAGTATACCGGCAACTATGCTACATGGAACGGTACCACCGGTACTAACGGAGCTACCGACCAGATCGCATCGACAGAAGGATTCTGGGTACTGGCATCAGCCAATAACACAATAGACATGGACAACACAGTACGTGTTGCCTCTACTTCCTCGCCTTTTTTCAAAACAGCGAGTGCGCAGCCAGATGAGATCCGTCTCAATCTGACCAATGGCCTCCAGACGGATGAGATCGTGGAGTACACTGATCCCGCCGCTACCTCAGGCTATGATCCGGGCTATGACGCCGCCAAGATGGCCGCAGGCAGCACAGTATACCTGAGCTTCGATATGCCAGCGAGAGAGATGGCGATCAATGTCTTGAATGAAGTAACGGTCACGACCGAGCTTCCCCTTCGTATAGTAGTATCAGACAGTGGTTCATACACCCTCACAGCTACAGTGCTCAACCTGACCGATCTCACAGCTTATCTGAAAGATGCAGACGCCGGTACCTATACTGATCTGTCAGCAGGACCTGTTACACTGACCCTGGCAGCCAATCATGCATATGCCGGCCGTTATTCAGTAGTATTCAGGAAGAAAACGGCTACAGCTGTAGCCAATGTTGACGAGCATTCTGTACAGATTTATGCATATGATGGAAAAGTTTTCATCAACAGGCCGTCTACTTCTGCTGCAGTTATAAATATTTCTAATATCTTGGGTCAACAAATTGCGGAAGTTACTTCCAGCCAGGAGAAGACCATCATACCTATGCCAGCGACTGAGCCATGGTATGCTTTGGTCAAGGTCACTGAGGGAAGCAATGTCACTGTCAAAAAAGTTTTGATCAGCACTAAATAAGTACGATTATGAAAAAGAAAATATTGAAACCGGCCTTTATCGTGATCCTGCTCATAGCAGGTAGTGCATTATTTGCGCAGCCAGGCGGCGGCGGCGGCGGTTCCGGCGGCGGTGGTACTCCACCTCCGGGCACTGGTGCTCCGATAGATGGTGGCTCCATAGCCTTTCTGGCAGGAGTGGTCGGCTACGTCTACTTCCAGCTGAGGCAGCAACAGCAGAAACCAACTGCTTAAAAGATTATCAGTACAGCTAAATGATATTACTTCCCTCTTCACGACAGTGGAGAGGGAAGCTTATTTTTGCGCTACTGGCATTAGCGAAACAATGCCATAACTTCCACAATCAAATAATACACTGATTTTAGACAATAGGTTCTTCCCTCTCCCAGGGAGAGGGAGATGCCGAAGGCAGATGGGTGAGGTCACTGATCCGTCAAAACAAACGTCAGGTTCGCCTTGTCAGAAGAGGACCCTGCAGCCTGATTTTGCATTTCTATCCCCGACCCATTTACAGACAGATGGCCCGATCCGGTGATACTCACATTTAGGTTCTGCGCAGTCCCACTGCCACCGGTGGCGTAGTAGATCACCTTGTTTGCTTGATTGCCATAGCGCAGATGTATGAACACATTAGATCCCGTAGGCGGATGGATACCATCATCGGCAGATACGGTATAAGTGCCCGGAGTCACGGACGTAGTATCTGCAAAGATCACCGACATAAACGCATAATTGGAATCATTGCTGCTCGTCGTGGTAGGTGCAGCCAACCCCAGGTTTCCATTGAACTGGGGCAGTGCTACAAACTGCTGCAGCACACAGGTGTATGGTGTGGATGTTTTTCCTTTGAAGCTCCATGAGTTGGGAGCAATAGTGGTATTATCACTTTTCTTCGAGCAGGAAGAGATCATCAGGACTGCTATTACAGAAAGGCCGAATATTATTTTTTTCACTTACTTCATTTTACTTAAAGATACGCTTTACTTCAAAACAGTCAAAGATGTACTCAGTTTGCATATGTGTGCTAATAGATACGGTTCTATATGCCTTTAGTTTCTACGTTCGCAAATGTATTCTCTACGTCTCTCCGCCCCCGCGGTAAATATGATTAATTGGTTTTATTAGATTTGACCGATGAAGAGGCCGCTCTCCCTCACTATCCGCATTTGGCTCGCATGGGTTAGCTATATGCCCACAATATGCGTTAGCTATTTTATCGCCTGGCTTGATAGGAAGGTGCGGTTCAGGCTTGCATTTCCCAGGGATGTGGAGCAGCTCACAGAGCAGAAGCCATGGCTCATCAAGGAACTAAAAGCGGCTGGTGCATTGCCATCGGACGCGGTTATTGATAGTTGCGGTGTCAGGCCACTCGACAAATCCATCATCTTTCGATCCGATGCTGCGATCATAGAAATAAAGTATACAGACAAGGTTGGGTCCGGGATACTTAGATGCTTTGCCAAGTTTGCTCCAACAATGGGGACTGTGTGGAATAAGACCATCTTCAATCTGCAGCTCAATCATATCAAGGAGGCATGGTTCAATCAGTTCTTTGTAAATCAGGATAATATTCCCGCCCCACGGGTTTATGTCTCGAAGGTTTCTCCCCTGCTCGGTCATCTTTGTTTGATTACTGAGCAAATGACAGATGATATAGAGTACCATACCTATCCATACAAAGACTTTCAACCCGCGCACCTTGATATGGCGCTCCACGGTTTGGCTACACTTCATGCACAGTATTGGGGCGATCATTCGCCGCGTATGGCCAGGGTATTACCTATTCAGGATATAGTGGTGTATCTTTTTGACTCCATGGTAGCTGGCAAATGGAGCATTTCAGCCCGTAAAGTGCTGGTCAAAAGCTGGATCACAATGAATCAACCGCAGACTGTGCTCCACGGTGATTCGCGGATAGGCAATATGATGTTTCCATCTGCTCCTGATAGGGGACGCTATGTTATGATCGACTGGCAGGCTGCACGTCGTGGCCGCGCAGCTTTTGATCTTGCCTATTTTCTTATCCTGAGCCTTCCCGCTGATCAGCGTCAGCTGCTCGAACCACCTTCTATCGATACATACTACCACAGCCTGACCGGCAAAGGTGTGAAAGATTACACACGCACCCAATTGGAAGATGACTACCGTCATGGATGCCTGTGCACATTGGTTTTGCTATCACTGCCTATGCTCAGTGGCGAGGTAAGTGCAGAAGGTGATGCAGCTTTGTTATTCGTATTTGGTATGGGTATCTGGCGCGAGCGTCTGCGTCAGCGTTTTGATGATTTTGACTATGAATGGATGTCAGTGCAATATGATATGACCCAGCAGGAAGCCCGCAATGCTGTAGCAGAAATGATAGTCGTGATCGACGCACGCCTGAATGCTGTGCTCAAAGGATCTGGCTCTCACGATACGCTGGTAGATATACTCAGACGCGACAATATAGCTGGCGAATTCAAAGTGTAGCCACTTTTTCCATCAGTGTATCGGGGATGAGTTTATAAAAGTGGATCAATTTCTCCGTCCGCCAAACAATCTCAGCAGCAGCAGGAACAGATTGATAAAGTCCAGGTATAGCGCCAGCGCACCCATGATCGCACCTTTCTGCATGCGATCGGATGTGTCAAAACCCGCTGCGCCCATTTCTTTGATCTTCTGCGTATCATATGCAGTCAACCCAACGAATATCAGGATGCCTATATAAGTACATATCCAGTAGATGACAGTATTCTGCAGAAACAGATTCACGATAGAGGCGATCACAAATCCTATCAATGCCATCACCAGCAGGTTGCCCCATGAGGTCAGGTCGCGTTTGGTCGTGTATCCGTAGAGGCTCATCACTCCAAAGGTGCCAGCCGTCACAAAAAATGTCGTACCTATCGAGCTAGAAGTATAGACCAGGAAAATAACCGATAGTGTTAGGCCGTTTAGCACAGAGTATAGTACAAAAAGCAGCGTAGCCGTCATCGCCGACAACCGGTCCAGCGACGAGGAGATAAACCAAACCAATCCCAGCTCACCGAAAAGCAAAACATAAAAAACGATCCTGTTGCCGAGTATTATCTGGGTCGCTTCTTCGGAGCTGGCCACGAAGGCCGCCACTACAGCCGTAATCAGCAGGGCTATAGACATCCATGCATATACTTTGGAGATAAAGGTGGACTGCGCGAGTTTTACCTCCGCCGGATTATAAGAAGTCGTATTCATTTGTTATTGATTTTGATACCAAAAATAAGCTTTTCCTGATATAGCAGACACGGCATTGTTTTTTTTTAATAGCCGTTATTTTTATTTCGTTTAGTGCATATCTGTCTTCTCCCTCATTAGATCTCTCATCCTCTTATCACTGGATGCCAGGTTCTTTTTCTCCAGCGGATCTGCCATGACATTATATAGCTCCTCTTTTTTAAACCCTGCAGTATAAATGTATTTGTACACAGCGGAATCCTGATGATACACGATCATGTATTTCGCCTCCCCCGTCTCCAGCTGATCTTTACCTGTCTCATGATAGCTGTATTGGGTTATGTCCGGTTTCGTCAGTGATACCCCCATCCAGCTTTTAGGTTTAGGCAACCCGATGCGCTCTACGATAGTCGGCGCTATATCTATGTGATTGGCCAGCGTCAGGTTTTTATAGAGCACCAGGCTATCATCATAGATGATCAGCGGCACAGATGTCTGCGGGTCATACAGCCAGTCCACATGGCCGGACACGCCATGTTCGCCCAGCCCCTGTCCATGATCGGAGGTGATCACCACTATACTGTTTTTTAGATAACCTTTTTGCTCCAGTGACTCCATCAGTTGGCGTATCATATCATCTGCTTGCAACACTTTGTCATCATATTCATTCACAGCCGCCGTACCGTTCATCCCTTGCGTCGTGATGCTTTTTTTGAAAGGCTTATACACAGTGTACTTGTCCTGCAGCATACCTGTCTCATGCGTAGACTGCAGGTGCAGATAGAAAAACGCCGGTTTATCACTATACGCAGGCACCTTGTCCAAACCCTCCAGCAGTACCCGGTCATCTTTGAAGTAATACTTCTGCGACTGCTTACCGTCATAGTACATTGTGCAATCATCCGAGTAGAACTTTGCCATATTATACCACTCCTTGTGCGCGCCCGATATCAGTGTATAGGTATGATAGCCCTGGTCATGCAGCAGCCCGATCACGTTAAATCCATTGACCGCGCAGTCCTCCCAGGTCCGCGAGAGCAGGATGCTCGTCACCCCGCACAGCGTATTCGCGCAGGTGGAGTAGCACTTATCTACCTTCACTGCCTTGTGGTCATCTATGAGCTGTTTGAGGTATGGTGAAGTATTGCGCTCATAGCTATAGGCAGAGAGATGGTCGGCACGTAGCGCATCCACGATGATCAGTATTACATTCTTTTTAGCAGTTGCTTGCGTAGCCTGCGCATATTCTTTACGCAACTGATTGTCCTTAAACCCGACATCGATCCGACGCTGGCTGAATAGCGGATTGTCCCTGATCCCCCACATATGGTCAAAGAGCATCACCATCAGCGGTTCGCCCCTCAGATGTATGAAGCGTTTTCCTTTGAGCAGCAGCGGGCTAGCCAGCCCAAGCATCACAATGATTATGAGCGCCATCTTTTTATTGGCGGTCATGGCGGACCACAGATCATCCACTGCCGGCGCTATCTTTTTGGATAAAAGCAAAGCAAGGATCACTGGCAGCGCAATGAAAACAAAGATAGCTGCCATCGCCTCTGTATAGGAGAAAGGAAGAGAATGGAGGAAACTTCTGAAGTCTTTCAGGTAGCTGCCCAGGATTTTAACAGTTATAATATCTCCCCAGTAGTGCACGCTTCCGAAGATCAACGTATAAAACAACAGCACCTTGACTGTATAAATGCCGATCAGGATAGCAGCCAGTATCCGGGACCGTACTACCCGGCTGAGAGCTGCTATGAATAGCAGGCTCAGGCTATGCACCATCACAGCCACTACTAGATGTAGTGGTATGAGAATGAAGGGCAGGTGAAATACCTGCTGCCAGGCCGTGATCAGTATCAGCGACAGCACGCAGTAAAATAGTAAGAGCCTGAACTTCACACGGTCGAAGATAATAGATTGCAGACATATTGACGGAGGCAGGCCCTGAGCCATTGTCCCCCGTTGGCTTTGCAAACATTCAAATAGAGGATAAATTACACTATTTCATAAAGATTTGTTAAATTAACAAGCAAAAAGGGGCCTTGGCAATTGTCTAAATGCAAAAAGGCATTAGATTTGTTTATACCGAAACAGAAATCAATTTTTAATAAAACAATTAAGACAAAATGAAAAAGCTTATCCTAATGTTGGCTGTCGTTGGAAGTTTCACTTTCGCTCACGCTCAAGAGGCTACTCCTGCAGATCCAAATGCACCTGAAATCAAATTTGAAACAAAGAACATCGACTTCGGTAAGGTGGTGAAAGGTGATGAGAACAACTCTACACGTTTCTTCAAATTTACTAACGTCGGCAAATCGCCACTGATCATCACTTCATGCCACGGCTCTTGCGGATGTACAGTTCCGTCTTGCCCTACTGAGGCTATCCTCCCAGGCAAATCCGGCGAGATCAAAGTTCACTACGATATCAACCGTCTCGGTGGATTCACTAAGACTGTTACAGTTTCTTCAAACGCTAAGAACAACAACGAAGTTCTCCAGATCAACGGTACTGTAGAAGACAAGGCAGGTGCAGCTGATGCAAAACCAGCTACAGCTCCGGCTACTACTCCGGCTCCAGCTCCTAAGAAGTAATAATTGACTTGTTTATAGATATTAAAGACGGGCTTCCATACAGGAGCCCGTCTTTGTTTTTTGTATTTTTGCATAAACGATTAAACGACTCCTTTGCGGAGTAGGTTCTTCCCTCTCCTTGTGCGCAGCATCCTGCGGAGGAGAGGGAAGATGCCGAAGGCAGATGGGAGAGGTCCATGACACCAACCAAAGACATACGCAAACTCTCCAAAGAGGAAATAGTCACAGCATTTGTGGAGATGGGCGAACCCAAATTCCGCGGAACGCAAGTGTTCGAATGGCTCTGGCAGAAATCCGTGCGCTCATTTGACGAGATGACAAATCTCTCCAAGCCCCTTCGTGAAAAACTTAAAGAGCAATTCATCCTTCGCGCCGTCACCGAGAGCATCATGCAGCAAAGCAAGGATGGCACACTCAAGCTCGGCATGAAGCTATTTGATGACCGTATGATAGAAGGTGTCATGATCCCCGACGAGGGCCGCAATACCGCTTGTGTCTCATCTCAGGTGGGCTGCTCGCTTAGTTGCTCCTTTTGCGCCACCGGCTTCCTCAAGCGCGACCGCAACCTCGACTTTGGCGAGATATATGACCAGGTAGTGATCATCAATAACCGGGCACTCGAGACCACAGGCCGCCCCCTTACCAATATCGTCTACATGGGCATGGGCGAACCGCTACTCAACTATGACAACGTCATGCAGAGCATCAAGCTCATCACATCGCCCGCCGGTCTCAATATGTCACAGAAACGCATTACCGTTTCTACCTCAGGCATATGCCGCGGCATCGAGCGCCTCGCAGATGAGAATATGAATTTCAATCTTGCCCTATCGCTTCACGCCGCTACTGATGAGAAGCGCGACCAGATCATGGATATCAATCGCTCCAATCCACTCGACGCACTCGTGAAGTCCCTGAATTACTTTCATGACAAAACCGGCAACAAAGTCACCTTCGAATATATCCTCTTCGATCACTTCAATGACTCCATCGAAGATGCGGACAATCTCATCGCCCTCTGCCATAAAGTCCCGGCCTTCGTCAATCTCATAGAATATAACAACGTAGAAGGAGTCACTCTCAGAAGGGCCAAATCAGACCGCCGCGATGCATTCGTAGCACACCTGCGCAATAATGGCATCAGCGCCGCCATCCGCCGCAGCCGCGGCAAAGACATAGACGCCGCTTGTGGTCAACTGGCTAATAAGGAAGAGAAAAACTAATTTGTATTAAGCCCTTTTTCGCGAGGAATGGAGAGAATAGCATCTGCGGATAATTGGCGAATAAGAAAGAAAAGACTAAAATTAGTTCATGAAAAACGTTTTCAAGCAAAGGAACCTTATTGAAATGCGGGTTTTCGAGATCAAAGATCGTGGTTTGGAAATCACGCGGACTTCTTTTAATAATAAGGCAACCAGTTATGTAAAATTTGAGGATACTGGATATCAGGTGGTAGTCATAAAAACTGCTAAAAATATTTTCCTGATTAGTGCTATTTTTACTTTACTCACAGGGCCAATACTAGGCTATATATCTGAAAACTATGCTTGGGAAAAGTTTCCGCTAACAATTGCAGAAAGCTCTGCTGTCGGAGCAATCTTATTTACGATTCTATTGCTTTGCTTTTTCAATTCCATAAGAATCAGAACTTATCTGATAGATCATGAAAATGTGAAGCAAATTGAATTTTTAGGGGATATATATCAAAACAGAGAACTAAGCATTTTTAACATAGAATTGACTGAAAAACGGAGTGCCTATCTTTTAGATAATTATAATAGTATCAATAGGAATCTCTCATACGAAAGTCAGTATAACAAATTCGCTTGGCTTTATAATCAGGAATTGATTAGTTCCGAAATATTTCAGCAGAATATTAATGAACTCGATAGTGTACATGGTCGTGCCACATCTATCAAGGGATTTAGGCAAAACTAAACCCTAACCGTTGTTGCTCGCCTGACCGGCAATATCAGCCTCATCTTTCATATCCGTACCATCTATCTGCTTTTTATTTTTAAAAAAACCATCCGGCAGCAGCGGCTGTACCATCTGCCCCACATAGTTTTTAGGAAATTCCTCCCTGATACCAAATTTCTCCGGCTCATGATCCGGACACACATACGTGCCAAAGATCACATCCATTAGCGGAGAGATATTCGCATAGTTGCCCGCATCACGATCGAGGTGATGATGCCAGTGATGCAGCTCCGGAGCGCCTATCAGCATGCGCAGCGGACCGAGAGACAAGCGAACATTGGAGTGGATATATATTGCCCATATACCACGAAAGGCAATGATCCCCGCTATCGTCTCCAGCGGGAATCCTAAAATGAAAGCAGGCAGATTGATAATACCGACAGTATAAATCGTATCGAGCGGATGTTCGCGATGAGCCGCTAACCAGTCCAGGTGCTCCGCACTGTGATGCACCTTATGAAAGCGCCACAAAAAACCAACATTGTGTTGCAATCGATGCCCCCAATATATCAGGAAGTCGCTCATCACCAGCACCTCCACCACCTGTAGCCACCATGGCTGAGAAGACAGGGTCTGCCTTACAGATTGCGGCATTATATGCGACAACCAATCATTGAAATAAGTAAGTACCCAAAGCACCACCGCTCCCCACAGCACATATTGCCCGATAAAAAAAGTGAGATCCAGCCACCACGATGGCCTGAAAAATTTTTGTTTCGGACGCGCCGGGAAGACCCTCTCCATCGGTACAAAGACCAGGATGAGAAAGAGCAGGCTGATACCTGTGGCTGTTAGCGTATTGAGGTAATTCATAGCGCTTAGCCTTTATTTTTTCTTTACAGTATCTTTCACTAGGGTCGTATCTCCCCTCACCTTTTTCAGGTCATAGAGATACAGCGGGGTTACGACCGTACCCGATTTAGAACTCGACATGAGATGCATTTGTTCAGGAGTCATTTGCTGTATATGCGTCATGTGTGCGAGACTTTCCTGTATGGGGGCTTTTCTCTCCCCGGGCTCTGCCAGCACCATTGACTTGCTGCTAGACATAGTGTAAGGGACTGCGCGAGTTTTTTTCAGGATCGTATCTTGGGCGGATTGGCTTTGTTGCTGTTGCTCTTGTTGTCGTAATTTGAAATCGAATGCACCCACACGATAGGCGACAAATAATGCTAACAACAAAAAGAAATACGTCAGCGTGAGGGGTTTTTTCAGGTGGCTCATGGCTTTCGGTTTTGGGTATACCTAAAGATAAAATACCGCGAAGACCTCCAATAGATTTTCTGTTTTTTTAACCCCGTTCAATTAAAATAATCTGCTTTTACTCAGTAGGTTCTTCCCTCACCCTTCAGGGAGAGGGAAGATGCCGAAGGCAGATGGGTGAGGGCATTGGTGACAGCAATGTATTTTCTGTATTCAAATCACAAATCTACCGAAATCAAAAATCCGACATCCGAAATCATCACACTTCTTTGAGCTCCTTCAGCGCATTCATCGCCGCATTCTGCTCCGCTACTTTTTTGCTATATCCTTCGCCCTTTGCTATCGGCTTGCCATCTATCTCCAGCATCACTATGAAGTAGCTGCGCCTGTTGTGATTTTGCTCCTCGATAGCTTTAAACTCTATCGTCTTTCCCTCACGCTGTATATAGTGATACATCATGCTCTTGAAATCCACATCCGTGATCTCTAGATCGTCGACGACTAACAGGTCTTGCAGCACACGTTTGAAAACAAATTTTTTCACCGGGTCAAATCCTGCATCCAGGTACAGCGCTCCTATCAGCGCCTCAAAAGTATTGCCGCCGATATCCTTGGGCATACCTGTCATTACCTTCTTGTTGAGGTTTATTTTGTCTAGCAGGCCCAGCTTTTGCGCTGTTTCGTTGAGGGACTTCCTGTTTACGATCTTGGCGCGCAGCTCCGTGATGAAGCCTTCCTCTTTGTAGGGATATTTTTTGTATAGAAACTCCGCTACCAGCATATCCAGCACAGAATCTCCGAGCAGCTCCAGCCTTTCGTTGTTGTCCCTCGCGTCGCCATATAGAGAGCGGTGATTAAACACCTGCTGGTAAAGTTTGATTTTATTGGGAGTGACACCTGTCACCGAGCGCACATACGCGATCAGTTCTTTGTCAGAAGAAAAAATGGAATTATAAACTTTACGAAGCAAGGACATAGGCAGCTATTGTATCATCATATACCCAAACATAATGAAACATTGATGATCCCCAATATATTAAAAATGTGGATAATAGCGGTTTGTCCTGTTTTCAGACGGCCGTTGCCACAAAAACATTTCACCTCAAAACTTTAGATATGAATCTAAAGATAATATGAAGTAAAAACTGTTGAAAGTCTGATGATTAATTGACCTTTCTGCCTTTTGCTACGCGCTCATCTTTCTGATAGTTGGCTATCCTGCGCACGTCTATGAGCAGTAGTGCATCAGCACTCTCAGGAGAAGTAAAGTATTTATTGCCGGCGTAGGTCACAGTTCCTATTTTGCCCTTCCAGTCGCTGGCGAGTAGCACGTATGTCTCATACCTGCTTGGATTGGCACCGAAACGCAGGAAGTGATCATCTCCTTTCTCAAAGCTGATCTCCAGTTTGCCTGCATCATTCCTGACCAGTACACCGGGTGTGCCGCTGCGGATAATGATCTCTTCTACCTTTTCGCCATTTACGATCTTGATCTTGCCGTCAGCTACCTGAGTGGTCGTACCATCTACTACTTTGTGCTGGAGCACGATCGGATCAGACAGGTAAAACTGCAAATGCTTTAACTGGTCATCGCTCAGGCTGTATTTGGTCTTTACGGCATCTGAATATGGCACCAGGTTTTTGCAGGAGCTCATGGTGACCATTGCGATGGCGGCTATGATGATATATTTCATTACTGTGTTTTTATACTTTTTTAAACGATGCTAAGATGTACTTATTTCCTTAGGACAGAAAAATTTTAAGAGAGTTTAATGATTCATATTTACGCTATTCTGTTGCCGTCTTTGTCAAAGATCTTCATCCCGTTATCATCTGGCTGTGAGACGGTTGGGGCTTTGACGATCCTTTCGATGATACTGTTAAGAAACGATAACAGGATACTGAAAAAGATCGCCCACCACCAGCTGTCTACGGTAAATCCATGATTGGGCACCAGGTAAGCCGCTATCTGTATGATGGCTGCGTTGATGATCAGGATAAATAATCCCAGCGACAATATCGTAGCCGGCAATGTAAAAAGCACTAGTATAGGCCGGATAGAAGCGTTGAGCAGCGCCAGTATCACTGCCACGATCACCGCATAGCCAAAGCTCGTCACATGCACGCCACCCAATACATAATTGGCCAGGATAAAAACCGAGATCGAGTTGATACACAACTTGATGATGAAATTCTTCATATAGGATATTTGATATACAAATCTCGTGCTAAAGACGGAATTTCCAACCTCATATTGGATACACATCAGAATTTGTTCACCATTATGATATATTAAAGCTTCCTTTTAAGGAGGTTTGGAGGGTTATCGGCACTATGAGTGCATTCCTCTGCGTGCTCTCCTGTATTTCTCCAAATCCTCTGCGCCCCTCTGTGATTCTTGTATTTCCGGATTTCCCGTTTTCCCGATTACTTAACTATATGCATATGCTCCAGGTCGTCTTTCTGCATCCATATCAGTATCCCGCCCACGATACAGATACCTCCCAGCACTGCATTGGCATAGATGATATTGATACCCTGGTGAAAAAGCGGCAGCGCAAAAAGCCCCGTCAGCATAAGCCTCATTGCCACATTGATCACAAAGAAGACACTATTGGTCCGGCCGATCACCGAGTTGGGTATATGAGAGAAAAGGAAGGTCACACGCAATACGCGCCCCGCTGCATTGCAGAATCCGATCACGAAGTAAGAAAGGAAATACCAGGGCAAGACACTGTTGTATACATGCACGAAGTACATAACCCCTGCGAGTATAGATAACCCTATGAGCCCGGAAATAGTTCGCTTTTGAGTAAAAACACGTGTGGTAATGAAACCCGCGAGTAGCGCCCCCATAGAGAAAACCATGTCCGACAGCGCATACACGTCGCCTTTTTGTTTCAGGAAGTGATCCACATAGATCGGATTTACCAGCGTACTGTGCACGATGATCGTCAGAAATATGAAAAGCGATGCATTGCCAAACAGGAAGATCACAGGATGCCTTTTCAGGTAACCCATACCTGTCCGGATGCGCTTGAGCAGCGGGTCCGTATCTATCGTGCGTTCTGCCACCGACATCGACTTGATCTGCCAGATGAGTATGAGCGCGATAATGTATGTCACGGCGTCGATCGTAAATATCTCGTAGATCGTCCACGGCCTGAGTGTAAAGGGAACGGCCACGTTCATCCCAAAGACATTCAGGTGGCCGCTCACACCGGTGAGCAGCATAGCGCCCAGCCCGCCCGATATGGTCCAGGTGAGCTGCCCCTGCACTTCGAGCTGCGAGGTCACTTTGCCGTAGTCTTCCTTCGCCGTGATCTCCTGTGCGAAACCATACAGCGTAGGGAAATGTATATTGTAAATAAACACGGTCGTAGCAAACACGATGGCCACAATGACCCATGGCAACTCCCCCTGCACATATCCCAGCAAACTCGCCCCTCCGAGCATGACCATACCCACCACATTGATCGCGAGAAAAATATTTTTCCTGTTGTACCGATCCACCAGCGTGCCCGCATATACTCCCCATACGAGCGATAGCGAAGTCACCAGAAAATAGATCTTTGTGAAAAGCCCCTCCTGGTGGATCATCGTGATAAAGTACCAGGGTATCGCCAGCATAGATATTCCTTGCGCCACCCCCGATATGGAGTTGGCAAGAAGTAAAAGGAATATAGCGCGTCTGTTTTTCACCGATAGGATATTTCGCCCGCTAAACTAACATATCCATTGCAGGCAGCAACTGTAGGGGCAGGTCGCGAACCCAATGTCATTGACTTAAGAAAAACAAGCCGCTCCTACAGAGCTTTGTCTTTTTGACTTCGTGTATCTACAACAGTATGCCCCGAAGGGGGTGCGCATGTCGAGATTTCAACATCTAAAATTTAGTTGTTATTGCTTCTATCTCGCCCTAAATCCCTATAGGGACTTAAATACATTGCAATGTATTTAATGCAAATATGATAGTGTAACAGCCTAAGTCAATGACATTGGGTTCGTGACCTGTCCCTACCGCGAAACTGCCCGCTTGTTTTACAGCAAATAAATCCCAAATACGATTTAAATGAACCAGAGAGAAGTTTGATTTTATACTTTTGACCCAATGATCTCACTGGCGTATAGATTTTTCACCGGCAACCGGCAACCGGCAACCGGCAACTTATTGCTGCTGCTGGCGGTATGCCTCCTCACAGGCTGCAAGAACAACCTCGAAGAAGCCAAACTCGTCACCTCTCGCGCCAATGTCAATATAGAGCAAGGCAAAGGCGTGATCATAAACTACTCTGATCACGGCAAAACCAAGATAAAAGCCGACGCCAAAACCATCACCCGCTTCAACACAGATAAACCCTACATGGAGTTTTCTGATGGGATCAAGGTGTCATTTTATTCTACAGATGGGCAGGTTTCCACGACGATGGTGGCCGACTATGCCTCGGCTGTCGAAAATTCCAATGTAATGACCGCCAGCAAAAATGTGGAGGTCATCAATGCAAAAGGAGAAAAGCTCAATACCGAGGAACTGATATGGGATGAGCAGAAGAAGATACTCTACTCCAATGCCTTCGTCAAGATCAGCACTGCCGATGAGATCATTTATGGCAATGGGATGCAGGCCAATGAGGACTTCACCGATTATGTGATCAAGAAAATTACCGGGAAGGTCAAGGTCAAGACCGAGAAGGAATAACATAAAAGATGATAAGACTCCATGTTAAACTCTCCCGGAGTAAATGAGTTTCCTTATTTTGCGCAGGTTTTTTGAGGAACATGGATCAATAAAGGTATTTCGCAATGGCGCTTTTTGACAAGAAAAATAACGGGGATGACGGCGCAGAGATGGGCTTCTTTGATCATATAGATGCCCTGCGCATGCATGTCTTCCGTGCGGCTATTGCCATTTTAGTTATTACTGTGGTCCTGCTTTACAAAAGCAAATGGGTCTTCGATAGCCTCATATTCGGCCCGGTCAAAAGCGACTTCCCTACCTACCGCGCCCTGTGCCATCTCAGCAATGCCATCCGCCCCATGCTGTGCAAATTCTCTCCGCTCCTTTGCCCGGACAAAGGCCTCTGCTTCGAGGGGCTGGATATCAAGTTTATTAATACGGAGCTTTTCGGCCAGTTTATGACGCAGATACAGATATCTATCGTGCTGGGTGTGGTGTTTGCCTTTCCGTATATCCTCTGGGAAGTCTGGCGCTTTATACGTCCTGCTCTTAGCGAGTCAGAGGCCAAAAAATCGGGCAGGATCGTTCTCTCCAGCTCCCTGTTCTTTTTCTTTGGAGTTGCCTTTGCTTACTTCCTTATCATCCCTTTCTCATTAAATTTCGCTTACGGCTACCAGATCAGCGGCCAGGTCAATAATATGTTCTCGCTGGACAACTATATCAGCTTTGTCACCATGATGATGCTCGGCGCGGGTGTGATATTTGAGCTACCCATGGTCATTTACTTCCTGGCCAAGATGGGCATCATCACCGCTCAGTTCATGCGCAGCTACAGGCGCCATGCCATAGTGGTCATTCTCATACTTGCCGCTGTCATTACCCCTTCACCGGATATGTTTACCATGACCATCGTAGCGATACCTATTTACTTCCTCTTTGAGCTCAGCATCATCGTAGCCGCCCGGGTCAATCCTACTAAGGACATTATCTGATAATTTATAATAGCCCTTCATTTTAAATGATCTTATTGTTTTGCCGCCGTTGATGTTTAGCGCAGTGTCACCAAATAACTGTATTGAGTCCCTGGCAATGTATCAAAGCCCCTTTAGATTCTGTGTTATATTTCAAGGATTTCGTAATTTTATTTCATTAGAGAAGCTTTAAGCTATCTCCTTTAGAGCAGTCTCTTGAGGTTGCTCTAACTTTTTAAGGTAATCCGGATCATA
>JAOQAO010000003.1 GCA_025963485.1 Bacteroidota bacterium | reverse complement strand
TGTGAACTACGCCATGGTCATCAGTACCAACTCGGGACTATGGAGGTATGTGATCGGCGATACTGTAGAGTTTACCGGCACGGCTCCATACAGGATCAAAATAACAGGAAGGACAAAACAGTTTATAAATGCCTTTGGTGAAGAAGTGACTGTCAATAATACGGATAAAGCGTTAGCGGAAACATGCATAGAAACAGAGGCTGAGGTGTGTGACTATACAGTAGCTCCTATCTATCCCACCATTGATGGCCCCGGCAGGCATGAGTGGGCCATAGAATTTACAAAAGCTCCGGGCGACCTGCCCAGATTCGCTGCGCGACTGGACCGGAAACTACAATTATTAAATTCAGACTACCAGGCCAAAAGATCGGGCGATCTGGTAATGAGCAATTTATCTATCATCGCGCTCCGTCCGGGTACGTTCTACCTATGGCTGCAGTCCAAAGGAAAGGCCGGCAGCCAGCATAAAATCCCCAGGCTCCGAACCGACTGCAAACTACTACACGAAATAAAGGACATATCCGACCATATCACCTGAGGACTGTGGATATACTGCACTTGCTTTATTTCCTTTTTGGAATTAACTTGTAGCGTATGAATTTATTTCAGGAGAAAAGTGTGGTTGAAAATACGGCTCAAAGGTCAGATCGGGACCTCAAGGCAATAGTCGACATTTCGCCCTACCCTGTATTCATACATCACAATGGTATAGCACGATATGCCAATAAGCTCACTAAAAAACTGCTGAAAGAGGATGAAGATGCCGATGCATATGGTTGGAAGCTCACAGACTATGTCTATGAAGAAGACTTGCCTAAACTAAAAGCGGCTATAGAACAGCACAGAAACGAGGAAACCACGGAAGATGTCATGGAGTTTCGCCTCCAGGATAAAGTCGGAAATATACATCGTGTACAGGCTAAAAGTACATCCATCCTGTTTGGAGGTGAGATATGCCGCCTGGCGCATGTCTACAATTTCGACAAAGCTGAGCAGGCTATAGAAGAAGTAAAAGAAAAGGAAGCGCTCCTCGCAAAACTTATCGAGACCATCCCCGATAGTATCGTCGTGGTAAATTCGGTCACACGCAAAAAACTATACAGCAATAAGTCATTTATAGAGCATCTGGGGTATACCGCAGCTGACCATGAAGGTGAAGATGAGTTTCATCTGATAGCACGCAAAATACATCCCGACGACCTGCCCAAACTCTCAGCCGCCCGCGATCTGATCAATGACCCGGGAAATGCAGGATTATTTGCGATCACAGAATACAGGATACTCGACAAGGCAGGTAAATGGCGCTGGGTACTGGGCCGCAGTTGCAGTCTGATGCCAGCTAAAGATGGTGTGGGCCGCGTCAACTTTGGCATCGTACAGGACATCACAGAGATCAAGGAAAAGGAGCAGGACCTTATCAATTATCATACCTTCCAGGAAAAAGTAAATGCCACCTCGCCGGCGCTCATTACGATTTTTGATGTAGCAAAACTGACCTCAGCATACCGCAGCCAGGACATGGCAGAATGGTTCAAGTATGAACCCGGCACCCTGCCCGAACGATCTATAGACATCATTCATCCGGAATACCGCCAGGAGGCCCTGGACGCCATCAAGCATGTGACCACCATGAACGATGGGGAAGTACAAACAACGGTATACCCCGGAGTGCAGGGTGATGGGACTCTCAAATTTGTTCTGACTAGAAGCGCTGTTTTCCAGCGTGACCCGGAGGGCAAGGTCACGCATATCCTGATGGTGCATAGCGATATCACCGACCTCAAGGAAACAGAATCAAAACTCGACAAAAGCGAAGAAACCCGGAAAGCTATCCTCCACTCTATACCCGACATGGTCGTGATCATGGACAGGGAAGGCACTATCCTGGATTTCTATCCTAATGAGCTACTGCGTACTGTATTGGAAAGTGTGAATTTCACTGGCAAGAATATCACAGAGCTGGTAAGCCCCGAGAATAGTGAAATGCTCAAAGAGGCTATAGAGATCGCGATGTGGCAGAATAAACTCCATACCATCAACTTTGAACATAGAGGCAGTGCCACATCCTACTATATGGAACTTCGCATCAGCCCATTCTCTGATAATAAGGTCATCATCGTGGGGCGCGATATCTCAGAGCAGCGCCACTCACAGGATAAAATAGACCACTATAACAAAGAGCTATTTGCCAAAAACCAGGAACTGGAGCGCTATATTACATCCAATTCCGAACTGGAGAAATTTGCCTACATCGCCTCGCATGACCTGCGGGAACCATTGCGTAGCCTGACGGGTTTCGCGCAGTTGCTGCAAAAGCGCAATGAAGGCAAACTCACCCGCGAGTCCGAAGAGTTTATTGAGAATATTATACACGGTGCGCAACGTATGAATACGCTGGTGAGCGGCCTGTTGGAATATTCGCGTATCACCAGTGCAGGTAAGCCTTTTGCTGTAGTACATATACCTGACCTGATCAAAAAGGTCCGCTCCGATCTGAAAATATCGATCGAGGAAAACCATTCCGACCTCATCCTGTTTGACCTACCGGATCTATACTGCGATGAGCTGCAGATGAGGCAGCTCTTCCAGAATGTGATCAGCAATGCAATAAAATTCCGCTCGGAGCAAAACCCGATCATCAAAATATCCGCCGAAAAAACGGAACGCCACTGGCAATTCAAAATAGAGGATAATGGTATCGGTATAGACATGCGGTACAAAGACCAGGTCTTCCAGATATTCACGCGCCTCCATGCGCAGGACAAATACCAGGGATCGGGGATCGGCCTCTCCGTCTGCAAAAAGATCATAGAGCGCCATGGCGGCCAGATATGGCTGGAATCCACGCCCGGCCATGGTACGACTATATTCTTTACCGTATTGATCTGATCATGGTAATTCCATTATATTTGCGCAGCAACCGACTCATATGCGCAGCCCAGTTAGAATTTTCCTTGTTTTATTAGTAGTGACCCTGATCGGACTCTGTGGCTACCACAGGTACGAAGTGCATAAACGGTATGAGAATATCAGCCGCTTCGACTATGTGTGCAAAGACAGCATAGACTACAACTACTATGACCAATCAGTATTGCGCACCTATCTCGAAAACTGCGATAAGCTCACGGATATCGCCAAGACACTCTGGCTGAAAGACGGAATAGATGTGACCACCACGCAGCAGGGATATGGGGAAAGGCAGTCGCGCATCAATCGCTATAACTCGCTGCTCAGGTATACCAGATCGCTGGAAGATAAACTGACTCAATCTCAGGATATGAAGGACCAGGGGCTGACCAATGACGATATAGAGATGATCCTGGATAAAGATATCACTATCGGCGCCGTAGAGAATGAAAAAGATAAAATGGCAGCCTACGATTTCCTGAAGGGTAAGAATGTATCCGCCGCCTCAAAGCCAAATGAGATATGGGAACTGCAAAAGCTGCTTAACGCCAATGACTACAATCTTTCCATCAATGGGGTCTTTGATGCATCTACTGACAGTGCTTTGCTCGATTTCCAGAAAGAAAACAACCTGTATCCTTCTCACTCCTGTGATGATATCACGCTGAGGAAACTGGCAGAATGATCAGATGCTCCTGTTGATCGTAAACTGGATCATGTCATAAATGGACCTGCGCGCCTCGCCATCAGGGAATGACATCAGGATATTTTCTGCTTCCGTTTTATATTCTACCATTTTTGTCATGGCATAGTCCATGCCTCCATGGCTGCGTACCATGTCGATGACCCATCTTACCTTTTCGGTATTGGTATTCTCGTTTTTGATGATGTAAATGATCTTTCGCTTGTCGCTCGTCGATACTTTGTTTAGTACATAGATGAGTGGTAGTGTCATCTTGCGCTCCTTGATATCAATACCACGCGGTTTGCCGATCTCTGCCTCCTCATAGTCAAAGAGGTCATCTTTGATCTGAAAGGCAATGCCGATCTTCTCTCCCATCTTCTTGACCTGGGCGATCACCTCCTCATCCTGAGTCGTGGTCGATGCACCGCTGGCACAGGCCGAGGCGATCAGGGACGCGGTCTTCTGCCGGATGATCTCAAAATAGATATCTTCCTTGATATCCAGCTTACGGGCTTTCTCCAGCTGGAGCAATTCGCCTTCACTCATTTCCTTGATCGTATTAGAGAGTAGGCCGAGGAGTTTGAATTGCTTATGCTCAATGGAGAGGGCCAAACCTTTGGCTAGAAGGAAATCACCAACCAGTACGGCTATTTTATTTTTCCAGAGTGCATTGATGGAGAAAAAGCCGCGGCGCTTGTACGAATCATCGACTACATCATCATGTACTAGTGTAGCTGTATGCAGTATCTCTACCAGAGAGGCTGCGACGTACGTCGCTTCGTTGATCTCACCGCAGAGCTTGGCACTGAGAAAGACGAACATGGGGCGCATCTGTTTACCCTTGCGGGTGACGATGTAGTGTGTAATGCGGTCGAGGAGGGGAGCATTGCTGCGCATGGATTCACGAAATCGCACTTCAAACTCATCGAGTTCCTTCTCTATCGGTCGTTTGATTTCGTCCAGTGTGGCCATGCGCAGAGGCGAAAGTAATAAAAAGTGTATAGGTATTCCCGATAACTGTCTTTATATGGATTCAAATACAAAGCACACGGATGACACGGATAAAACGGATCAATAGGATACGAATAAGCAAACCAGGGGCAGTCCCTGGTATAATTCGTTTTCTATGCCCTTCTATTCGGATGTTTTTCATTATTTCGCCATCATAATGACTGAGCTCCCGAATATTATTTTACAATCGCACTATCACCGGCCCTTCCTGGCAGATATCTGCTTTGAAGCAAATAGTACTAAGAAACCAGTGATCATCCTGACACACGGGTTTCAGGGATTCAAGGATTGGGGGCCATATAATCTGATGGCTGAAAGATTTGCAGCAGCGGGTTTTGTTTTTGTGAAGTTCAACCTGTCTCATAATGGCACTACGATAGATCATCCCGTTGACTTCGTGGATATGGAGGCTTTTGGCAATAATAACTTCGCCAAAGAACTGGATGACCTGGGAGTGGTGATAGACTGGGTTTGTTCGGATGAGTTCCCTGTCGCTAAAACTGAGATCGACACCGACAAAATATATCTCATAGGCCATAGTCGCGGTGGAGGTATCACGATCCTCAAAGCTGGCGAAGATGCACGGGTTAAAAAAATATCGACCTGGGCGGCAGTCAATGAGTTCGGTAAATACTGGAAGCACGACCAGATGGAAAAGATAAAGGAAGACGGTGTCGTGTATGTACAGAATGGCCGCACTAAACAAAAGATGCCGATATACTGGCAGATGTATGAGAATTACTTTGCTGACCTGAAGCGTTTCTACATACCGGATGTAGTGAAAAGGCTGACCACTCCAATGTTTATTGTACATGGCACGAATGACGAGACTGTCCCATACTCATCTGCTACAGAGATCAAAGACTGGAACCCCAATGCCGAACTGCTCCTGATACAAAATGGTAATCATGTTTTCGGTGGTAAACATCCGTGGGAAGAAGAGCAACTGCCGGACGACCTTAAAACAGTAGTAGATAATACGATCAGATTTTTCAAGCAATAATACAAATGAGCAATACCATAAAAATAGGCGGGGTGCCAGAGCACTTCAACCTTCCCATACTCCTCGCTATAGAGCGTGGTGAATTCTCCGCACATGAAATAGATCTGCAGTGGTCCTACTATCCGGGCGGCACGGGCTCTATGACGAAAGCACTGGCCGATGGTGAGCTCGACATGGCGATCCTGCTGACAGAGGGCTTCGTCTCTGCTGTCAATAGCGGCCTGTCCGCAAAGATCGTGAAGGTCTATATCGAGTCCCCGCTCGTATGGGGTATCTATACAGGTGCGAAATCGAAGACCGTGTCTATTTACGATACCACACCTAAGAAGTATGCCATATCACGCTTCGGATCGGGTTCGCACCTGATGGCCATGATACATGCTGAGCAGCGCGGAGAAAGGCTGGAGGAAAATGATTTCGTCGTGATCAATAGCCTGGAGGGCGCTATAGA
This sequence comes from Bacteroidota bacterium, assembly GCA_025963485.1. Classification (GTDB taxonomy): domain Bacteria; phylum Bacteroidota; class Bacteroidia; order Chitinophagales; family LD1; genus UBA1941. The sequence goes on along the minus strand of JAOQAO010000003.1, from coordinate 21,337 downwards.
GTCGCTCGCCAAAAATGAAACGCAGGTTTTCTATTGGGAGAAATTTATGACCAAGAAATACTCTGATAGCGGGGAAGTGATGCTGATCGGTGAGTTCTCTGCGCCGTGGTCGAGCTTCCTGATAGTAGCCACTGATAAAAGCCTCGCTGAAAAGAAAGATGCGATCCATCAGATACTGGAGATCATCAATGAGGCCAGTGTCAAATTTAAAACGGACAAGGCCGCGCCGTTTGAACTCAAAAAACGCTTCTCACTCTCTACCAAAGATACGGCAAGATGGGTGGGTGCGACTGTCTGGAATACAGACTTTACTATCCGCAGAAAGGGATTGGAGAATGCAATAGAAGCTCTGTCAAAGATAAACAGCAAGCCTGTGGACCTGGATATACGGCATCTGTGTGAGGGGACTACGAAGCTGAAATAGCATCTATCCAATCAATGATAAGAATTCATCCTCTGTCAATATCTCAATAGTTAGGATCGCTTTAGCCTTTGATAGTTTGCTTCCTGCGTCAGCACCAGCTACGAGGTAGTTGAGCTTAGAACTGACACCACTCAAGAGTGTCCCGCCGTTTTCTTCTACCAGTTGCTTAGCCCGATCACGGGTAAATTTCTCCAGTGAGCCTGTAAAGAGGAAGGTCTTGCCTTGTAGTTTATTGTTTTTTGCGATCGCATCTTCGGGGCGGTTGTCGGTATTGACTCCAAACTCTTTTAGCTTTTTGAGTAAGTGGATGTTCCCTTCTTTGCTAAAGAAATCAAAGATGCTCTGCGCGACCTTAGGGCCCACACCCTCTATATTTGTAAGATTCTCGACTGTCATTCCTTCGAAATCAAAAACAGATTTGACATGTTTGGAAAGGTCCTTTGCGGTGGTCACTCCTACATGGCGGATACCAAGAGCGGTGAGCAAACGCCAGATAGGACGGCCCTTTGAGGATTCAATGCCTTCACGCAGATTGACGACAGACTTTTCTCCCCAACCTTCGAGCTTTCTTATCTCGTCGTAGGGCAGGTCATATATGTATTCGATATTCTGCAGATAGCCGCGCTCGATGAAGTCGATGATAATACTTCTACCGAGGCCGTCGATGTCCATTGCGTCTTTGGATACATAATGGATTATGCGTTCCTCGGCTTGCGCAGGACACTCCGCATTATCACAGCGCCAGATGGCTTCCTCTTCGGGACGCACGAGGGGGCTATTGCATGATGGGCAAATCTTAGGAAATATGATAACGCGCTCATTGCCATCACGCAGGTCCGCTACGACACCTACTATATATGGTATCACCTCCCCTGCGCGCTCGACGGTCACTGTGTCTCCCAGCTTTATATCTTTTTCTTTGATGAAATCCTCATTGTGCAGGGAGATGGATGAGATGGTCACTCCTGCAAGGGCGACAGGTTCTATCTTGGCAACAGGTGTGACCGCTCCGGTACGGCCGACCTGGTATTCTATATCGACGAGTTTTGACTGCGCCTGCTTCGCCGCAAATTTATAAGCAATAGCCCAACGTGGGTGATGCGATGTAGAACCGCAGCGCTCCTGCATTTTGAGGTCATTGACCTTGATGACCATGCCATCTGTCTCTATGGGAAAGGTATGACGCTTTGTTTCCCACTCGTGGAGGAAGCCCTCTATCTCCGCTTCGCTTTTGCAGACCTTCATATCGCGGATCGGTGTTTTGAAGCCGCATTCGTTGAGCAATTCGATATTACTATAATGGGTATGAAGGGTGGTGCCGATCAGGTTTTTGTCTTTCTTATCCACGGCATAGCTGATATGATAAAGTACAGCCTCCAATCCACGTGAAGCGGCTTCACGGGAATCCTTGAGACGGAGCGAACCTGAGGCAGTATTACGGGAGTTTTGAAAGGTCTTTAATGAAAGCTCTTTACGGTCTTTGTTCATCTTTTCAAAAACATCCTTGCGAATGATGACCTCGCCACGTAGCTCAATGCGATGGATACCCAGTTTGGAAAAAGCTGCGGAGAGCGGAATAGATGATAAAGCGCGGGCATTGGTAGTAATATCTTCACCTATGGTGCCATCGCCGCGTGTAGCGGCCCTGACCAGCTGATCATTTTCATAAACAAGTGCAATAGATGAACCGTCAAATTTAGGTTCCACGCAGTAACCCACTGTCGGGCTGCCGGTGAGTTCTTTGACCTTGCGGTCAAAGTCGGCGATGTCCTCATCGTTGTAGGAATTCTCCAATGATAGCATGGAGGCGAGATGTGCGACTTGTGCAAAATCCTCTGTCAATCCGGCTGCGACGCGCTGGGTGGGAGAATCCGGAGTGATCAAATCGGGATGGGCGGCCTCCAATTCTTTGAGGCGCTTAAACAATGTGTCATAGTCGCGATCTGTGATGACCGGTTCGCTCAGGACATAGTAGCGCCAGTCATGATACCTGATCACAGACCGGATGGCATCTATTTCCGCGAAAGCGGCAAACTCCTTTTCACCTTTTATGAGCGATATAGTGAGTTGGTTGAGGCGTTGCTGATCGGGGGCTGCGTACACGGATTTGGTTTTGTACAAACTTATTGAGATATGGGAAGAATACAAAAGAAGATGAGGAAAGAGTAAGCGAGGCCATCCCTTTTCTCTCAAATCAATATCCTTATTGCTAAACCAATTTTCCGTTGAGGGATGGCATCGCCAAGTCACATCATCCCGGAGGCACACCCGTAAGATGTAAAATATTGCATCTGTACATAGCAGTCGCAACCCAATTAATCTTTACTTTCACCGCCAATGTCGCGTAAGGTCATAGCCCATATATTGCTCTTTCTGGTGAATCTCTTCTATGGGGCCAATTTCATCATATCTAAGCTGGTCATGCCGGAATTTATTTTGCCGCAGGCATTTATCCTCATCCGTGTCGGGGTCACAGTGACGCTTTTCTTTATTATCGGCGCATTCTGGGGAAATAATAAGATCGATAAAAAAGATTTCCTGTTGCTGATCGCCTGTTCCTTCTTTGGTGTGGTGATCAATCAGGAGCTTTTCTTTGCCGGACTGAATATCACCACACCTATCAATGGCGCCCTCATCATGATCATGACACCGATACTCGTGATGCTTATTTCATTTTTCTCCGGCCATGAGCGCCTGACCTGGCAAAAGATAACGGGGCTGATACTCGGTACGACGGGAGCATTTATCATCATCAGCGGCAAGGGATTAAACTTCTCCTCCAAGACAGTGCTCGGTGACTTTTATATCCTGCTCAATGCAAGTTCGTATGCGATATACCTGGTGATCGTACGGCCGCTGATGAAGAAGTATCATCCGATGACGATCATCAAATGGGTTTTCCTGCTTGGGTTACCATGGGTGATCCTGTTTGGCGTCAGGCAATTTGGTGATATACAGTGGCATACTTTTACCAGCAAAATATGGCTAAGCCTCGGATTTGTAGTGATCGCCGCGACCTTCTGCGCTTACCTTTTTAATGTGGTCGCACTGCGCGAAGTGCACTCGTCCGTGGTGGGCGCTTATATTTATCTCCAGCCGATATTAGCTACGCTGATATCGATCATAGTAGGCAAGGACAGCTTCACTGCTGAGAAGCTGATCTCGGGTATCCTCATATTCTCGGGTGTTTATTTTGTGTCCTTTGCGGGAAAGAAAATGAAGAAGAATGACGAGGATGTGATCGTGCTGGAAGAATGATTCGATTTCGGATTGGGGATTTCGGATTTCGGCAATGTCCGCTTTGTGAGCACTTTACGGAATCACAACCTTTAGCGCTTTTGGTATAAGGGATATCTCGAATGGGCCGGTGCCTATGACATCGCCATCGGCTTCCATATAGACATCTTCTTCAGATGATAAGACCTCGATCTTTACATGTTTCGAACGGTGTGCTTCGGCCTTATCAAGCTCTATAAAGGAGCCGTCGTACAATCTGCCGGTGTAGCGGAACACGTCGATCTTTGAAAAGTCTTTTGCAATGCTGGTGTAGAAAGTATCACCATCGGGCTCAGCCCCGGGAGTGAGCTTCATACCGCCGCCACCATAGCGGCCGATACCCGTGAGGGTGAGATAACAAATCGTTTCCACGACTGCATTGTCAAAGGTAATGCGCAGGATAGGTTTGCGATACGAGAAAAGAGAGCGCAGCATCACAAGCAAATAAGCCATCTGCCCATAGGCCTTGCTTCTGATAGTATTCTGCACGACATATGCATCAAAGCCGACTCCGGCAAAATTGTGAAAGTAACTGCTGACAGGATAACCTTTATTATCCGCTACTGCATAGCCCACATTCTGGATGTATGTCTTACCAGCTTTGATGACCGTTATCGCCTTTTTGTAATCTTTAGGGATACCATTTGTTTTGATCCAGTCATTGCCAGTGCCCAGGGAAATCATGGAAATGGTAACCTCTGTAGAAGGAATTTCTTTCTGCGACATCAGGCCGTTGACCAGGTCATGCAAGTGACCATCACCGCCTACGCAAATGATCTTGCGATAGCCTCTTCTGATAGCCTCGTGCATAAGGACATTGCCTCTTCTTTCAGGCGTAGTAAACTCGAAATCAAAATCGACCTGTTGCGCATCAAGTTCTGCTTTTATCGTATTCCACTTTTTCTGGACCTTGCCAAAACCCGACACAGGATTGGCTATGGCCATCCATTCAGACCGTTGAGTCATATTGGGATGAATTTGTTTCAGGCAAGATACACTTTCTATTCAAAGTTGCACGCCGGCCTAAACCAAAGTAGCATCGGAAGTGATAGGTATGCTCAGCGCTTTTGATACAAGGCAATTTTGCTCTGCGCCTTTGACGATCTCCTGAAATTTTTCCGGGGTGATATCAGGCACTGTGCCGCGGATGCTAAGATGCGACCCGGTGATAACAAGTCCCTCCAAAGAGACCGCAGCGGTCGTATCAAGAGATGTGGGTGTAAATCCCGCCTGCCCTAAAGCAGCACTAACAGCCATAGTAAAACAACCCGCATGCGCCGCAGCCAGTAGCTCCTCAGGGTTGGTGCCGACGCCGTCTTCAAAGCGCGTCTTGAAAGAATACTGGCTCTGATTGAGTACGGTGCTTTGTGTGCTAAGGGCTCCTTTGCCCGATTTGAGGTCGCCCTCCCAGTGTGCAGTAGCTGTGCGTTTCATGATATGAGTTTTTAGTGTTGAAAGATAATTATGCATCAAGACTTGTGCCAGTGATGACTCAACCTAAAGATATCAAACATGCCCCATAAATCAATCCGCTTTGCTGACCTTGCCTACACCGTTGTCAATGAGCTTCTTAATAGCAGCCGCGCCTTTGTAATGAACCGATCCAACGCCATTGTGGTCGATGCTGAGTTCTTTGCTCGCATATATTTCGGCAGCTCCGACCGCATTGTTTTTGAGGTCGAGCGTTTCGGTATTTAGGTGATAAGCATCCAGTTTTCCTACACTGTTATTCTCTATTTCAGCCGCTGTAGCCGAACCTGACAGATCGATCGCCCCTACGCTATTGAGGTCTGCGGTTAGTTTGTCTGTCTCTATATGCAGGGTGGTTTTGCCTACAGCCTCCGTTTTGAGATAGAGGGCAGGGGCCTTGAGCGTACCTTTGTTTTCAGTACTGCCTACAGAAGAGTTAGTGAGCGAATTAATGTCTTTCACATTCACATAGACAACCATCTTAGTTGGGTTGTTGAAATTCATGCCTGACTGGGTTGATATGGTGAGTGTTTCGCCTTCATTTTTGACAATGATAATCTTCTGGAGGTTCTGGTCAGCCTCTACTTTCACAAAAGCAGCGCCGCCATCCTGCGTGATAATGGTCTTGAATACACCATCCAGTTTGAGTTTAGTAAACGGCTTGACTGTCCTGTCCTCTGTAGTGACGTTGCCACTGCCTGAGATACGGTTACATTTCTTTGTAGCAAATATGCCTATCACTGCTACGATGATAAAGAGTCCGATGACCGATAACTTGCTCATGATATTTGTTTTATAGTGATAAAAATGTTTGCGCTATTTTTTGTTGCGATTGGTGTCAATCCGGGTTTTGACCAGGCCTTTATCGTTTATACGAATATCTATGTTCTCATTATTCTTTCCCTTTCCTTTGACCACCATGCCGTGCTCATCCATATTGATAGTGACATTGTCAGAGTCTGAGTTTACATGCATATGGAAATTGCCTCCCGGCGGCATAGGCGCTTCCGGTGCTTCGGGTGGCTCAGGGAGGCCACTTTCATCTTCATCGGTGATCATCTTCTCCTTACAGTTGATGCATTTGATCTTGCCATTCTCTACTTGCAGTATTTTGTCCGACACCTCACCATCATCGAAGTAATCATTACCCTTGACCCATGAGTCTATCTGGTCCATATTGGATGCGAAAGCGATACGCTTGCCTTCAGGGACATAGATCCTGATCTTGATATGCTGCGCCCGCCATTTGCCTTCAGCAGGTATCTCAAATCTGTCATTGAGATTCAATATAGTATCAGACTGCGAAAAGCGATACTTCATCATCTGAATATTCTTCTCTGCATCTGCAAAATTAGCACCCTTGCTAAATGCTACTCTCTCGACGTAGAAATTTGTGTCAGGCGAAACCGCTATCTCCATCTGCAGGTTTTTGAAAGCAAAACCCCTGGCATTCTTGGAGAGACCTGAAATATGAAGGAAAGTGGATAGCTCTTCATCGTCATCATTTTTCAGATCAAGTGCGTGGCCCAAAGAGTCTGCCATCTGCACGTGTAGCATACCAGTAGATGGTGCCAGCAGTTGCACTTTCTCGGGAATAGTATCACTGGCCGCAAAAGATTTGACAACCTGGATAAGGGAGATGGATAAAAGAATAACACCAACAAACCAGCCCGCCCAAAGAGCGCGCTTCAAAATAGGATTGGTAACATGACTGCCTGTCATGAAACGGATGGCATCATACATGATCGACACCAGCGGAATGCCGAGTGTGAGCAACAGGCCTACATTGAACATCATGATCGTGTAGTGACTCGACACCAGCAGATGCGTATAGTCAGTCAACGAGGCACTACTCATGATAGACAGGCTAAAGAAACTAGCTATCAAGGCGAGCATCAGGACCACGCACAGGAAAATGACAAAAATAAGAATGATGCGGCCCAAAACCCTGGCAATCGCAAGAAAAGTAGACATTGTCCTGTTTGCTACATCGTTATTCTTTATCATATCATTCACAGAATGGCCGGCAGTGGTCATAGCGTCCCGCACTTCCTTTTCTATATTCTGAAGTGTGACCGGCTTGCCGCGCATCTGGAGTTTCTCTGTGCTGGTATTGGCCTCAGGCACGACGACCAGGAGTATAAGATAAATCACAGCCAGCGGCACGCTGAAATTGAGCGGGGTAAATATAGAGAGCGCAAATACAGCGACCAGGATGATCCGTATCCAGGTAGGATCCCCCCATCCGAAATAATGGCAAAGGCCGGATATGACCCCGCCGACTTTTTTATTGTCCGGGTCGCGGAAGAATTTCTTCTCCACGGGGCCTGTGTATGGGGCTGATGCTGCGCCGGGAGCTTCTGTACCAGTGTTGTGCGTATCAGACTCGCCTGCGATATCCTCCGGCCTGCCCATGAGCGAGATGACATAAGTCACATCCTCCTCAGCCACTACAGCGCGGCTTTTAGCCAGCCTCTGCGTAAATATCTCAGCGATGCGGCTCTCTATGTCAGAGAGTATTTCCTTCTGTTCACCCTCATTGGTGAATTTGAGCTTCAGCGCTTCGAAGTATTTGTGAAGTATATCGAAGGCCGGTTCATCGATGATGAAAGGCTGGCCACCGAGATTTATATTGATCGTCTTTTTCATAAAAATATTTGTCTGCTGTTTAGGATTTGTTTGCGTTATTGAGAATCTTATCTACAGATCTGTTGAGCTCAGTATAGGCGGAGGACATTTCATTCAGGAATTTTTTGCCCTCATCGGTCAGGGTGAAATATTTGCGCGGCGGGCCGGAGGTGGACTCTACCCATCTGTAGGTGAGCAGTCCGTCATTTTTCAACCTCGTGAGCAATGGGTAAAGTGTGCCCTCCACGATCAGCAGATGGGCCTCTTTCATCACCTCAATGATATCACTCGGATATTTCTCTCCCTGTGAGAGAATGGCGAGGATGCATAGCTCCAATACGCCTTTGCGCATCTGCGCTTTCGAATTTTCTATGTCCATATTCTTTCCTCCTTCTACTTATTTAGCGGGTGCTTTTGTGACATCTTTCAGATTGTCATCGCTATCCCTGTCTATCAATTTATTGTATATATCTATTCCTGCCTTGTCGGGCTCCTCATTGACGATCACTTCGATTGTGCTTTTGCCCGGTCTGATGAGATGCTTGGAGAGATAAAGTTGCCTTTCTGTGAATTTGCCTTTTGTTTCTTTGCTCAGTACGCCGATGTCTATATAGTCGGCAAACGGCACTTTAGTTTCTTTACCCACGCTATCCGACTTGAGTTTCTCTGCTTCTATCGTTATTGTCACTTTGTATTTATGGTCAGGAGTCTGGACATATGTGGCGCCGGTACACTTGTTTGAATAAAGCGTAATAGACTTATACATATCTGCGATGAGGTAATGCAGGGAATCGGGTGTATAGTGAGACAGCGTATCGAGAAAATCGATAGAGTTGCAATAAGGGGCCTGCTGAAACTGATTGGCGCGGATGAAGGCGCTCATGGCCTTATTGAAATTAGCTTCGCCGATATAGTCCTGCATGCCAAACATGACATTGCTTCCTTTCTGATAGAAGATATATTGCTGATTGTATGAGGCATGATAGAGCGGGTTCTCGTAAACCTTGTCAAACTGGCGGCCAGAGAGGTACTGGTCAAGTTCATATTTGAGAAAGCGGCGAACCTTGACAGGGCCGAACTTCTGCTTCATAACCATCAGTGATGTATACTGCGCCATACTCTCTACCATCATCACGGAACCTTTCTGAATAGAACCGCATATCTGGTGGCCCCACCACTGGTGGGCGATCTCATGCGCTGTGACATAATAGGGATAGTCTATCTGGTCCGCATCCCTCAGGTCGGCGATGAAACCTATACCCTCGGAAAACGGGATCGTATTGGCAAAAGATTGTGCGAAAGTCTCATAGCGTGGAAACTCTATGATACGCGCCTGGCGAAACTGATATGGGCTGAAATTGTCCGAGGCATATTTCAAGGCATCCTTCATTCCATCCATCATCGATGGCAGGTTGTATTCATGACCTTTGTGATAATATATCTCCAGTTTGATGCCTTTGTACTCGTCGCGCGCTACTTCATACTTACCGCTGAGTATGGAGTAAAAATTAAGTATGGGCGCATCCATCTTATAGTGGAAATACCTCCTGCCTCCATCGGTCCATTCTTTGAGCAGATACCCGGGAGATATTGCGATCTGCGATGGGGTGGTACTCACTATACACTCATAATTTATCCAGTCAGCATCTTGCGCGAGCAGGTTATACTCGCGGCCTTTATTTACTTCAGGAGCCGGAGCTTCTTCTTTTTTAGGAAGGTCATGCTTTTTGCGCTTGTCGTTTTGGTCCAGCTCATACTCCATGTTGTAGCCGAAAGTGGGTACGAAATCAGAGTTGTGAACGAACGTACCATTGGCACCTATGGTATTATTCATAGTGCCATTTGGGAATCCTTTTAGCGTCAGCTCAGATTTTAAGGTGACAGAAACGGAATCTCCGGGATTCAACGGCTTGTCCAATTTATAAATTCTGAAACCAAGGTCTTTGTCATCAAAGATCACTTTGCCCATGCCTGCGATCTCACACACGGTCTGGTCGATACTGTAAGTAGCAACGATAGAATCGATACTAACGGTCGTTCGGTTCTGCAGGGTGATCTGTGTCTGCGCAGTATAACTCAGCTGCTCCGGGCGCAGGTCCATTTTGACAAAAACGGACGCAACCTTAGGTTGTGGCTTATTCTGGAATTTCTTGTATTTCTTCTCGTATTCCGCCTGTTGCTTTTCACGATCCTTCGAGGTGACGTATTTATTCTGCACATCGGACTTATAATAAATAGCTGCACCGCTGCAAAGGAAAACGAGGAGCGTTCCTATCAATGTAATCGAGTAGCCAGTAGTGAGATGGCTGCGCATAACTTTGATGCGGGACGCAAGGCTCTCATCCGTACCCCTGGGCCAAAGAAACTGTGAGACCACCGCGATGACAAGGGCGGCAGCTCCCCAATAGACCATATAATATAGGATGCGTGGAATATAATTGCCGTATCCATTCATATCGGAATAGATGAAGCCCGGCAAACGGAAAAAGCGATAGAGGCCATGCTCCAGCCCGATCAGCGGGAAAGCCAAAAGGATAATGATATAATATAGCACCATAATAAAGTGGCCAATGTATTTATTGCTCACCAGCACCTGAATGAACAGTGCAAAAATACTGAGGAGCATATAGCCGGGCAGCGCTATCAGGTAGAGTGCCACAAAATACTGACCGAAATCAATGCTGGAATAGCCTTTCCCTAATTGGAGCAATATGCCTGATACCATGACGACGGTCATGAGCAGGAGGTTGATCAGGAAAAGTGTCAGGGCTTTGCTCCAGAACTGCATCCAGTTGGGGACCGGCAGCGCATCATATATCTGGTTGAGCTTGAGCTCGCGCTCGGTCCATACGAGTTCACCGCTGAAGAATGTAATGATGATCATCACAAACAGCGCAAATGAACCGGAAGTGACGCCTATGATAGAATAAGTGACAGGATATATTTTGGTGCCGTATAGGGACTGGAGGTTTTGCGCAGCAAAGAAAAGGAATGCGACACCAGCGCTGACGATACCGCTAAATGGCAACTGCCGGACGGTATTGAAGAAGTTGACTATAGCGCTATTGAATGCGAAACGAAGATGGCTCAAAGTAGAATAACTCAAAGAAACCTGCGGCAAGTGAGAAAGATCTGCGCCGGAGAGCTTGTCAGTATCGTCTTTCATTTTTTTAGAGCGGGCACCGGCAGGCACCTGAAAGCTGAAAAAGTAATAGCATACAGCAAAGAGCAGAGCTCCAATTCCTATCCAGATAAGGCGATTGATCAGTAAGGTGCCCACGAATGGAATACACATCGAATTCTGCTCCAGTACTGTCCAATAGCGCGTGATGTCCATGACCGGAATAAGGCCGAATGGATCAACAAGGGATACGGTTTTGAGATTATTGAAGTCACCGATCTCGTTGATGGCTATCAAATAGGCTACCAGCAGGATCACATTGCCGAGATAAGAGAATATCATGCGGCGCGTGAGCGTGGCCACAGCAAAGAAAATAGAACCTGTGATAAAAATACCCGGCACGACAAATACCATAAAGGGCTGGAAGTATATCCAGAATGAATTGGGGCCGATCTTGGCCGGGTCGATCCAACCGACAGCCGGTGTGATGACGGAACCAATAAATATACCAAGCGGTATAGCCAAAAAGACAAAGACCGTAGTAATAAATGCACCAATAAAACGGCCTAACAAATAACCTGCCCTGGTGATAGGAGCAGTGTAAAAAAGCGAGTAGGTATTTAACTCAAAGTCGCGCTGTACGGCTACGCTAAATATGGCTGAAGTGATGAGCATGCCAAAGGCGGAAAAAATAACCATCATGATAGAGATGGTGAATGGCGCATTCTTGTGGATATTGCCCGCGCCGAATGTGACATTCTCGCTGCACATGGAGGCGAAAACGAGCACAAGTAGTATAGAGAAGTATATCCAGGTGGCAGGCCGCCTGAAGCGATAAGCTAATTCAAATGATAGGATGTGTCTGAACATTTTTTAGGTTTATGCGCCTACCAATGAATTGCCTACCACGGTGAAATAAACATCCTCAAGTGTCGGCTCTGTGGGCTCGAATGTGCCATCGGGATTGAAGTCCGATACGGAGGTGATCTCCATTTTGCCAGCTACAAGGCGGTTTGATACCAGTTGATTTGCATCATACTGATGGAGATCATGCTTCTCAATGAGTTTTTTCCAAACGCGGCCGCGATACTTTGCTACTGTCTCCAGCGGTGTACCGGTCATGCGCACCTCGCCTGTACTGATAATGGCGAGCTGGCTGCAGAGGCTGTGGACGTCATCTATAATATGCGTAGAGAGAATGACGATAACGTTCTCCGATATTTCGCTGAGCAGGTTGTGAAAGCGGTTGCGCTCCGTGGGATCGAGACCGGCTGTGGGTTCGTCGACGATGATGAGTTTAGGGTTGCCTAGCAACGCCTGCGCGATACCAAAGCGCTGCTTCATACCACCGGAATAGCCACCCAGATTCTTCTTACGATGATCCCAGAGATTGGTGCGCTGAAGAAGGGTTTTCACCACTTGTGAGCGTTCAGAATTATTGGTGATCCCTTTGAGGCGGGCAAAGTGATCGAGGAGCATCTCTGCATTGACACGCGGGTAAAGGCCAAACTCCTGCGGCAGGTATCCCAGCACCTTGCGCACTGCTTCCTTTTGACGGAGTACATCTATATCACCCAAAGTAATAGACCCGCTATCTGCCTCCTGCAGGGTGGCGATAGTGCGCATGAGCGAGGATTTGCCGGCACCATTGGGTCCGAGCAGGCCGAACATACCTGTGGGTATATCGAGCGTGACATCCTTGAGTGCATGTACACCGTTGGGGTAAGTTTTATTAAGCTTTTGGATGGAGAGATGCATATTTTTTAGTTTTGAGTCGCAAGCTACAAGTCGCAAGCGCAAATACAAATGTCGTGACTATGATTTAACAGGTGAAAAGAGCGTTTTTAGATGTAGCTATTTCTCCCTGACGGTAATCGACAGCTCAATGGTTTTTCCCTTTTTGCTGCCCTTATCTTTGGCAGAAGGCGCGTTCTCATCACGATTATTCTTTTCATGCCCTTCTTTGGCATGAGGGGCGTCTGCATCTTCATTGCTATCGATATTTATAGAGAGGTTGTTGAGGTGTTCCTCGACCCACTTTTCTATATCCTTTTCGTTAATGCCTTTTCCGTTGACTTCGACATTGCCATCTTTATCTATGTGAATATTCAGGTTCACTTCTTTTTTCTTGTTTTTTCCCTTTTTGCCCTGTGGATCGCTGGCATAGGCTGAGCTAATGGTGAAGGCGATCAGCATGAGGGCTATTATTGTCTTTTTCATATTATTTGATTTTAAGAGTGATATCCCCCTTACCCTCCCCTTCCGGGGAGGAGTAAGAGCTATACGGTTTCTTGCTTTTGTTTAACCAGGAGCCGGGGGGAGTCAATTAATATTATAGGGTTTTAAATCTTACGACTACTTTGTAAGTATCGCGGCTGTCGAGACAGGCAGCGGTGTTTACTTTAAAATTAGGAGCCTGTGCCATCAGGTCCGTACGAAGATCATCATCATCCGTTTGTATCTCCCGGATATTGATCGTGCCGCATGCGTTTACTTTGAAAATAATGGTGGCGTTGTGCTCACCTTCTTTCTCCTTGAGAAACTCGGGAAATTGTATCTGGCTCCTGATAGATTCGCTGATATTTTTCTCGGCGATCAGTGGAGTGGTTTGGCAATTTGTGGCTGCAAAAGTAGTGGCCGAAGCAGCTATCAAAAGGGCGGCGGCCAGTAGTAGCTTTTTCATTTTATCAGATTTTTATGAGTTTGTTGATTAATTACAATGCAAAGATATGTACATTAACCTGTATTATGCAATACAAAGTACTAAATAAATAATTAATCAGCTGATAACCAAATCAAATATTTTCAAATTTTCTTATAAAAGGCCACCGAGGCAAGCAAAAAATAGCCCTTTTCGCATATGAACGAGACCGAAATCAGCTACCATGCATTACATAATACAGGCTATTAGGTATACCTTTGACGATGAAATATGAGGGCTCACAAAAATTATTAATAGCAATATACGTTTTAACAAAGACCGCTAACTTCCTTTCTCAGTACCAGCCAAACCACCCAATGTATCGATACCTACTTGTCCTTTTAATAAGCCTTTTTTCTGCCTGCACTTTTGCTCAGGGAACAACCTTTAAAGTGCAAGGCAAAGTAATAGATTCAGCAAGCGAATCAGTCATAGAACTGGTCACCGTGCAACTAAGAACGCCGGAAAGTAAGGCACCCGAATATGTGCAGGTGTCGGACCTTGATGGTAGTTTTATTTTTGATAAAGTGGCGAAAGGCAATTATGAGTTGTATATAACTTATGTGGGTTATGAGGCGAAAAAAGTACCGCTGACAGTAGACCACAATATAAATATCGGAGGTGTCTCACTTTCCAAATCATCCAAGTCCCTAAAGGAAGCTACAGTGGTAGCGGACAAACCAGTGATCACGCGCAACTCCGAGAAGACGGTGTTCAACGTGGCACAAAGCCCCACGCACCAGACCGGGACAGCAGAGGATGCGCTGCGCAATATGCCCGGTGTATCGATAGACCGCAACGGCAACATCAGCATGGTAGGCAAGCAAGGGGTGAAAGTGCTCGTGGATGGCAAACCATCTGTACTCGCTGAAAGCAACCTACAAGCTTTCCTAAAGTCTATTCCTGCCAATACTATAGAAAGCATAGAGCTGATCACTAATCCATCTGCGCGCTATGAGGCTAATGGCAATGCGGGGATCATCAATATCAAACTAAAGAAAGGTAAACGCGATGGGCTGAACGGATCCGTATCTGCGAGTTATGGTTTCCTGGAGAGAACAAATGACAATATAGTGCTCAACTACCGTAAGAATAAGATCAACGTGTTCGCGACATACGCGCTGAACTACAGGAGGGAGGGGCATGAGTTTAACGACAAGCGCGACATCACGATCAATGATACCCTGAGCCACTACTATCAGCACAACCCCAGCGATGACCGCAACCTCAGCAATACGCTTAAGGCGGGCTTTGATTACTTCATCAATGATAAAAATACGCTGACATATACATTCAGTGGTAGCCATAACTGGAACAAGATGTATTCCAACTCGACCTCGCAAAATATGTTTGCCGACTATAGCCTCAAAAACCTCTATCTATCAAACACGCAGAACAACGGCACGAACCTCTCTATCACAAATGATCTCAACTACCTGAAGAAATATGACAGCACGGACCGCGAGCTGATGATCGATGTGTCGCATACCTATGTGAAAGGTACATCTAACGACTACCTCAGTTCAAGGGGATATGATCCTGCTGGTGTCGAGCTGCCTGCACAGTCGCTGGACAGAGCCATGCTGGCAACTAACGGCATCCACAATGTGATATTCAAAATGGACTACTCGCAACCGCTCAAACTAGCCGGGCATAAGATAGAAACGGGATTGAAAAATGAAACGACGATCAACCACAATATCTATAACGTCTTTGATCAGCAAAATGGTACAAGCTTCCAAAACATGTTGCTAAGCAATGGATTCCAATACGTGGAGAATATTTCTGCATACTACTTTATATATAACGGCGCATTCAAACAGTGGCTGACCTACTCAGGTGGCCTGCGTGCAGAGCACACCTTCATCCATAGCAATAACAGCGGTGTAGATAAGAACTACCTCAGCCTTTTCCCCAGCGCCACGATCGCTGCAGCTGCTAATAAAAGCAACAACATCAGCCTGAGCTACAGCCGCCGTGTGCAGCGCCCGGAGTTTCGTCAATTGAATAATATAGTGACCTATTTCGATCAATATTCTACCTGGCAGGGCAATCCATACCTGGCACCCGCTTTCAGCCACATCCTGAGCCTGGAGTATGATATCACCTACAAGAAGAACATGTTCAGCTTCACCTCAGAGAATACATTTACAGATGCACAGTTCACGGAGTCGTCCAGTGTGGATAGCAATCGCATCACAAGGGGTTCTATAAGAAATGGCGCAAAATCCCAAACGATAGGAGGCAGCTTCTACATGAAACTGGAACTGACGAAATGGTGGTCTATACAAATGAACCACTATGTGGCATGGCAGAAATTTGATTACAAGAAAGATGTCAATACCGGTGCGGTGACCGGCACTTATTATAACCTGTGGGGAAGCACCGATTTTAAGTTCTGGAAGAATATGGTCTTTAATATCAATGGCTGGTTCAACACCGGCGATGTTTTCCCGCAAGGAAGATCAAGGATATGCGGCGTGCTGAATACAAGTGTCAAAAAGGATTTCCTCAAAGACAGGCTCTCGGTGAGCATCGTATTTCAGAATGTACTTAATACAATGAAGTTTGGCTGGTATGTCAATAATACGAGCTTGCATACAGATGGGTCGTGGCAGAACTTTAACAGGACGGTTTACATTACGCTTACTTACCGCTTCGGTAAAGATACTAAACCTGTCAACAGAAAGGATATAGAGGAGAATAGCAGGCTCGGCGGAGGTGGTGGAGGGAAAGGGAAATAGGAGCGGAATTTTCAGAATGATATAAATAAGTCAGAATCTTTGGGGTCATTGCCTACAAGCCATCAATACAATCATTCTTTTCCGCCTTCTTCACTACTAAATCCTATGATGTCTTTAGATCCAGATTGCTTCGACTTTTATCATTTCTATTTTCAAGAGAGAAAAGCTCTCGCAATGACGCACACCTTTTATTTTTTCTTGCCGTGAGACTGGAGGAAGGCGGCGCCTTGTGCAGTGAGGGCGTTGATATATTCGCGATTGTTTTTATCAAAGGTGAGATAGCCGGTGCTATCTCCGGAGAAATACATTTTGCCGGTGATGTACTCTGAGCCATTGCGGGTCCACATGATGATACCATCCTGAGGAAGTTTTGGATTTTTGGCTGTAGGGTATTGGCTGACAAAGGCGGCTAAGAAGCGTACGTTTCTATTATCAAGGGACATACTAGCTGTAGAGGTAAAAAAGGTAATATCTACAGCTGTGCAGGAATCTGCAAGGCCCTTGTATACACCTGCAGGCAGCGGCGCGCTTTTAGCTGCGGCTGCCTTAGGTTGCTGAGCAGATACGAGGAATGCTCCTACTAGCGCTGTGATGATGAATAAGTATTTCATGATGTGGATGCTTTCAAATCTGATGCCAAGTATAAGGAAAAGAGCTATGAGTCGCAAGCTGCAAGTCACAAGTCGCAGACACCCCCCAAACCCCCGAAGGAGGCTTTAACAGCCCAAGCCGCTTTGTGACTATCGGGTTCGTAACTAAACTTATGGCCAAAGGCTAAAACCTTTTATTATTATTTAACTTGCTTGTAATGGAAAACTTCATGCCGGTAGCGGATTCTGTTTTTTCGTCGTTTGAGATCGACGGTAGCTATATGCCATCGGGTAGTGATGATGAGAAAAGATTTCAAGAGTTGAGGCGCGTGCTGATACTGCGGATCGAGGAGCTGATATCAAAGGATACTGAGAAGCTGATGTGGATCCTCTACCGAATAGATGTGAATGAGAAAAAAGTGCATGAGGCGCTGCTGACTAATAGTTCGCTGAACTATGCGGAAGTGCTGGCCGACCTGATCATAGAGCGGCAGATAGAGAAGGTGAAGACGCGCAAGCAATTTAATGATGGGCCTGCGGATTGGAGTTTTGATGTGTAGAGCGGAGTCGCAAGTCGTGAGGAGTGAGTCGCAAGTAATACAGTCCTCATCCCTCTCCCAAGGAGAGGGCTAATACCAATACAGATCTTATGTTAATTTTAAATTGAACCTACTTTATATATTCGTACAAAAGATGTCTATGTCCAAAGCAAATGACCCATCGCTACGCAGCTGGGTGACAGTGAAGCCAGAAAGCGATTTTCCTATACAGAACCTTCCTTTCGGAGTTTTCAAAACAGCTACCGGCAATGCGCGGATCGGTGTGGCTATAGGGGAGTATATATTAGACCTGCAGGCACTCGCCAAATCGGGACTGCTAGATACAGTGGCCTTTGATAAAAACCTGCTGTCGAAAGATACGCTCAATCAATTTATCACACTCGGTAAGCACGTAACTAATGCGGTGCGTGAGCGCATATCCGAATTACTGAATGAAAATAATCAGGAACTGCAGGGTAAAGCTGAACTCAAAAGCCGCGTCCTAGTAAAGCAATCTGAAGCACAGATGCTCAAGCCAGTGTATGTACCAAACTATACGGATTTCTATTCAAGCCGTGAACATGCGACGAATGTGGGAGCGATGTTTCGCGATCCGAAGAATGCACTGCTGCCTAACTGGCTGCATCTACCTGTGGGATATCATGGCCGCGCTTCATCGATAGTGGTGTCGGGCACACCGATACACCGCCCTAAGGGACAGACCAAAGCGGACACTGACGAGATGCCTTCATTCGGACCATCGAAGTCGGTTGACTTTGAACTGGAGATTGCATTCATCACTGGTAAACCGACACAGCTCGGAGAGTCCATTTCTACAGAGGAAGTGGAATCGCACATTTTTGGTTTGGTGCTATTCAATGACTGGAGTGCGCGTGATATACAGAAATGGGAATACGTGCCGCTGGGGCCATTCCTGGCGAAGAACTTTGGTTCATCTGTATCGCCATGGGTAGTGACGCTGGAGGCATTGGAGCCATTCAAGGTAGAAGGACCAATACAGGAGCCTGCGGTACTGCCTTACCTGAAATACGGAGGCAAGAAAAACTATGAGATCAATCTGGAAGTGGAAATCAAAACTGCGAGTGGAAAATCAAAAATAGTGAGCCACTCCAACTTCAAATATATGTACTGGAATATG
The DNA here is from genome assembly GCA_025963485.1 of Bacteroidota bacterium. Lineage (GTDB taxonomy): Bacteria > Bacteroidota > Bacteroidia > Chitinophagales > LD1 > UBA1941. The sequence goes on along the minus strand of JAOQAO010000003.1, from coordinate 2,685 downwards.
TGCCAACAGCTGGCGCACCAAACGGTGAACGGATGCAATATCGCTGTGGGTGATATGTATGCGAGTGGTACGATCTCTGGCCCTGAGCCCGATTCATACGGGTCGATGCTGGAGATCACCTGGGGTGGGAAGAACCCTGTGCAGATGCCGGATGGTACTGAAAGGAAGTTTATCAATGATGGGGATACAGTGGTCCTGAAAGGCTATGCGAAGAAGGATGGGGTGCGTGTAGGGTTTGGGGAGTGTAGCGGGATGATCATAGAATAGCCGATGTATGGAACAGCCAGATAGGGCGATGCCGTATCCTATGGGCGTGGCGCCCCCTTGGGGCTTGAATGCGGTCCTCACCCATCTGCCTTCGGCATCTTCCCTCTCCAAAGGAGATGGAGAACCAACTGTATGAAATATGCGAGTTAAGTTGTATTCAATTAAGCATAGCTTAGAATGAAACAGCCTGTAACGGAGAAGGTAACAATACAAATAACTTATTAGTCTCTCTTGCCTTGGTAGCCGCCGCCGCCTTTATTGCCGCCGGTGCCGAACCATTTCTTTTTGCCACTACCACCTGGTTTTGGGCCTGAGCCTTTGGGGCCGTTGTTGTTTGGCCTTGGGGTATTGCCACCACCGCCTCTGTGAGAGGAACCTGTTTTCTGTGTAGAGCCGCGACGTGGGTCTTGTAGTTTTGCTACGCCGGAGTTGGCCATCGGATATGGATGCGCTTCGATGATAGGTACTTGTTTGCCGATCAGTTTATTGATGTCGCGCAGGTATTCTACCTCTTCTTCATCGCAAAATGACAAGGCTATACCACTCGCACCGGCGCGGCCTGTACGGCCTATGCGGTGAACGTATGTTTCGGGGATGTTAGGGAGTTCATAGTTGATGACGTGAGACAGGTCCTCTACGTCGATGCCGCGTGCTGCGATGTCAGTTGCTACGAGTACACGGGTGACACCTGTTTTGAAATTATTCAGCGCAGCCTGGCGTTGAGGCTGTGATTTATTGCCGTGGATCGCTTGTGTCTTGATGCCTTCGCGGACGAGGTCTTTCATGACCTTGTCAGCACCGTGCTTGGTGCGGGTGAAGACAAGGACACTTTGCATCTTGGTGTCTTTCAGCAAATGCAGCAAGAGGTTTCTCTTGTCTTTCTTTGACACGAAGAAAATTCCTTGCTCCACTTTTTCTGCTGTGGATGATACAGGTGTGACAGATACAGTCGCTGGATTGGTGAGGATGCTATCGGACAGTTTCTTGATCTCTCCCGGCATAGTGGCTGAGAAGAAAAGGGTTTGCCTTTTGGCCGGTATCCTGGTGATGATCTTCTTGACATCATTGATGAAGCCCATGTCGAGCATGCGGTCGGCCTCATCGAGTACGAATATTTTGACGTGTTGCAGGTGTACGAAACCCTGATTGATGAGATCAAGTAACCTACCCGGTGTAGCGATGAGAATATCAACGCCATTCCTGAGCGCAGATACCTGCGGGCCCTGCCCTACCCCACCGAATATGACGGTGTGCTTGAGGCCAGTGTTTTTGCCGTAGGCGGTGAAGCTCTCTCCTATCTGGATCGCTAGTTCGCGTGTCGGTGTGAGGATGAGCGTGCGGACCGGCTTCGGACCTTTATTGCTCTGGTCATTATACAGTATCTGGAGGATAGGTATAGCGAATGCGGCGGTCTTGCCGGTACCAGTCTGGGCGCAGCCTAGCACGTCCCTGTGCTGCAATGTAAGTGGTATGGATTGTGCCTGGATCGGTGTGGGAGTAGTGTATCCCTCTGCTTTAAGGGCCTTAAGTATCGGCTCTATGAGATTGAGTTCTTCGAATGTCATTTATAAAATTGAGGTGCGAAGGTACGGAATATTTAGCTACGGTCGAAGGTAGGGTATAAAACGGATGAGAAGAGGCGTTGTATTTACCAATAAACCAATCATTACAAAAGCGGGCATCTTCCTATATTCGCTGAAAGCTAATGCTACTATAATATGCAAATCGATCCCAAGGAACTGACACCCGCGAAGCTACATGACCACTTACTTTGTGCGGTAGCACCGAGGCCTATAGCCTTTGTGTCTACAGTAGACAAGGAGGGCAATGTCAATCTTTCGCCGTTTAGTTTCTTTAATGTGTTTGGGTCGAATCCTCCGGTGATGATCTTCTCGCCTGCAAGATCGGGAAGGACAGGCGCGACAAAAAACACGCATGACAATGTGAAGGAAGTGCCAGAGTGCGTGGTGAATATCGCGCACTATGATATGCTGTACCAGATGAATCTCGCCGCGGGAATGTACCCAAAGGGAATGAATGAATTTGAGAAATCAGGACTCACACCAGTGGCTTCTGCTATGGTGAAGCCGCCGAGAGTGGGCGAGGCGTATGTGAGTTTTGAATGCAAGGTGATCAATGTGATAGAGACCGGTGAACAGGGTGGCGCGGGCAACCTGATCGTGTGCGAAGTGGTGATGATACATATAGCAGATAAGGTGCTAGATGCGGAGGGCACGAGTATAGACCCACTGAAGATGAACTACATCGCACGCATGGGCAAGCAGAATTGGTGTAGAGTGGGCGAGGAAAACATCTTCCACGTACCGGGATTTAAGATGGGCAGTGAGCTGGGTATGGGCTTTGATCTTTTGCCCGAAGGGATAAAGAAATCAAAATACCTGACGGGTAATGACCTGG
>JAOQAO010000262.1 GCA_025963485.1 Bacteroidota bacterium | reverse complement strand
AGTTGCCTGCATTGGCTACTGTCAATATACTGCTAGTGGATGCCGCCGGCGACCAGTTGTAAGAAACTGATCCGTGAGCGCCTGTCGGATGTGCAGTGAGTATACCCGTAGACCCCGGAGTGCCGGTAGCAGTGATATTGGCAGTGAGTGCGCAGCCACCGATCGGATGTACTGTAAATGTATCGCACCAACTGCCTGTACAACCTGAAGCATCAGAATCCTCAAAGCAAACCTGGTAATGACCGGGAGCCAGTGAATCTGTGAAAATAGTTGAGTTGTTGGGATAGCTATTCTGGTTGACGAACCATGTATAGTGATGTGGCCCTGTACCTCCCGATGAGGTCCCGACAAAAGTATAAACATTGGTGGGTGTATGATTGTACGTGTAGGTAGCAGTCACATTGCATGGAGCCCAGTTGTAACATGCCGTGGCGGTACAACCTACGCTGTCTGTCACCGTCACACAGTAGTTGCCTGCAGCTGTCACGGTTACCATATTGGAAGTCGCACCAGTGGACCAATGGTAGCTCAGGTGCCCATGAGCTCCTGACGGTTGTGCTGCCAGCAATGCAATTGACCCGGGACCGTATAGATTATTGACAGTGGTGGCAAGGGTGCAGTTGGAATATATAGTAGCACAGGTGGAGTCGTAGCATGACGTAGTATCCATCGCTACCACGCACACGCGATGTGCACCCGTAGTAAGGGTGGCGACATATGATGTGTTTGGAGTAAGATTGGTCATGCCATAGTCGATCTCCCATGCATACTGCACAGGCTGGACGCCTCCGGTTTGGCTTGCGTTGAATGTATAGACCAGCCCGCTATGGGTATAGGTGAAGGATGCCTGCATATTGCACTGTGGGAATGCAGCTATCCAACAACACGACGCTAATAGAAAAGTGAAAAGTAATTTGTACAATTTCATAATGGTGGATTTAGATGTATTATGGGTTTTTCAGAGGTTAGACTTAAATGTAATACGAGGCGTTGCACGGTCAAAATAATAAAAGCATATATTTTACTTTTGCCTTACCCGTCCAAAATAGAGTATTCGCTCCGTGTAATTACTATACGCGGGATATAAGAACGGATACTTCCCCGTTCAGCAGTTTTTTAAATGAATATATGGTTAGCCAACTATTGCATATCGCGTCGGCAAGGAATCTTATTTAGACTCCAGGTGTAGTTTGAGCCATGTCTTTTGTTCGGCGTTGTTGGGATCGTAGGCGCTGCCGTTCATCGTTTGCCCCTGGCCGGTCATACCGCCGGGGCGGCCACCCATACCACGGCCGCTGCCTGAGCCACTCATGCCGGCATTGTTTCCCATGCCACCACCACCTCCGCCTCCACCATGACGCTCCGGAGCATCCATCGCTCCTGATACCAGGCCGAAGCCTAACGGCTTCTTCATATCATCTGCAGTAGCAGGATGGCCATATATGAGTGCGAGAGGCACCTGGTATTCTACAAATAGGATATCAAGGCTGTCCCATCCGTAGGCTACAGTCAGGCCGTTAGAATTGGTGAGAGGCAGCATCTGGTCGCTGATACCCGGCAGGCTGATAGGTTTGATCATGCTCTGGGAGAGGAGTACGCGCTCGCGCAGGCGGTTGACACGGTTGCGCAGGGATTGGCCCGCTCCATTGTCCTGGCCTCTGCTGCGTGTCGTTTCGACAATGGCTCCTTCACCACCGCCGTGCTCCAGTTTCACCGGAAATGATAATCCTGTCTTTTGTTTTTTCTTGCCCGAGACGTCAAACCACAACGTGAGCCCTGAGTGCATGAGGCGGGCCTGAGCGTCTACCTCTGTAGCACGGACACATACATACAGATTGGTCTTGTCATTGAGCACATCAAACTGGAACTTGGTCCCCGGTGCATAAAAGCGGAAGAATGCCGGCCATTCATTTGCTTTGCCATCTATGGCTATTGGCTGGTCCGTCCATACGCTCATCGCATCCTGAGCTGTAGCAGTCAGTGACATCGATATCGCTACCGCGAAAAGGAATATATACTTCATGCCAGCGAAAGTAAGGCTATTTATGATTTATGGTTTATGATTTGTGATTTGGTTTGGCGGGTATTTATTTTTTTAACGTTCGGGAGAATCGAAACCCAAGAGGCGAGACTCCTCTGGAGCCACAAATGTGTGTCAGTATCTTATAAACTTCAGCAGCCTATCATTTTTATTCATAAAAACATAGTCTTTATTAAGCCTGAGTTCGAAATAATTATTGCAATCATTCGGATTTATGTCAGGTCTTAAATATTTTGGATTCAATGGATAGGTTTCCATGATTTTGTATTCGATCCGCAATCAAAAAACCGCAATCCGAAATCAAATCATCCGTTCTCCCCGAGCATCTTGTAGAAGCCCTCTGCGAAGCTATCGCCTACAGGTATTTGCTTGTCGCCGATCTTGATGCGCTTATTCCTTACGCTCTCGATGTGGAGCAGGGAGATGATATAGGAGCGGTGTACGCGCGTGAATTTAGCCGGAGGCAGTTTGGCGAGGATGTCCTTCATGGTCATATTGGTGAGGGTCATCTTCTTGGTCGTAAATATTTTGACGTAGTCATCCATGCCTTCTATCATGGTGATATCGTCTACATCGATCTTTACTATTTGGTAGTCCGACTTGACAAATATAAAAGGAGTGATCGTTGCTGACTCTGCGGGCTTCTCACGGTAGTTGATATATTCCTCTGCTTTATTGACGGCCTTGAGGAAGCGGTCATAGTCGATCGGCTTGAGCAGGAAGTCGATGGCGTTCAGGTTGAACCCCTCCACGGCATAGTTGCTATAGGCTGTGGTAAATATCACCAGCGGTGGCTCAGGCAGTGATTTCAACAGCTGTATGCCCGTGATGCGCGGCATCTGTATGTCGAGGAATATGAGCTGTACCTTGTGTGTCTTGAGGTACTCGGCTGCGGCGAATGCATCGGTGAATCCACCTTTCATCTCCAGTGATGGGGTGCGGGAGATAAACTCTTCGATGACCTCCAGTGCTACTGGCTCATCGTCTACGGCTACGCATGATATCATGATATTAAGATCTTTAAGCTTAATGAATAAATGTCAGATTGATCGCGGATGTCGAGTTCATAGCTATCGGGATACATGAGTTCGAGCCTTCGCTGTACATTCGGGATACCGATACCAGATGAATGTCTTTCCAGGTAATCAAATTTCTTATTGGTCACAGTAAATATAATGCTTTCGCGGTCTGCAGAAAGCACGATGTCTATCGGAGAGAGAGCGCTATTGCTGATGCCGTATTTGAAAGCATTCTCGACAAATGGCAACAGCAGCATCGGAGCGATCATGGCCATCGAGGTATCGCCCCGGACCTCAAAGGTGACTGTCAGTGATGAGGCGCTCCTCATCTTTTGCATCTCTATATAATTATTGAGATAGGTAACCTCCTGCTCCAGTGGCACCTTGTCATGCCCGTTTTCCTCTATCATATACCGGAGCAGCTGCGAGAGCTTGAGCACGGCCTTGGGGGCGTTGTCAGATTTTTTGAGAGAGAGGCCGTAGATGGTATTGAGCGAGTTGAAAAGGAAGTGCGGATTGATCTGCATATGCAGGAAGGACAGCTCGGTGCGCAGGTGTTCGTTCTCTATTTCCCTGTTGCGCTCCTCTGACCGGCGCCACAGGTCAGCGATCTTGATACCAAAGGCAGCGAATAGTACCAGCAGGAACCAGGTCGCAGTACGGATCACATCCCTGACCTCTACCGGCCGCTCATAGAGAGAAAATACACGCAGCATCAGCTCCCGTATATAGTATGACACAGCAAATATAATGACGAATGAGACTATCACGGTAGTCATATAGTTCAGGTACTTATTGGTGAGGATGTACTTTTTGAATATATATCGCTGATGTATATAGAAAAATATGATGAGGCACAGATTGAGAGAGAAGGAAGAAAGGAAGGAATAGTAATCCCAGAATGGCTGAGTATCCCTGTTGATGATCAGCTCGCGATGAGGATTGCTGCCAGTACGCGGTATCATGAAATACGGAAGCGCAAGGAATAATCCCCACAATACGATCTGTATTAGGATGCTGTATATTTTTCGCTTTTGGGGCATAAGATTGGATGAATTTACAATGCTTTTTGCTCAAAAAAGATAAACTCGGTTATGAATGGTTTTTATTCGGTCAATGCGTATTCTCCTCATAATTAATTGTTAATGATAGTTATTGCCCTATATTTTTCTTGTTATTTCTGCTCATCTATATTTATTCATTTGCATTCCTGACGCATGTGAAATCTTCGGCATTGTATTAGTCCGTTTCGGGTGTCAGAGCATCCGTTTAACACATACGCTCATTAAAATGTCAGATTTATTCGTTGTATTTATACCGTAATTAGAGAAAGGGATTTGAAGGAAAGAGTTCTGCTTTTCACAGGCACATATAAACTTCACATAAGAGCTGTCGCGTTGACACTCTTGCTGTGCGCAGGACTATCTCCCGATAGCAAGGCCCAGGTCAAACCCGATGCTGTGGATACGGTTCCCACTGCTGTGAAACAACTCGACGTGGTGGACATCATCAAGATGGTACTCAATATCAAACAGGACCCGCTCCGCAAGATCGATAAAAAAGGATCTACCTGTACAATCTTTACGGTGTCTGCTTTCCCCTGTTATAATAACTCGACGGGATTTGCAGGCATCTCTACGGTCAATGTGTCTTTCCGCTCCAAGAAAAATCCGAAAGGGGAGTTGTCCTTTGTGAATAACCAGTTTCAGTACACACAGCATAACCAGATCATCTTTCAGTCCCTGTCCAATTTCTACACGAGCAATGAAAAATGGCAGTTTCCCGGTGATATACGGTTCTTCCATTTTCCCACTACTACCTATGGGCTCGGTAGCAATACGCTGCCCTCTGCTGCAGATAATATCGATTACTATCACATACGCTTCTACCGCACCGTGCTACGCGAGGTGTATCAATACACCTATCTGGGTATCGGCTACAATCTCGACTACCGGTGGAATATCAAAGATTACAACGCCAACCTGTCAGGAGTCACGACGGACTTTGAGCGATATGGATACAAAAATAAAACCACGGCATCAGGCCTGTCGGCAAATTTTCTCTACGACAGCCGTGACAATGCCAACAGGCCAGTGACCGGCAACTATGTCAATGTGCAGTTCAATTCCTACTTCAAGCCATTTAGCAGTACGGCTAACTGGAATACGCTCATCATAGACATACGCCAGTATGTACCGCTCACACATAAGTGGTATGCTGTACTGGCATTCTGGGGTTATGCGTGGATCACGCTGAACGGCAAACCTCCCTATCTCGACCTGCCGAGCGTCGGATGGGACTCTTATAATAATACGGGCCGCGGATATGGTGCGGGAAGGTTTCGCGGACGCAATATGTTGTACTTCGAGACCGAGTTCCGCTTTGACATCCTGCGCAATGGCCTGCTGGGCGGAGTCGTCTTTGGTAATGCGCAGACGCTGTCAGATTATCCGGGTCGCTACTTCGGCGCTATACAGCCCGGCGGTGGGATAGGGCTCCGGATCAAGTTCAACAAGCATACGCAATCCAATGCGTCGGTAGATTATGGATTTGGTACACATGGGTCGAATGGGCTGGCTACAAATCTTAATGAAGTGTTTTAACTGGTTGCTAGTTGCTGGATACTTGATACTGGTTCTCAGATTACGTCGCGTTTGTATGATCTATTATCTAATCTCTATAATCTAGTATCAAGTTTCGTATTTTTGCGTCATGTCAGATACAGGTGCCGTCAGGGGCATAGATATTTTAAAGAGTTTGTCATCACATCATGACCCGGCTACAGAGCAGTATGGTATGCGCCTGCTTCGCGATGCGATCCATGCTGACGACACGCTCGTTATTCTTCAGACCTATATCATCCTGGCCCGCTACTATACCAATGCGCGGAGTAATGTGCCGAAGGCATTTGAATATGCACATCTCGCAGAGAAGATAGCTGCGGAAAATAAAGTGGGCCCTGCACTCAAAGCCGAGATATCGCTGATCATTTCCAATATATACAAGGAGTCGCGCCAGTACCACCGCGCACTACAGAATAGTGACGAGGCGCTACGCCAGATCAAAGAGTTAGCGACTCCGAACCTGGCAGAGAAGCGGCAACTCTATGAGATACACCTGAGTATAGCCATGCTGCAGGAGATACTAGGCCTGCGCAAACTGGCCGCCCGAAGTATGGACACGGCTATGGCGCTGGCCAAAGAAATGAATGACGCTGATGCCGTGATGCGGTGCAACCTGACCCGCGCCAAGCAATACGTAGCGCAGAAGCGCCATAGTGAAGCGTTGGCGATCTACCTGGAGGTATTGCCGGATGAAGCAATGCTGGTGAGCGATGACAACAGGGGAGTATTCCGGGATTACCTCGCTGCGACTTATACTACGCTCGGTATGTATGAAGAGGCGGAAAAGTATGGGCTCGAATCACTAGAGATGAGGCAGAGAGGTTCGCATCCGGTCAAAAAGGTTCATCCTATGTATGAACTGTCGAAGGTCTACTATAAGACAGGCAAAAAAGATAAAGCAGATGATCTGGTCAGGCAGATATTTGAGCTGGTCGATCTGTATCCGGAGCACTTCACTGAGAGGGTCCAAAACTTCCTGCGAAGTGATCTTTATGCTGCTCAGGGCGATTACAAGCGGGCACATGAGTATTGGGCCAAAATAGACCTGACCAGCGTAGATCCTGCGCTTTTGGAGCAGACCGTAGAATCTATGCTCGATACGGAACGCAATAAGCAACAGATCATGCAGGAGGAAGCATCTATGCTCAAATCGCTCAATGAAGAAATGCAAAACCACGCACGCCAGCTGAAAGATGTCAACACGGACCTCCAGTCATATGCCCGCACGGCATCACACGACCTGCGCGAACCGTTGCGGATGATATCTACTTATATGACGATCCTCTCGCAGAAGATCAATGACAAGCTCACGGAGGATGAGCAGAAGTTCATGCACTTCGCCGTAGACGGTGCACAACGGATGGATGACATGATCACACGCATACTCAATGCTGCCAAATCACAGGATGCTTCCCTGCGACCTGTCGACCTGAACAGGATCGCTGCGCAGGCCAAAGAAAACCTGGCCAAACTGGCTGAGGAGAAAAATGCAGTGGTCACCCACGACCCGCTGCCGATGGTCCTGGGTGATGATATACAGCTCCTGCAGGTGATACAGAATATAGTGACCAACGCGATCAAGTACAATCAAAGTGCGCAACCCGCGATACATATCAGCTTCATCAAAGACCACGACAAGTGTCTCCTCTCCATCGCCGACAATGGAGTGGGTATTGCAGAGAGCGAGCGTGAGAATGTATTTAAGATGTATCAGCGCGTAGAGAATAAGACCGGCGAGGATGGTACGGGCATCGGCCTCTATACCGTGAAGCGCAATATCGAACGCATGAAGGGCCGCATATGGATAGAGGGCAATGAGCCCAATGGGAGTGTGTTTAAGATTGAACTTCCTGTGGCGGTGTAGGTTCAGGCATGGTCGCTTGAATCTGCAAGCGGGTAATGGGTCCGTCGCCTTAAATTGCCTTGAACATAGGAATCTATATATTTAGTATATAGATTTATCGGACTAAATATCCAAATGAGCTTCCCCGCAGACAGACCTGCATCTGATATCTTTCGCGACTTTGAGTCGCTGGCTACCTGTCATAGTGAGTTCTACAGCTACCTCGACGCTGCCGGGCCAGACACTCCTGTAGCGGACCGGATGGGGGTAACCGTACAGTTGGCCCGCGCCGAAGTAGATATAGGCAATGCTGCCCAGGCCGCGCGCCTCCTACAGGACTGTGAAGCATATATCCTCAGCCATGGCAACGATGAAGAGAAAGCCTGCTTCTACAATGCCTCCGCCATGCTCTGCGCGATCCAGGCCAACTATTCGGAGGGCATAGATATGGCGCTGAGGGCTGTGTACCTCTTCGGACAGCTCGACCATCCATACTACACTATGAGCAGCCTGATCGTCTGCGGACACCTGTGCATGCGCATGTGCCTCTACGCTGAGGGCATCGGCTACATGTCGCAGGCGCGCCAGATAGCAGCCGAGAAAGTTAATGCAGAACAAGCGATCCTCTGCAGTGTCAATCTCAATGAGATGCGCCCGGAGATGCTGCCCCCCGCTGACTGTATCGGCCACTGTCTGGACCTGCTGGCCGAGATCGAATACACCGGTACTCCAGCCCTCCTGCCTGAGTCGATGACCTATCTACAGCTGGCACATCTGCATGTCACTACAGGTGATATAGTCCAGGCCGAAACATATGCCAACAAGAGCATGGAGACCGGCGCCAGGATCACATGGCTACAACCGCACAACCTGCACTACATAAATCTCTACTCCGTCAAGGCCGCTATAGCCGGCGCGCGAAATGACGAGGCCGGAGTCATAGAGAATATATCAGAGCAAATGGCGCGTGCGGATAAGGCGAACCATGTACCGGCAAAGATAGACGCGCGGTTTTTCCTGTTCAGGTTCTATCTCGGCAGAGGGGATACCGCGCGTGCCAAGGCGTACCTCGATGAAGGTATAGCTATGATCGCCGGTGACGACAAGAGCTCACTGCACCTGAGCATGCTGGAGCAACAGACCAAGTACTATGCAGCCATGGGAGACCGGGAAAATGAGCTCCTATATACCAGGCTCACCTATGACCACAAACTCAAAGAACATAACGAGGCCATCATCTACCGCACCAGATATGCATCGGCGATCTATGAGTTTGAGATCAAGAAACGGGAGGTGCAGCAGCAGAAAACGGAGCTCGACTTCAAAACGCAGGAGCTCAATATGACGACCTACTACCTCCAGCAGCGCAATCAGCTCCTGCGCGAACTCAAAGAGAGCCTCATCGAGCTTCGCAAAAAGACGAAGGAAAATGCATTCAAGGCGCTCGAGCAGAAGATCGACCATGCCTTCAGCAGAGAGGATAGTGAGCGGGCGAGCTTCCGCGAAAGGTTCGATGAGATTAACAGGGACTTCATAGCCCGGCTGCATAGCAGGTACCCCACTCTGTCAGGCACCGAGTGCCGGATGTGCGCGCTGCTCAGATCGGGGCTCAATAGCAAAGAGATCTCCGACCTGCTATCCACCTCCATACGTACGATAGAGAACCACCGCCAGAATATCCGCAAGAAAATGAACCTGCTGCGCACGGACAACCTCAATCTGATCCTGAGTGAAATAAAGTGAAGCTGGTGTCTGCCTTTGAATCCAGCAGGGGAATCAAAAACTACCAGACCGTCCCCGCACACGCTAACCAGGCTATTTACAGCAGTTATCCCATAGCTTCAATCACTTATTAGTTATTCCGCGTCACTTATCTGTTTCATATTGCCGTTTATATTTTTTGCACGGATATTTGAATTATTCCTTATAAAAGATTTTTCATGAACCTGACCTCACATATGGCTACATCACAGCTATACCGTGTAGTCACTATGCACTATGGCGAAGATGGAATGACACTTACATTACTCTTTTTTAGTAAACAATAAAACTGCAACCATGAAGGAACCTTTCACACCACACTGACGGCACCTGTGCCCTGCATCAGATATTGATGCTCATCTTTTCCCGCGCACTATCCTCATAAAACACACTGCAAAGCTGTGATAGGAGAGTATTGTGCCTGACCGGGAAAGAAAAGGGAAAAGCCGAACACCCTCATTACAAAGTAGGCAAATCAAAATTTTAGGACATGAAAAACTTTAAAATTCTTACACTATTAGTAGTAGTTTGGCTATGTACAGAGTCCCGATTACTGGCTCAGACCACAATACATATCACCAGTAACCCCACCACCTCCGATTGGGTTGCGAACACAAACTCAACACTGCAACCTACATGGAGAACTACGTCATATTCTGATTTGGGTTGGTCATCCGCAGTTATTTCACCGTTTGGCTCAACACATTCATGCAGTCCGGGAAACTATAGCTCATTTGATCCCACCTTGAACGATGAAATGTGGAGCACTACCGCACATAATCCTTATTATTTTAATTATTTCAGAATCCACTTTACTATACCAAACTTGCATGAGGTCGACTCGGGTACGATATCTTTCATCGCCGACGATCGAGGCACCATATTCATCAATGGTTCCCCTTTGGGTACGCAGACCCAGGGTGCCAATGGTCTTGTAACATATCACCTGACGGACATTGCGCCATTGCTGGCTTGCGGAGACAATTTAATAACACTTGAAGTCGAAGATTTAGGAGGGTTGTGCTGGTGGACCTATTTCGATATGACTATTAAAACCAAGGGATTTTGTACTCCCAGCATTTCATGTGACCTTCCCAACAGAATAACAAAAGTTGACCCGGCTAACACCTCTAATCTTACCTGCAGTGAAATTTTCGATGACGGGAATCATGTAGGTATCAATACCACCTCACCTACGGCACGACTGCATGTCAATGCATCTGGTACTACGTCTACTTCGGGCGTCAGGTTACAAGGTCTGGTGACAGACAATTCGTTTAATAATGTATTGGTCGCAGACGGGAATGGCAATATAGCGGAGAGGGCTTTTCCTGCAAGTGGTCCTGCACTTAATTGCAATATAAATAATACGATACCAAGAGTGAATGGCAGTAACCTTACCTGCAGTCAGATCTTAGACAATGGAAATAGTGTAGGTGTCGGTATGGGCACGAGTCCTTTGTGCGAAAGACTCACCGTCAATGGAGGTGTAGTGGTAGATGGAATGGGACTCAATAACGGTACCGTATTCAATTCTTTGAGGTTTGGCGGATGCATATCAAATCTGGCTCAGGCTATAGGCTCCAGAGTAGCTGGTACCGGCAATGTACAGGGCCTGGACTTTTATACTCACAGTGCCAATCGCATGGCAATAACTAATGGTGGCAATGTCGGGATCGGAATATCCACCAATATCAATGACAGGCTCGATGTGAATGGTACCGTACGCGTCCAAACGCTTCCCACCTCACCTAATACAGGCATCGTGATGTATGGATCAGGTGGTGCAGGACAAAACAACCAACTCCACTCTCTTGCCCTGACCGGCAGCGCCACGGACGTGCTCCGTGGAA
>JAOQAO010000065.1 GCA_025963485.1 Bacteroidota bacterium | reverse complement strand
GCTGTGCTGGTGATGGTCCAGTTGGGCCCGGATGGTCCTGTAGGACCAGAAGGGCCAGGCGGCAGTGTGATGGTAAATGTCAGGCCGTTTGTCAGGGTTATTGTAGCAGTCCCATTGCCGTTGTCCGTTATCGATAGTACTCCCGTACCAGTAGGTCCAGCGGCTCCTGCTGCACCAGCTACACCCGTAGGCCCGATGGGGCCCGCTGCTCCCGGAGCACCAGTAAGACCAATTGGTCCGGCTACACCAGCTGCTCCTGCTGCGCCGGGTGCTCCTGTGGCGCCGATAGGCCCTAGTGGTCCTGTAGGTCCTGGGCCTCCCAGTGGTCCCGTAGGCCCGATAGGCCCCGGCACTCCAGGAGGACCTGTGACACCGTCTACACCCGAAGGCCCTGTTGGACCTGTAGGACCGCTATTGCCTGCAGTACCGGCGCCAGTGGCTCCGGTCGGACCAGTGAGGCCGTCTATACCAGATGGACCTGTAGGACCTGTAATGCCAGTGCTGCCTGTGGTACCAGCGCCCGTTACTCCGGTCGGACCCGCTGATCCGGTGGGCCCTGTGATGCCTGTTGTTCCTTGTGTTCCTGCTGGGCCGGTCGCACCATCCAGGCCAGATGGACCAGTGGCGCCTATACCTCCATTAGGTCCGGTAGGTCCTGTAGCTCCGCCACCGGCACCTGTAGGGCCGGTAGGCCCAGTAGGTCCGGTAATACCTACACCTGTCGGTCCTGTAGGGCCGTCATTGCCACTTGGGCCAGCGATACCTGTGGGACCTGTCGCGCCTCCGCCCGGTCCTGTGGGTCCGTCAGCACCGGTAGGTCCCGTAGCACCACCACCCACGCCGCTTGGGCCTGTGGGCCCTGTAGCGCCATCGTTGCCACTCGGGCCCGTGAGCCCTGTGGTGCCCGCGCCAGCTACACCTGTAGGACCGGTTGGCCCGGTATTGCCCGGTCCACCAGCGCCGCCACTATTGCAGAGGCTGACCCATGATGAGGAGCCCGATCTATAATAGAAAAAACACGATGAATCTATATCGTAAACAAGGAGCCCATTGGCTGGAGATGGGATCGCGAGCCTACCTGCAGCAGACAAGCGAGGGGCCAGCAGCCCTTTATTATTTGATTCCAGATGGAGTAATGCGCTCGCATCAGGGGATGGAGTGCCAATACCTATGTTATTTTGCGCTGAAACGCCTGCCGTAAGCAGGGTCAAAAAAAGCGCGCAGGTAAATTTCCTAATCATCATGCCTCAAGGATTTAAGCCAATTTAAACAAAACAACAGGGGAATCTTAACTAAGATACTGCTTTTTGAATATCCGTTGCTTTATTGGCGTTAAAATTCGGTTGAAACCAGCGCGATTTTATACACATGGCAGTAAAGTGTATAAATGGTAATAGTAAAGTATGCTTAAAGAAGCATTTATCAATGACGTGGGATGCCGTTGAAATAACCGTAAGATACGTTGATCGTTTTGCTGTGATCGCTACGGGCACGGGCATTGAAGCCGAAAGTACCATTCATCACGTGCAGTGAATCATTGTAGTATTGCGTGATCGTGACATTGCCGTTCACAGACTCATATGTATCCGTGCCGTCGAGGTAGTAGGCGTAGTTATTGACCGTGTCCAGAGCCACCGACCCTGTAGTATCAGTATGCTGCAGGTATATAATGATCTTGTCATGACCGCCTGTCTGGGCATGTATAGTAGTACCGAGGGTGCGCAAATAGAAAGCAGTATCAGCTATATACTCTATGCCGTCCGGATTGCACCTAAGTCCCGGAAAGCCCGGTTGATCGAAGCTGGTCTTGGAGCAGGAACTCAACCCGATGATCAAACTTAAACACAGGGAAAGGGCGATACAGGTCTTTTTAATCATGCGATCAGTTATTTTTATACGACGTAAAGATGGTTTTTTACATGACAACTAGAGGTGATTTAACGAAATTTTCAATGTAGGGCCAAAGATGCCAAAGGATGGAAGTACCTTAATCATTGATCCCAAATGTTTTTCACAAAAACATTAATTCTATAAGTATTATAATTGAGCTTGTAACCCAAGCCTAAATCCAATAGCATGAAACATAGCCACCTGACAGATGAACTGGCAAAAATGGAGAAAAAGAGAAATGACCTTTTTGAGAAGTTATCAGCGTATGATATAGAGGTGCTCACTAAGAAGCCTGTTGCAGAGGCATGGTCTGTGATACAGGTCATAGAGCACATGCTGACCGTAGAACTCGCTGCGCTGTCATATGTCAAAAAGAAATCGCAGGACAAAGCAGCTGCACAGAAAACCGGTTTCAAGGAATGGATGCGCTCGATGCTCCTCAATAGGTTTCTGAAGAGTTCTAAAAAGAAATTCCCTGCACCGCCATCTGTATTGCCTATAGTCAAATATGCTTCTCTCAATGAAATGCGCGAACAGTGGAACGCTATACGCCATGATATACAGGAAACCATTCTGGCTATGCCTGCAGATCTCCTGGGGCACAACTGGTTCAAGCATCCGTCTGTCGGCAAACTGAACCTGAAGCAGATGATCACATTTATGGAATCGCATTACGATCGCCATGAGAAGCAGGTTTGGCGCACGCTCAAAGAAGTATCCTGAAACTACCTCGCATGTTGGTGCTGCGGTGGAGAACTTATGAAGTGTATTCTTTTCCCCTTCTCCAAGATTGGTTAATATTACTTCAATACACAGGAAACGTATAGTGTAGGCGATGTAATGAATTCAAAGGACAATTTCCGGAGGCTGACCAAATGGATCATAGCGATAGTAGCTATCATCTTCATATTGCCGTATGTGCTGCTCGGGGATAACTGCTATATACGCCTCCATGATACACTCGAGGGAGAGTGGATATGGCTCAAACTGATGGCCGACAGCCACACCGCATTTGGCATCTACTCATGGGTCCGGATACCACAGGTCATGCAGGGTATACCCCGCAATGTCCTTCCCACCGGACTTTCGCTCAATATGCTTTTGGTCATCTGGTTTGGTATGTACAAAGCCTATATCATCAGCGGATTTATCATGCGCCTGGTTGGATTTACCGGGATGGTTTTAGTGCTGCGTGATTATTTCGTCAAAGAACCCGAGAATAGATACATCGTTTACCTGTGTGCGCTCATATTCTGTGTGCTTCCGGTATTTATACCATTCGGATTGACAGTCATGGGGCAACCCCTTCTCTTTTGGGCATTTCTCAATCTGCAGGACAGGCTGAAGATAGGCCTGAGCTATGCGATCATCGCCTTGTTCCCTTTTTATTCCTCCATGGTTTGGCTGGTTGTTCCCTTTGAGGTACTGCTAGCGGTAGCTGTCTGGTACTTCTACAAAAGGGAGCAGATCAGTGTCCACCTCGTAGCAGGAGGAGGGTTGCTGGTGGTCATCTTCATCCTCGTCAATCTCCCCATGCTAAGCCTCTCTGTGCTCAACCCTGATTTCCTCTCACATCGGCTGGGGTATAATCTGTATATGCTTGAGAAGCCTAACCTGCTACAGTCGATCGGGGATTTCTTTGTCCTGTTCTTCTTTTCACATTATCACGTAGCGACCTTTGCACCGATCGTGGTGATGCTTGCACTTGGGTTGACCCTGCGCAAGGATGCTACCTTGCCGATCATTCTTTTTACGGCCATCATCGTGATCTGTTTGTTTCAGGCATTCTACAGCTATGGTGAATATGCACTGATGAATAAATTTGCTTTCATCAAGAGTTTCCGGTTCAATAGGTTTTCTATTTTATTGCCGCTGATATGGGTGCTCTCATTTGCCCTGGCGCTGCAGGCTATGCGCAGGTCTGCCTTTCAGCGATACCTGGTCATGCCCTTTATCATGGCACAGCTTTTTATAGCGGTCTATGGCAATGATGAACTGCTACATGACTATCGTACACTCCTGGGCCATCAGAAATTCCCGACATTCAAAAACTATATGGCCGCAGATCAGTTTACCGAGATCAGGAAATATATTAATGAGCCGGTAGACAGCTATGCCGTGGCTAGCCTCGGCATCAGCCCCAGCATAGCCTGGTACAATGGTATGTATACGCTCGATGGGTTATTGTCTATCTATGATCTTAGGTATAAGGCCTATTTCCGCAATATCATAGGTGTGGAAATAGACAAGACCCCGGAACTGAAACAATACTATGACGGATGGGGAAACAGGTGTTATGTATTCAGCTCCGAGCTGGGCATCAAACACAAGGACATCAATTGTTCCAAATATGATCACCGGAGCATAGAACATTTTGCTTTTGATGCCATGGCATTCAAAGAAATGGGAGGCAAATACTTGCTTTCGGGTGTGGAAATAAAGAATGCCGAATCAACCGGCCTGCATCTGGAGAAGCTTTTTACTAACAAGGATAGTTGGTGGGACATCTATTTATATAGCATAAAGAAGAAGTCATGAGATCATCGTTGCAAAGGTTAAAAATTGTGGCGCTGGTAGCTTTCTTTCCACTGGCAGTATTGGGGATGATTAGGGAAAAGACGTCTCTCAAAACAGCCCTGAGGCTGTATTATATATCTATTTTTATTTTCTGCATATTTATGATGTTACTCGCATTATACACATTTACCCGGGGTGGAAACTTCATCAAACCACTAGGTACTTTCTATTGAAATGCTTCTTTTTTCGGGTGAAAGTGCTACCTTTCGTCAAATTTAGTATGAATGAAGCAAAGGAGCTATAACTATGTGACTGGCACCAGCCAGACCGGATATCAGGTTCAAAATGTCAAGATAGAATCCGAAGATTTATACGAAAAGGATATTATACTCCTGGCTTTTCACATCAGTGAGCTGCATAATGCCGGCAAGATACTAAAGATGTTTGGTCTCAAAGATGATACCAGCTATTTCTATGATCAGTGCCGCAGTGTGATCTCCGTATCTGAGAGCCACCAGGAGGAGGGTGGTGACGGCAGTTTCTCCTTCCAGGCTTATTTCCACAATTTCCCCGAGTCTGTCATCCATGTCAATGACCGCGCTATAGTCGTGGTAGCCCTCGAACCCAAAGACGAGGTAAATACAGATGGCCTCAAGGACTATTGGTTAGTCGGCTATATCCACGCCAATATATTTGACCTCAGGGACCGGGATGGTAGCCTGCACGAGGGCTTCTACTACAATATGCTCCGCATCAGCGAGCGCTCGGCCGGTGGGGTGAAGGTCTATCGCCGCAAGAAGATATTTACGATGATATTCTCCGTGCTTCATAGCCTGGTGGGAGTTTACGGCGTACACTTCGCTTACGCATCTATGGGCAAGCAGAATAAAGCCATACACGATGCACTGGTATTCAATTCAAAGAAATATAGTAAGCACTTTGAAACTTTCCCCGTGCGTACCAATACGGTGCTTAATAAATTTTACGGCAGCAAGAGTGCAGCAAAACAGCTGATAGATATCACCCACAATAAAGAGAAGCTGAAAGAAATGTATAAGATGCTTGCAGCGGAGAAAAGCGATTACGTGTTCAGCAGCATACATTCTGAGGATATGTTTTTCAGGCTGATAGATAATATCACGAAATACTCCAAGACCAGCCGTGTATACATGCTCCCTAATGCCAGTGGTGGAATAGAAGCCGCCGGCTTAGCTGTCAACTGGGGCGACTATTTCGCACTCACACTGGATAAACCCAAGGGCTTTTTTAAGTTCCTCGCTTCGCTCAAACTCACAGACAGGCTGCTGTATCCGATACACCTCGTAGGTAGCCGTGATGGCGTGAAAAAACTTTTGACTGGCATGGCGAGCAAATACCTCAAAGAGCATAAGGTCTACATCTCCGTGATCAACTCCTACGAAGCTGATCAATATAAAGACCTCAAAAAGGGCTTCCTGCACGACGATTATATCTTCTTTATCATCTCAGACAGGCTGGACCACCTCAATAAGCTGAAAGATCAATCAAAATCGCCAGAGGGCCATGTGAGGTTCTTTATCGACAATCCGATATTGTAGCCCTAGTTTAAAACAGCTTTTTCAGCTTCCTTGAGCTTTTCTATTGTGAGCTTCGCATTAATATAGAGTTGAGAATAAAATGCAGCTTCTCTACCGAGGGAAAGTCTATTCTCAGAAGTGATATCTTTCTTTCTATTATTTCTGATTTTCTCCAAAGTATTGTTTTGCAAAATATTTAATGCTTTTTTTATGGTGCTATCGCTTATACCCATTATTTGCTTTTTCTGTATTAAGGCACATAAAATCCTATCTCTATATTTTTCTTCTCTTGGATAAATCTCGGAAGGTTTTTCAGTCATTGAAAACAGCTCTTTCAAAGAATCGGCATCCATTATTAAAAATCCTGTTTCACCAATTTTTTCACCTTTAGGAAGCTTAAGGTCTTCCATTATTATAATGACTCCGTCTTTCTTGAGGGACATCTTTATTTTATTTAAAATATTACTCCATTGGCCTACTTCTATTTCGTGGAGGACATTACATAAAATAACATAGTCATAAACCTCATTCCCGATATCATTATAGTTATTATATAGGCCTTCCAGATTGAGACCACTTAAAGCGGTTAAGTTTTTCTCATCGGTGTCCAGGGCATAATATTTTAATTTACTTTTTAATGTCTCATCTTGAACAATTGCGTTATACAGTCTACCCTGACCTGCCCCGAAGTCAAGTAGAATATTCGCTGTGCTTTTTGATTTTAGAATTGTAATGAATGCTTCAACTTCGGGATCATTTGGCTGGGCACTTTGTATAACATCTGGATCGCTAAAACATTGGGTCATAAAATTTAAAAAAGACCAATTAGCAATATTTCCTACAAAATACGATAACCGTTCTATGTGTTCTTCCAACTCCATCAATTCAATAAGTGTTTCACCAGGAGTAGTTTTACTAGGAGAGATAATAGTATTGTCTTTAACCATAAATATTTCGTCATAAGATAGATCGGATAAAATTGATAACGAATGAGTCGCTATCCATAATTGCCCGCTATCCTGTATTATATTTCTAATACCTCTAATCAGAGCTAACTCCGACGACGGATGCAAATGCAATTCAGGTTCATCTATAATAATAATGCAGTCCTTAATTTGAATATTAGGATTCTGGTCCAAAAGGAAAAAGAGCAAGCTATAAGCAAATAAATTTTTTTCTCCATCAGATAGTTCATTATAGTTGAATGGCCTATTATTTAAGGTCCACGATCCAATAATTTGAGCGGTTAATCCGGATTCAGTTAGTGTTTTTGAACCAGTCTTCTTTTCCCACTTTAAGTCTTTATTAAGAAATGATTTGATGATTTTTTTTAATGATGCATATCGCTTATAGGGAATACTCTGCTCAAATAGTTCTTGATTTCCTAGGGCTTCTATATAAGAATCTACAATTTGATGCGGTAATGTGGTTAAATAACTTAGTGCCGTGGAACTAATAGCTTGAATTTCGTTATAGTCATTCCCCTGTGAGATTTTTCCAATCATTTGTTCGAAGCTCATTTGATTTTGCTGGGAATTAGGAATTTTGGGAGGTGATATTACCGATTGTAAATTGTGTATAGTAGCATATTCTATTTTTCTAACAAACCGACTATAGTTATATTTAATGAAGTTTAATGCTTCATTAACTGCGTTTTCCGCATTTACAAAATCCGGAGAAGCTAGTTTCCATGAGGCTAATTTATCTTTATCAAGTTTTGCATTAAGATATGCCTGATTATTGGTTAGTACACCCTCATGTTTTTTAAATAATTCAGGAAAGTGAGAAAAAGATAAATAATCAAGATTAGGCATAAGATTAGGGTAGTCGCGTAATAAGCTTAATATCCTAGATTTACCTGAACCATTCCTACCTACTAATGCAACCACTGCCCCTAATTTATGAATATCTATATTTTGTAAGCCTCTTTGATTAGTTGCCTCTTCAATTATTGTAAATTTGGATATTCTCATTTGCAAATTTTTGTAAAGTAATATACGATTTTTACCATTTCCCGCCATTTTTTCCGCCTATGACGCCCGTCATAGACAGACTGTCCTGCGATTCTTACCTTTACATGACAAAATTTCTAAATCCATCCTTTGGACAGGATTTTGATATTCATGAATATCGCAAATTGGAATAAAGATTGATGGAGATCGTATCGACTGTTCCCGTTGTCCGTGGTCAGTCGTCCGTGGTCTCCTCTAAATAAATACCAGACTATGAATTTAAACAACTTAACTACTAAAGCCCTTGAGGCTGTCAGTGCTGCCCAGCAGGAGGCGTTCAATAACGGGAACCCCCAACTGGATACCCTGCACCTACTCAAAACCATGCTCGATGGTGATCAGGATTCGCTGCCGTTCGTACTGGAGAAATCCGGTGTGAACCGCAATATCCTGCTCGGCAAGGTCGAGGAGAAACTCAAAGCGATGCCCAAAGTATCGGGCCAGGCTGCTGATATAGCACCATCTCAGGGGTTTTCAAAACTAATTTTGCAAGCCAATAAGCTACTCAAGGAATTTGAGGATAGTTTCATCAGTGTGGAGCTGCTGCTATTGGCGATGCTCAGTGTGGGTGATGACACTACTAAACTGCTCAAAGAGATCGGTCTGGAAGACAAGAAACTTCGCGCAGCGATACAGGAACTGCGCAAAGGAACCAAGGTCTCCGAACAGAGCGCCGATGCCCGCTATAATGCGCTGGATAAATACGCAATCAATCTCAATATACAAGCGAAGAATGGCAAACTCGATCCGGTCATAGGCCGCGACGAGGAGATCAGGCGTGTCATGCATATCCTCTCCCGCAAGACTAAGAATAACCCCTTGCTAGTCGGTGAGCCGGGTGTGGGTAAGACCGCTATTGCAGAAGGTATAGCTCATCGCATCGTAAAAGGCGATGTCCCTGAGAACCTGAAGACCAAGACGATCTTCGCGCTCGATATGGGGGCACTGATGGCCGGTGCCAAGTACAGGGGGGACTTCGAAGAGCGCCTGAAGGCAGTCGTCAAAGAAGTAAAGGAAAGTGAGGGTAAGATCATCCTCTTTATAGATGAGATACATACCCTCGTGGGTGCCGGTGCTACAGAAGGCGCTATGGATGCAGCAAACATCATCAAGCCGGAATTGGCTCGTGGCGAGCTGCGCGCGATAGGCGCGACCACGCTCAATGAGTATCAAAAGTACTTTGAAAAGGATAAGGCTCTGGAGCGTCGCTTTCAGAAGGTCATCATAGATGAGCCTACTCCGGAAGATGCTATTTCTATCCTGCGCGGTCTGAAGGAGCGCTATGAGAACTACCACAAGGTCAAAATACAGGATGATGCGATCATACAGTCTGTGATGCTTAGTTCGAGGTATATCACGGACAGGTTTTTGCCTGATAAGGCGATAGACCTGATAGATGAAGCCGCCGCGAAGCTCCGTATGGAGATGGACTCGGTGCCTGAAGAGATGGATGCCATAGAGCGCCGGATCATGCAGATAGAGATCGAACTGGAGGCCATCAAGCGTGAGAACGACAAAAAGAAGCTGTCTGAGCTGAATGAAGAACTGGCTAACCTAAAGGAAGAGCGCAACCAGTTCAATGCTAAATGGCAAACCGAAAAAGAGATCGTCAATAAAATAACTGCCCGCCGCCAGGAGATCGAGGCGATGAAGCTCGAAGCCGAGAGGTTTGAGCGTGAAGGCGACTATGGCAAGGTAGCGGAGATCCGCTACGGTAAAGTCAAAGAGGCCGAAGCTGATATCGTGAAACTGGAAAAAGACCTGGCTGCCATATCCCCCGACAAGCGCATGCTGCGCGAGGAAGTAACAGGCGAGGATATCGCCGCTATCATCAGCAAGTGGACAGGCATACCTGTGACACGGATGCTGGAAGGAGAGAAGGAGAAACTTCTCCATTTGGAAGACAAGCTCCGTGAGCGTGTGAAAGGACAGGAGGAAGCTATTGAGGTAGTGGCCGATGCTATAAGGCGCAGTCGTGCCGGGCTTCAGGACGAAAGGAAACCTATCGGTTCCTTCTTGTTTCTCGGTACTACCGGAGTGGGTAAAACAGAGTTGAGCAAGGCATTGAGTTTCGTACTATTCAATGATGAGAGTGCGATGATACGCATAGACATGAGCGAATACCAGGAGAAGCATAGCGTGAGCAGGCTGGTGGGTTCGCCACCGGGATATGTGGGCTATGAAGAAGGCGGTCAACTCACCGAGGCTGTACGTAGGAAACCATATAGTGTCATATTGTTTGACGAGATAGAGAAGGCGCATCCGGATGTGTTCAATACCCTGCTGCAGGTGCTGGATGATGGCCGCCTGACGGACAATAAAGGCCGTACGGTCAACTTCAAGAATACAATAGTCATTATGACATCCAATATCGGCAGCGACCTGATACAGCGTAATTTTGAGCATGTAAAGGATGAGAATATGATCGCTGTGACAGAAACAACCAAAATCGAAGTCCTCGAAAGGTTGAAACAAACAGTGCGTCCTGAATTCCTCAATAGGATAGATGAAGTGGTGATGTTCCACCCGCTGATGAGAAAACAGATCCGCGATATCGTATCATTGCAACTGGCCTATCTGCAGACGTTGCTGGCCCAAAAGGAAATTACCCTTGACGTCAGCGATTCGGCTCTGGACTGGATAGGTGAGGAGGGATTTGATCCGCAATATGGCGCAAGGCCCCTCAAAAGAACTATACAGAAAGAGGTCGTCAATGAGATATCCAAGCTGATCCTGTCATCCGAGGTGCACAAAGGAGATCATATCAAGGTCTCTGCAAAGGGTGGAGAGTTAACCTTCGCTGTAGAGCACAAATAAGAAAACAGATAGATCTATATAACGCCTTCCCGGTTCAACCGGGAGGGCGTTATTGTTTGGGTAGTTGCGAATGGCTTATTATTTATAGATTTGTACTTTCCCTAAGATAGCCCAGCATCGATGTCTAACCGCCGTTTGTATTATTTCCTCTTCCCTTTTTTCTGGGCGCTTGCATTTATAGCATATTATCGTGCGCATGGTGCGCAGTTCGTCTACGATCACAATATGTGGGCTGAAGCCTACGAGCGACTCGGATGGGCGGGGATCAGGACACAATTTGGAGAAAAGTCGCTTCACTACATTTTCCAATACACTTATTTCCTTCTATATAAGGTCTTCGGCTGGAATGGCTGGTACTGGACTACCTTTCAGACTGCCTGGCATGCGGTGAATGCAGTTTTATTTTTTGCGATGATAAGGAAGTGGTGTGGATGGTATGGGATCAGCAGGCCCTCGCAGATCGCATTTATTGGAGCCTTGTTCTTTCTCTTATCTCCATATCATACAGAGGTGGTCATATGGGGAGCGGGATTGGAGTACATGATGATCACCAGCTTTATATTGGTTGCATTAATATGCTTATCTGAATACTTTGAAAACGGGGAGCCCCGATATTTTGTTCTTACTTATGTATTCTATTTAGTTGGTCTATTGACTTGGGAGTTAGCTTTGGTCTTCCCGGCCATGGCTTTCATTTTGTTCTTTCTTTCTCCTTTTGATAAAGTGGGATTCAGGAGATTTATGTTCACGATATTCCTCCCCATGTCGGTATTGGTACCGGCTTATTTTTTATTGACCAAATGGAGCAGCGGCTCAGCTTTGACACACTATGGCGCTGCAGCACATATGAATGTTAGTCCCACGCTGCTGATTCCCAATATTTCAAGATTCCTGCTGAAGCTTTTTGATGTGTCACTTGTGTACGGTAAGGCACATTCTTACACTTTTATACAATGGTTATCCAAACCGATGATAGTGGCGGTCCAGATCGTAATATATATCGGCATCCTTGGCTTCTGTTTACGAGCGCTTATATTGAGGCGTCATCTGTTCATTGTTCTCATGGCAGGTTTAGGCTTCGTTTCGTTGCTACCTATGCTCAATCTGTATTTTGCTTATTTCACCTATATAGAGTCTGACCGGTATGTTTATCTGTGCTCCGGCTTTTTTTATGGAGGGCTTGCTATGCTTTTCTTTCAGCTGCACCGGTATTTGCGCTGCCTGTTTATCGCCGGTTTCCTTTTTACTCAGGTGTTTTTTCTCCATCGCTTCGTCACTACCTGGCGGACATCCGGGCGTGTGGTGCATGGGCTGGTGCAGGGATTCAGATGGCAGGATGCACCTCACATCTATGTACTCGCTACACCTGACGCTGTCAGTGGTGCCTGGTGCCTGAGATCACTACCGCCTTATGGCATAGCTATAGCCCTCAAGGCACAGCGGGGTATCGATATTTCTCAAAAGATGGATGAGGTGATGCAATATGAGATGAATAATAGATATGACTCCTGCCATGCAGAGAAGATAGGAGAGGGTTTATACCGTTATCAATTCACACAATATGGGAACTGGTTTATAAAAAGCGGCCTCGGCACGGGCGGATGGGAGGACGATAAGTACAAGGTGGAGGTTGACCAGTGGGGCATGTCTTTTACTGTCCTGATCAAAAAATACGTATCGGGAGATGTGGTCATCTACCAGGTCAGGGACCACTGGGAAGAGGTCAAATAATGCTTAATAGCGCAGGATAAAGTCCTCTTTAGCGAGTTTGTCATGTTGCATAAACACGATGCCCAGGCGGTATATGTCTATCGTAAGTGTGATACGCGGATCTTTTTTAATTTCCTCCCAGGCTCTGGTCATCTCTACGCTCCAATAAATATCATCGAATATCAATATCGTATGGTCATGGGATTTTTGCATGATCTGATGAAAATAGTTCATAGTCGGCTCATAACGGTGATTGCCGTCTATGAAGGCCATATCCACCTGAGCCATAGATTGCAATACCTCGGGGAGCCTGTCGTCAAAATGACCCTGCACGACCGAAATATTACTTAATCCCAGCTCGGCAAAATTATTGACAGATTGAGCCGCAAGGGCTCGGCTACCCTCTATAGTGGTGACGGAGGCAGCGGGAGCGGCTGAGGATAAATATGCCGTACCAAGCCCCAGGCAAGTACCTAATTCCAATACTGTATTGGGTTTGAAGTGACTGACCAGGCGGTACATCACTTCGCCATATCGGCTTGGAATAGAAGCTTTTGAGGCCAAAGTGGATATCCTGCGTTCTTTGCGGCCGGGTTCACTGCCCAAATCTTCGATCACTATTTTATCATGGTTGTGAAGAAGTTTGTTGCGTAACTTAGTAATATTTCGTATTTCTGTATCCGGTACACCTTCCAGAATCTGGAGGTAGAACTGATATACAAAGGGCGAATGCAAATAATATTTTGTTTTCGCTATTTGTTGGTATTTCAGAAACTCTATGAGGCTATGTATCGTATTTATCATTAGATTTTGTCGCTATCCGACGGCAAAGGATTTTATATAGAAGAAACCCAAACCATGAGTAAAGTTAAAATTACACTTGTAGTATTTATTAGTTTTTTGTCCCTGGCGGTTTCTGCGCGTTCGAAAATGAAGGTAAGTTACTACGATGGTATGCTTCGCAAAGGGTTTCATATGGGGGTTACCGGATCCTTTAATAGCTCATGGATACTCAATCAAAACAATTATAATACACTTGATCTTTTCTATGTGCCGATCGTACGCCAGTCTGAAATGGACTATGTCTTCACCTGGGGTGGCAATATCGGAGTAAACCTGGGTTATAATTTCCACAAGAAGTGGGGTATTGAATTTGAACCATCTTTCAGTTGGGCCGGCCAGAAGTATGATGATGATTTCAGCGGACCGGTGGCGGCTAAGTATGACCCTACTACTAAAACATTTGTGGATGATGTGGTCAAAGACCCTAACGGATATTACTTCAGAAATGACTATAGCTATGTCAATGTAAGGAGAGAAGTGAAATTCCGCTATATCGATTTCCCGATCTTTGCGAAATTTCAAACGCATATCGGTGATGTAGCTAACTATCACATCATGCTGGGCCCTCAGGTAAATTACCGCACATTTGCCTCGGAGTATGTCACTGTCAACCATCACGAATATTCTGCGACGGATGATCAGGGCAACAGATATAGCCCCGACGAGAAATTCAAGAAACTGGATATAGGTCTGGCGCTCAAAACGGGTGTGGATGTATATCCTAAGGAATGGATGTATTTTGATATAGGCATCAGCTCATTTATAGCGCTCAATGATCTTAACGGCAGCACATTAAAAGATTTGCAATGGTATTCTAAAAATGATGTGGACTACCAGAAATCCAGGAACTTCTATCTCGGCATTCACCTGGGTATGCACTTCTTTATAGGCCGGACGACCCCCTAATTAATTCGGATTTCGTAAGGCTCTTTGCCTGCTCCATTCATACAAGCTGACATTCATTAGCAAGAGTATTGCGCAGTATATGAAGTCTTCTATCGGTATGGTACCCACTCTCACCCCAAGATTCTGATCGTTATTATAAATCACGACAGGCAATGCCGTCAAAAAACCATTTACGATAGCCATAGGTATCAGGCTGATGATGTACATCTGGATAAAGCTGTCTAATTTATTTTTCTGCAATACAACCGTCGCAAGAGGGAGCACGAAGCTGATGATGAGCAGGACAGAGAAAGTATAGGCCTTGTGTAATACGAAGAATGATCCGACAAAAGCAGCTATGCTTAATGCCCATAGCACATAGCGGGAACTATCGGGAAATATCCTGCGCCTGAAGAAATAGCTGACTGTCTCGTAGATAAAAGTGCAGGCATATGGCACAGTGATAAAAAAAAGAAACTCCTCAACAGGTAATCCGAAGAAACGGATACCTATGATATAGTCATCATTGAAGCTCCAAACGCCATGTTTGGTCTTGAAATAATCCCACACAATAAAGAGAAAGGCCGTGAAGAACATCCCCGGCAGGTAGTATTTCCACTTATGGTAGAAATGCAGTTTGTGCTCAAATGAGCAGGAAACAGGAATAATGATGGTGAAGAAATTGAGCAGAAGATACGTGTATCTCATCTGTCGGTATTAATGCGCTCCTGATAGTGAAAACCTGAGCTGGCGATGAGCCACTGTCGAGAAGAGGATATAGAATTTCTGCATGTCCGGCACGCTGACACGTGTATCACGTAGCTCAGCCACCGACACTTTGCGGATACGATGGAACAGGGACAGGTAGTAGCGGTATGCGAGCCATACACCACCTTTGGCCCCCTCTGGCAGCAGCATGATACCCTCATAGGCTGCGCGGAAATCTTCCGCCACTTCTGCTTCTATCTGCCGCTTGGAGTCCTCTTTGAAATGGGCGAAATCAATACCTGGGAAATAGATGCGTCCCCGCTCGTCATGGTCACTACCCATGTCGCGCAGAAAGTTTACTTTTTGGAAGGCCGCCCCCAATGCTCGTGCGTATTTCTCAAGGCCATTATACATCTCTTTGTCACCTTCGGCGAAAACCCGGAGGCACATCAGGCCTACGACCTCTGCAGAACCGTAAATATAGTCCTCATAGCCCGCCTGGCCATATGCAGTCTCATATAGATCCGTCTCCATACTCTTGAAGAAAGCCTCGATCAGGTCAAGGGGGATATGATATTCATTGACTACTTTCTGGAAAGAAAAAAGGATAGGATTGAGGCTGATACCCTTATCTATCGCCTCAAAGGTATCCTGCCTGAATTTCTCCAGCAGGTATTTTTTATCAAACTGATGAAAAGTGTCCACTATCTCATCGGCACACCTCACCATCCCGTATATGGCATATATAGGCGCGCGAAAGCGCTTGTGGAGCGTCCTGATCCCCAGCGAGAAGGACGTGCTGTAGGTCTGCGTCACATTCTTACTGCACTCTGCTGCTGTCCGGACAAATAAATCAAACATAATCAACGGTTATTCCAGATGTTTCGTCACAAATGTCGTCAAAATAAAATCAAAATCCAGCCCATATTCCATTATTCCTTACTGATCCTTATATGTTGCCTTTTCTGATCTGTTTGTCTATTTCGCGAGCCGCTATCTGCCCTGAGATGATAGCCGGAGGTACTCCCGGCCCGGGCACTGTAAGCTGGCCTGTATAGAAAAGGTTACTAATCTTTTGCGATCTCATTTTCGGTTTCCAGATAGCAGTTTGTTTCAGGGTATTGGCCAGGCCATATGCATTACCTTTGTATGAATGATAGTCCTGCTCGAAATCCCTGATACAATAACTTCTCTTTACCACGATATTTGCCCTGAAAGATTCGCCTATTCGTTTCTCCAACCTGTTTATGATTATGTCGAAATAGTGTTCACGGATCTCATCTGTATCGTTGATCCCAGGCGCCAGCGGCATCAGCAGGAAAAGGTTCTCCATACCCGTAGGCGCGACAGACGGATCGGTCTTTGATGGTATGCAAGCGTAGAACAGCGGAGCCGATGGCCACGATGGATTTCCATATATCTCTCTGGCATGTTGCTCAAAATCCTCATCAAAGAACAGATTGTGATGAAGCAGCTTTGGGAGCTTTTTATCGATCCCGATATAGAAGAGCAAAGACGACGGCGACATAACGCGGCTATTCCAGTAAGCCTTATCATAGTTTCTATACTCCGGCTCCAGGAGCATTTGCTCTGTATGGTGGTAATCGCTTCCGGCCAGCACGACGTCAGCGATATAGGTGTTATCTTTTGTGTGAACTTCAGTAGCCCGCTTTTTCCCAACAGATATTTTTGTCACCTCCTCATTGAGCTGGATCTTTGCGCCATTGTCCTTTGCTATCTGCACCATTGCCTGCACTATCTGATTCATCCCGCCCATGGGATACCAGGTGCCGAGTACGAGGTCGGCGTAGTTCATCATGGTATACATGGCTGGTGTAGTATCTGGAGTCGAGCCGAGAAATAAGGAAGGAAACTCCAGCAGGCTGATCAATTCAGGGTTTGAAAACTTTGCCCTGACTTCCTTGCGGAGTGATCGCAATAGATTTAACTGAAAGCTTTTGACGATAAGCTTAAGATCAAGGTACTCCGTAAAACTATCGGATATCCGGTGTACATAGTCGGACATGGCTGTGTCATATTTGTACTTTGCATCAGCGAGAAATTGCATCAGCTTTGCACCACTGCCTTTTTCCCGTTGCTCAAAAATGGCGATCAGATCATCTGGTGAAGCGGGCACGTCCAGTGTGCTATTGCCTTTGTAGTATATCCTGTAGGCGGGATCGAGCCGGCGCAGATCGTAGAGATCGGATGTTGTTTTTCCGAATAGTTTGTAATAGTTCTCAAATACCTCAGGCATCCAGTACCAACTGGGCCCCATGTCAAATGTAAATCCATCTTTTTGCCATATGCGGGCCCGCCCGCCCGGCTGGTCATTTTTCTCCAGTACGGTGACATCGTGACCACTCTGAGTCAACAGGCCTGCCGCCGATAACCCTGCGAAGCCGCTTCCGATAACGATTATTTTCTTTTTCTCCGGCATGAGTTTAGTTTGACAAGGCATTGTCGCCAAGCAGAAACAGCGCGAGTACGATAAGATAGATAAGGGTCAGTTTATTTTTAGCCTTTGGAATAAGCAACTGGTAAATCGTCTGTAGCACGAGGGATATGACAAACCATGCAATGTAATTCTGGACAGGAGAGGAGCCAAGGTCCCATATCCATAGATGGTGCCTGATAGCAAACCCCTCAAGCAGCCTGTCGCATAGCGTCATCATGATAGCGGCAGCGATGATCCTGGCCCATACAGGGGCGTCTATGATGGAGATCGCTGTTCCCGTCGTGTAGGTCATGAGTATCCAGTTGATACCGATCATCAGCGGTACACCCGCCACGCCAAATCCCAGCAATGGCGTATAATGATAATGGCCAAAAACAAAACCTGTATGCA
>JAOQAO010000166.1 GCA_025963485.1 Bacteroidota bacterium | reverse complement strand
GAGGTTTGCTTGCTTTCATAAATATGTGATTTTCGATTCGGGTGTACCGATACTTTGTACCTCTAAAATATAAAATATTGAAGCAACCTCATTTTGTTTATCCCTTATTATACTTTCCCCGATAGTCCACCGGCGTCATCCCCGTGATCCTTTTGAATACCTCGCGGAAGGTCTGGATGTCTGAATAGCCGACTGCATACATGATCTCATTGATCGATTTGCGGCCGATCTCGAGTTGCTTTTTGGTAGCTTCTACTTTGACGCGCTGGATGTATTCTGCTACTGTGTTGCGGGTGGCTTTTTTGAAGCGCCGCTCGAAGGTACGACGTGTGACATTGAACCGGTCAGCGATCTGGTTGACAGTTATTTTCTCAGCATAGTTTTGCTCTATGAATTTTTGTGCCTTGAGCACCACTTCATCTTCATGGTCTTTGAGTCCCTGGAATATGATAAAGGCCGATTGATTATTTTTGTCCAGGTCGACCACAAAGTATTTCGCCGTGCGTATCGCTATCTCGCGGTTGGTATATTTCTCGACCAGGTGCACGAGTAGATTCCAGTACGCGGTGCTGCCGCCGCTGGAGTATAGACCGTCCTGATCGGTGATGACCTTCTCATCGACCAGTGTGACCGAAGGGTAGAAATACCGGAACTCATTCGCATATTCCCAGTGCGTGGTACATTGTTTCCCATCGAGGATGCCGGAGTAGGCGAGTAGGAAAGCCCCCGTGCAGAGGCTTGCTACTTCTGATCCGTTTTTGTACTGCTCCGCGATCCAGATCGCGCAGTCCTTATTGATATAGGTGGCGCTCGATGCGTGGCCTGCGAGAGAAGGGATGATGATCAGGTCTGTTTTGCGGACAGTGGCAAAGATGGCATCTGTACGGATGGTATAGGGGCCATTATTGAACCTGACCTCCTCCGTAAATCCGACCAGCTGGATTTTAAACAAAGGCGTTTTGCCCGCTTCTTTCAGGAACTCATTTACTTTGGTAAATACATAGGCCGAATCAGTGATGGAGGCCATCACAGCATTCTTTAGCGCCAATATGGAGATGCAGATCATGCGCCAAAAGTAAAGAAAGTATTTGTCGCAATCGCCTTCTATATAATGTCGCATTTACACTTTACACAGCATGCTTATTGACCATACATTTGCAGTATAAATCAATAAACACAACAATATGCTTAGCACAAATCCTTACTTCAATTTCCAGGGCAACACAGAGGATGCCATGAACTTTTATAAGACGGTCTTCGGAGGCGAGTTTACCCTTTTTCAGCGGTTCAATGACATGCCGGGATGCGAGAAGATGCCGAAAGAAGAACAAAGCAAGATCATGCACATCTCTCTCGTGACGCCCAAAGGCCAGGTCTTCATGGCGACCGATGCACTGGAGTCTATGGAGCAGAAGCTGACCTTTGGCAATAATCAATATGTTCATATAAGCACAGAGAGCGAAACAGAAACGGACAAACTATTCGGCGGACTATCGGCAGGAGGGCATATAGAGATGCCGGTCAATAAAACATTCTGGGGAGCGTACTGCGGGATGTGCTGTGATAAATTTGGTGTGCAATGGATGCTTACTTACACTTATCCGCAAAAGTAGATCATGTCATTCCAGGCTTATATCGATAATATCAAAGCAAAGACCGGCAAGAGTCCTGCAGATTTCAAGAAGCTGGCGACACAGAAGGGCTTTGTGGAAAAAGGGGAACTCAAAGCAGGAGTTAAAGCGGGCCAGATCATTTCCTGGCTGAAAGAGGACTTTGAACTGGGCCATGGCCATGCGATGGCTATCTACGCCACCCTGAAAGGGAAGAAGGAATAAGATGCTTCTTTCGCCGATGTTGGTCGCCTGACCAGCATCTCATCCACTAGGATCAATAAAAATATGGTTCTAACCAGGCGCCGCTCATGTGATTTTGTTTTATATAAAGATAGAACGGCCCCAAGCAGAATGCAATACACCTTTTAGGGTATTTTTTGATCTTTGGGCGACTTTTTATGGCTGTTCACCGCCGGATAGGTTTGTAGGGCTTATTTATTAGTTTAGAGGTATATGGGCGATTTATTCAAAATGATCCTGATCCTCCACATCATCGGCGGGGGCACCGGACTCATAGCAGGTACTATCAATACGATCCGAAAGAAGGGCGATCGCATACATCGGTTGATAGGGAAGTGCTTCCTGTACGGCATGCTCACCTCAGCCACCTGTGCGCTGATATTGTCAGTGCTGCACCCCAACTACTTCCTCTTTATCGTCGGCATATTTACGATCTATATGACCGGTACAGGAGTGCGCTACTTGTCATTGAAGCAACTGGGGGATGGCCAAAAACCTGCGTTAGTTGATTGGGCATTGACTGGGTCCATGCTATTATTCAGCGCAGCTTTTATCGGTTTTGGTATATACAATCTCGTCCAGGGCAAAACCTTCGGCCTGGTGTTTGTGGCTTTCGGCTATATCAGTTCGCGGATGGTCAGGTCAGATATTAAAAACTACATGGGCGCATCCGAGATCAAAAATATTTGGTTCGTCACCCATCTCCAGCGTATGATAGGGGCATACATCGCTGCGATCACTGCCTTCCTCGTGGTCAATTTCCCGCAGGATATTTTGCCAGGTCGATGGTCCTTTGCTATTTGGCTATTCCCGTCGGTCGTGTTAGTGCTGTTGATATTGGTATGGACGAAGAAGTATGAGGTGAAAAGGAAGGAAGCCTGAAACCTTAAAATCTGTAGTATCAATCATTCAGCATTTCCGCAAATGCCAGCGCAAAACTATAAGCATCACCCGGCCAGCGCGCAGATAGATAGTTGCGATCAAGTACAATAAAGCCTCTGTCCAGATGATCCATGTCATCCCGACGCATCGGAGTCGGCCCTTTCAGGAAATTATGCTTGTCTGATAAGCTATTAGTGACTTCGTCTTCCACAGTGATCTCCGGATATGTCAGATAGTAGTCTTTCAACCACAACCGTGTCAGGTTGTATGCCGTCATCTCCTGCGACTTCAGCAGAGAGGTCGTTTTATAGTTATGAATTACTGACTTACCAGTATTAGGATCAATACTAAGTGCAGCCAATACCACCCCATGGCAGATCGCAGCCACTGTTTTTTTCACCTGGAAGAATTCAACTACCAGCTTTTGCAGTGCCCCGGACTCAAGGTATTCTTTTACTCCCTTGTCATGGCCACCCGGCAGCAACAATCCTTCGAAATCTGTTTCTTTTGCAGCCGGATAGGATAGTGGATTGCAGAAAGCCTTGCTCTTCTCCATTTCCGCATAAGCGGCCACTGCATCTTTCCGGGCCATCAGTATTGACCTCCAGATACCGAGGTTTTCCCCTTTGAGCATTTTAATGTCAGCATGGGCCTTTTGCCCGGATGGCGTGGCAAAGCTTATTTCAAAACCTTTTTCCGAAAGCACTTTCCACGGTATGGCTGCTTCCGTGGGGTCGAAACCATAGCCAGGCAGAGGCATCAGTATCCTTTTCATATGGTGAAATTCAGTATTTTAAAGCATTTCGCAACCTCCATCCTGTCAGCCAAGCCACTTATTTCCTCTTTTTGTCTGCCATTCTTGCCGATTTTCTCAAAAGGTAGGGTTTTTGATGTTTTGGCTGTTAAAGCCCCCTTTTGGGGGTTTGGGGGCCGTTAGGGTTATTAAAAATCATATCTTAGCGCACCTTTTTTGAAATAATAACTATACCCATAGACTAATGGCAAATTTTGTAGAAAAACTCTTTGGTTCCATCTTTGGCAATAAAAGCGACCGCGAGCGTAAAGCGCTGCAGCCTGTCATAGATGAGATCAACTCAGAATATGAAAAACTCAAATCGCTCAGCAATGACGAACTCCGCGGCAAGACTGTTCAGTTTAAGACGCGCGTCAGTGAATTTCTCACCGATATAGACAAGGAAATAGCTGACCTGATTGAGAGCGCCAACACGCAGGAAGATCTCCACGAGAAAGAAAGCATATTCAAACAGGTCGATGAGCAGAAAAAGCAACGCGATAAGCTGATAGAGGAAGTGCTGCAGGAAATATTGCCGCAAGCATTTGCTGTGGTCAAAGAAACGGCTTTCCGTTTTAGCAATAATACAAGGCTGGAAGCGACAGCTACCCAGCTCGACAAGGACCTCTCGGTGACCAATAAAGCTATCGCGATCCAGGGCCCTAATGTGGTCTATCACAATGAATGGCTCGCGGCTGGTGTCCCTGTCAAATGGAACATGGTCCACTATGACGTACAGCTCATAGGCGGTATCGTACTGCATCAGGGCAAGATCGCCGAAATGGCAACAGGTGAAGGTAAGACGCTGGTAGCGACCCTGCCTGCATACCTCAATGCCCTTGCCGGCGAAGGGGTACATATCGTAACAGTGAATGACTACCTCTCCCGTCGTGACTCAGAGTGGAACGGGCCTATTTTCAATTTCCTCGGGCTGCGCGTAGACTGTATCGACAAATATGAGCCGCACTCAGACGAGAGGATACATGCATACAATGCCGATATCACTTATGGTACGAACAATGAATTTGGTTTCGATTACCTCCGTGACAATATGGTCCGCAATCCGGATGAGCTGGTACAGCGCAAACACCATTATGCGATGGTGGATGAGGTCGACTCCGTACTCGTGGATGACGCGCGTACACCACTCATCATCTCCGGCCAGATAGACAGCAGCGACGAAAAAGAATTTTACGAACTCAAGCCACGTATCAATAAATTATTTGACACTCAGAAAAGAGTTTGTAATAACTTCCTCACAGACGCTAAGCGCCTGATCAAAGAAGGGAAAACCGGCTACAAAGAAGGCGAAGGTGGTTTGGCGCTATTCCGCGCTCACAGGGGCTATCCTAAAAATACTGCCCTGATCAAGTTCCTCAGTGAGCAAGGTATCACTCAGATCATGAGGGAAGCAGAAAATCACTTCCTCGGCGAGCAGCAAAAAAACATGCCGGAAGTAGACAAGGAATTGTACTTCACTATTGATGAAAAAAATAATTCCGTAGACCTCACGGACAAGGGGATCGAACTCATCACGGGCGCTGGTGAAGATCCGACCTTCTTTGTGATACCGGAGGTAGGGAGCGTAATAGCTGATCTGGAAAAGTCGAGCCTAACCGCTGAAGAGAAGCTGAAACAAAAGGACGTGCTGATGCAGGAGTTCGCGATCAAGAGCGAGCGTATACACTCCATATCCCAGTTGCTCAAAGCATATACCCTCTTCGATAAAGACGTAGACTACGTCGTCATGGACGGCAAGGTCAAGATCGTAGATGAGAACACCGGTCGTATCCTCGACGGTCGCCGCTACTCAGACGGTCTCCACCAGGCGATAGAGGCTAAAGAAAATGTGAAAGTAGAAGCAGCCTCACAAACGATGGCTACTATTACTTTGCAAAATTACTTCCGTATGTATCACAAGCTATGTGGTATGACGGGTACAGCAGAGACAGAGGCACAGGAGCTTTGGGACATCTATAAACTCGAAGTATCCACCATCCCGACCAACAGGCCCATCACCCGTGATGATAAAGAAGATCTGATCTATAAGACCCGTAAAGAAAAATATAACGCGATCATCGATGAGATCACAGCACTGACCGCAGCGGGACGCCCCGTACTCGTAGGTACGACCAATGTGGAAGTATCAGAACTCCTCGGCCGTATGCTCACCATGCGTAAGGTCAAGCACAATGTACTCAATGCCAAGCAGCACCAGCGTGAGGCAGAGATAGTAGCTGAAGCAGGATACTCCGGCAGTGTCACCATCGCTACCAACATGGCAGGCCGTGGTACGGATATCAAGCTCGATGATAAATCGAAAGCATCGGGTGGTCTCGCCATCATAGGCTCAGAGCGCCACGATTCGCGTCGTGTAGACAGGCAGCTCAGGGGCCGTGCAGGTCGTCAGGGCGATCCGGGTTCATCGCAGTTCTATGTGTCACTGGAAGATGAGCTAATGCGCCTCTTCGGTTCTGAGCGTATCTCCAAGGTCATGGACCGCTTCGGATATGAAGAAGGTGAAGTGAT
>JAOQAO010000143.1 GCA_025963485.1 Bacteroidota bacterium | reverse complement strand
GCACCTCGATACATTTTGCAGCGAAAACTTTTTATCGCTTCCTGTTTTTAATGACGTTATTACAAATCAGGAAAACAATGGTTTTGTATGTACGAAAATGAGACCTACTCATAGCTATGAATACTGCGATAACAATAAAGAATTTATGAATGCATTAGAATACTATGGCTTAGTTTGTCAATAACCGATAAATAATTAAAGTATGAATTTTTTCAAATGGATATTCTTACTGCTCCTTATCAGCACTTGTATAATGGCATGTAAAAAAAAGTGTCTTACCTGTGTGAATGTTTGCCGTCAGGTTTATACATATGATACTTTGATTCGGAAATACGATACTTTATGTTCCCAGGATTTTACATCACAGAATGTTTACATTGATTCCATCTCTGCCAGAGGCGGATGGATAAAGTTGATTAGTAACAGTGACGAATTCTCCGGATGTGATCGACCTGTTGGCGGTGCATATTGTCATGAGTAGTTACCCACTGGTCTAAGTTTCCTCCTTTCCACTCGTGCCTCACTGACAGGAAAGCAAAATACAAGTTGCTGGTGACGCTGTGATAAAGACCAGAAACGGCTAGAAAAAACTTACATCAAAAATCTCATTCATGTTCAAGATTAATTGGCTCCTCGGGATAGCTTCGTCAAAGCCGTCAAGGCGATCTATAATGACATGCCCAATAAATACAGGAATGTAGAAGGCACGAAGCATGAGGAGAAAGGATTTATATCCAACTCTGTCTGGTATGAGATCACTCCTGTGCCTGATGGCGCGCGCGACTGCAGCCTGTCAGAGGGAGGCATGAGTTTGTCCAATGGATGCAACTGCCGGTATTTCCTCGGAGAGGATATGGCCAAGGCGCAGGAAGCTTTTAATAAAGTAGCGGAGTATATGAAGGTCGCTCTGGGGACACCTTTCGTTTATACGACGGAGAAACCTTCGCTGGATATGACCATCCCGTCTGGCACCGAGTCGATGGTCACATTTGGTGTCAAAAAGAAGAAGGGCTACGAGTCACTACCGCTCGTATCCCTGGTACTCGCCAAGGGCAAAGACAACCGCTACGCGGTGAATATGCTCTTTCATGATTTCGGATTTTGATTGAAAAAATTAACACAATTCTACCGAATCAAAGTATCCGTATTCCGACAGGATTCGTTTATTATTGCAGAGAACCTCTTTTTTGTGTAAACGTATTTGATCCCAGGTGACCCCAGCCAAATGGCTATCGCTATGCGCGGTAGTTTTATTCCTTATTTACCCGATGGGCATTCATGCCAGTGGCGCGCGCAAAGCGGGCCTCGTACATGTATATGGCAAAGTGATAGATGGCAAGACGCACAAGGCGGTGGACTATGCCTCCGTATCCATCCTGCTGACAGAGCGTGACTCTATGCTGGCCGGTATGCTCACAGAGGCAAACGGCGACTTTTCCTTTGACAATATATCTCCGGGCACATTCAGGATCAAAGTTTCCTTTATGGGATATGCCAACTATGAGAAAACTTTCACAGCCACCGCATCTTCGTCCGACCTGGACCTGGGCAATATCAGCATGGACGCCAGCGCCAAAAAGCTGGGAGAGGTGACGGTCACAGGTGATAAGGGCATGATGACGATGACGGTAGACCGCAAGGTGTTTAACGTCGATAAGGATATCTCATCACGTGGCGGCAATGGCCTCGATGTGATGAAAAATATACCGGGTGTATCGATAGATGCCGATGGCAATGTAGCGCTGCGCAATAATACACCACAGATATACGTGGATGGCAAACCGACCTCGCTCACGCTCGACCAGATACCGTCAGATGAGATAGACAGGGTAGAGGTCATCACCAATCCATCTGCGAAATATGAAGCAGCCGCATCGGGCGGTATACTCAATGTGATACTGAAGCAAAACCGCAAGCCGGGATACAACGGCCTCGTGACTGCGCTCGTGGGCACCAATACGCAATGGAACGGCACTGCTATGGGAAACCTGCACAGGGGCAAGGTGGGCTTTACATTATCATTCAACACTGCGGGGGCTACTAATGCCACTAATGGATATGACAACCGCACGAACCTTGATGTCGCGACGGGATCGCCGAAGGGCTACTATAACCAAAATACCGAGCGTACCAATAGGCGCGCCTTTGAAACGGTGCGTGCGGGCCTCGACTATTATATCAATAATCGCAATATCCTGTCGCTGACAGAGAATATGGTCATCGGAAAATTTACCAATGATATAGATGCACAGATCAGGACGCTGGACCCGGCTGCGGCAGAAATATCTCATGCCAATAATTACAATTTCGAAGGGGTGCACCGGCGCACTTTTACGACCAATCTTGACTTCAAGCACAGCTATCCGCAGGCGGGCAAGGAGTATTCGATCAGCGTCAGCTATGAGCATTATCGTTCTGCTACTGACTTTCTCGATACGGCCAATACCTATTCGCCATCCGGGAGCCTGCTGCCGGGGAGTGCCGGCTTTTTCAAGCAGTCGATACCGAGCGGTATACTCAGCCATATGGTCACGGCACAGTGGGATTTCGTACATCCGCTACGCGACAGTATCCGGCTGGAATATGGCCTGCGTGCTTACTACAAGAGGACCGAGACCTTCGCCAATGTGAATGATTTCATCGACAGCCTGGCGGACTATCAGGTCAATGCTGCACTATCATCACGCTATCGTACAGATGAGTTTGTCAATGCCGCCTACGTCACGATGGGTCAGCAGGTGAAAAGTTTCAGTTATCAATTGGGGTTGAGGTTTGAAGAAGTGTATTTCCTCGGTTCGCTGCTCAATAAGAACCAGACATTTTCCTATGCCTATCCGCAGACACCGGCCAAAGTGTATGAGTCGTTCTTCCCGAGCTTCTATCTCTCAGAGCGTATCAATGAGCACCACCAGCTCCAGCTCAACGCCACGCGCAAGACTAACCGCCCGAGAGGAGGACAGGTCAATCCTAATATAGAGGTGATAGACCAGCATAACTATACGGTGGGTAACCCTGCCATGCAGCCCGAGTTTATCAATCAGGGAGAGCTCAACTATAATCTGATGGTGCCGAAGTTTGACTGGCTCACGTCTGTATACCTGAGGTACACGGAGCACCCGATCACCAAGTTCAGCTATATCGACTCTGCAGCCAATATCCTGGCCACCTATCTCAATGGGAAAGGGCAATTTGCCTACGGATGGGAAAACACGATGAAGATCAATCCGACCAAAAACCTCAACATCAACCTGAGCGGCAATATTTTTTATACCTCTTTGCAGACCTATCCTGATCCGGCTACCGGTGTAGCCCTGAGCCACTCCGGATGGAGCTGGACGGCAAAGGCAATGGTCAACTATAAATTCCCGCTGGGTTTTGCAGCGCAGGTCAATGGCTCCTATGAAGCGCCTAAAGTATTGCCACAGGGCATGACAGGGGCGTTGTATTTTTTTGATATATCGGTGAGCAAGGAATTTGGTATCGCTACGATCAATCTCACCCTGAGCGATGTGCTCGACTCCAAGGGGCACAACACGCAGTATTCAACTCCTCAATTTGCAGAAAACTCCAGGACCCGCAGAGAAGTGCGATACGCCAAGATCGGCGTGACATTCAAATTTGGCAAAGAGGAAAAACTGAACCGCGCGCGGAAGCCCAAAAAGGAAAACAAGGATAAGGAGGAGGAGGATTAAGACAGGCCATTCAGATCATCCTGCCAATGAGTCAACTGAAACTTTTTTCTATATCATCCGTATACACTACGAAACATACGAGAATGGAAGAGATAAACATTCCCAGTACTTTACCTCAGGATACAAGCTTTGTCAGCGATCCTTATTTCCTGATCGTGGCTGTGGCTGTATTGATCATTTTCGCAGTCAGCGTCAAATTATTCTTTACAAATACCCATCCCGAGTACGTGTACAATCCGCAGATGGATTGATATATCGGCATAGCCTCAATCCAGCAGGTAGAATATTTTGGTCAGCCATTTATTGCTGTCTTTCTCTACCATCGGGTCAGTGATATATTCCTCTATCACCGGAGCTTTCTTTTTCAGGCCCTTTTCCTTGATATATGCATTGATCTTGTTGTGCGCTTCTCCGAGCTTCTCGTATGGCCCGTAGAAATCTGCCTCGATAGCATGACTGGAGCCCAGCGTGACTATCTTGAAGTTTCCGCTCATCTTAGCTTCTTTTTTCAGCGGGACAGCGACGGCCACATCGGTTGTCTTTTTGTCCGTATCCCATGAGTAGTATAGTCCTGTCACCGGTTCGCCTGTTTCCAGTTTGTTGTCCTTAGTGTATCCCATGAGTTTGCCCATCAGTGCCGGGAAGATCGCGCTCAATGAATCCATAGTAGTACTGACGCGATAGGTCACATATGTTTCTTTGTCCCAGTTCACTTCTTTGATCTCCAGCGGAGGAACTGGTGTACCGGCATCAGCTCCGCTTTCGCAGAGGGCCTTCAGTTTAGCGAGGCCTTTTTCATAATCTGGTCCGACGTGTTTTTCCGGATCATTGAATAACATAAACGGCCTGATCATAAACGGCACCTGCATCTCGAAGGTCCAGGTCACCTTTGTATCACCGGCCGTCGCGCTATCCAGGCGGAACCTTCCGATACACTCAGCTTTGAGCGGGCGGATAAAACTGAGATGGTATACCATGTTCACATCTTGTGCCAGCTCGGTGGTGTGCATATCACCCTCGCCGGCTTCTTTGTTACCGCTCCATTTCACATCGGCGTCTGCCTGTCCCTGCGGGCCAGAGTAGGTATATTTGCAGTTGGTGTCTTTATCTTTCCACGGAGACCACTTCTCCCAGTTTCGATAGTCCG
The DNA here is from genome assembly GCA_025963485.1 of Bacteroidota bacterium. Lineage (GTDB taxonomy): Bacteria > Bacteroidota > Bacteroidia > Chitinophagales > LD1 > UBA1941. Next base: position 212 of record JAOQAO010000143.1, on the reverse strand, counting down.
ATATATTGGTAAATATCACACCGGGTGCTGCGTGGATGGTAGTGCTGCGCTCGAGTTTACATTCCTTAGGCCCGAAAAGGCCGGCTACAAGGAATACTACCACGGCGATAAGGACGATGGCTCCTATTACTTTGAGTACTTTGCCCATGAGAGTTTGAGTTTGGTGTATCCCAAATATAAAAGGATAGTATCTATAAAAGAAATTTATGTTT
>JAOQAO010000049.1 GCA_025963485.1 Bacteroidota bacterium | reverse complement strand
GTTTTCTCTCGCGGAGATAGGTATCTGTCGTCAGTTCATCGATCTCATTGATAGGAGTGAGACAGATATCATCTGTAGCAAAGAATTTGATCCACTCCTCGCGCGTCTGCGCGAGAAATATCTGTTGTAGTTCTTTTTGTATAGAAGCTTGTATATCTACTCCACCTATTATCTTTTCCTGCCACTCGGGTTTACCGAGGCGCTTGCACACCGCGTTCCAGAATTTTGGCTCTAATGAACCAAGCGCGATGAACTTGCCGTCAGCGCATTTATAAATGTTGTAGTTGGCCTGTCCACCTGCCAGCTGAAATTTGCCACGCGGATGTTTAGCGCCGGTAGCCTGATGCTCCGCAAAGGGTAATGCCATAAAGGGAAGTACGCTATCAGTCATCGCGACATCGAGCCATTCACCGGTTTGCGTTTTTTCTCTTTTATAAAGAGCGGCGGTCACGGCGTTGACCGCCATATATGAACCCCCAGCGATATCTGCGAGCTGGAAGCCGGGAATGATCGGATACCCATTCGCATCACCTGTCACACTGAGCATGCCTGCGATGGAGATATAGTTGAGATCATGACCCGCAGCCTGTGACTTGGACGATTCTTGTCCATATCCAGTGATAGAGACATATATTATACGCGGATTGATCTGTTTCAGTGATTCATAGTCCAGTCCAAAGTTCTTCATCACACCGGGACGATATTGCTCGATAAAGACATCGGCTTTCTTCACCAGGTCTGTGATGATTTGCTTCCCTTCCGGAGAAAGGAAATTGACAGCGAGGCTGCGTTTATTTCTATTCAGCGCATAGTAAAAGGCAGAAGTCCCATCTATCATCGGCTCAAAGGAGCGGATATAGTCGGGCGAATCAGGGTCTTCCACCTTGATCACATCCGCACCCATATCAGCCAGCATCTGAGTGGCTAACGGACCCGGCAGCAGGCGAGTGAAATCAATGACAGTAACCCCTTCGAGCGGCCCTTTCCGTGGACTTCTCGTTTTGATTGTATGTGTATTTTCCGTGGTCTGCGGTCCGTCGTCCGTGGTCACTAAGTAACTCTCATCAAATCTCCTGAAGCACTTCGCAAACTGCATCATCTCGCCGATGTTACTAATCTTGACCTTCCCCATCATGAGCGCCATCTGCGGATTGGCTTTGCCGGTTTCGAGCTCTATGTATGTTTTTGCTTTAGTTGTGATGGTACAGGAAGGTGTGCCGATGAGCTCTTTAGCGAGTGTGCATTTGCCATCGGCGATGTTTATCGTGTAGCCGAAATTCTCATCTCCTGTGATGATGAAGTGGAAAGTGGAAGTGACATTTGATGCTTTCTCAGGCCGGAAGCGGCGTGGCGCTGATTCTAATATCTGACTGGCGGTTATATCCATGTGGGGCAGAGGGCTTTCAGGTGTTGATGTTGTCTTTGGGGTTGCGTGTATAAACGACTACGAGGATGACCACAAGGGCTGCGATCCCGATGATCCAGGCAGAGAGTTCTTTGAAGTCAGAGAAGAAGCTCATATCGTTTGGTTTAATAAGCCCATTTCAAATATATAGCACCCCAGGTGAAGCCTCCTCCAAAGGTAGCGAGTATCAGGTTATCACCTTTTTTTAGTTTGCTTTCCCATTCCCAGAGGCATAAGGGGATGGTCCCGTTGGTAGTGTTGCCATACTTCTGTATGTTGACCATTACCTTTTCGGCAGGCAGCCCGACGTACTCACGTGTAGCCTCTATGATACGAAGATTGGCCTGATGCGGTACGAGCCATGTGACATCGTCTGCCGTCAGGTTATTACGCTTCATGACCTGGCTTGCCACGTCAGCCATATTCTTTACAGCAAATTTAAAAACTGTTTTACCCTCCTGATAGACGTAGTGCTCGCGTTTGGCGACCGTTTCCGCGGTAGCGGGATTGAGTGAGCCACCTGCCTTTTGATTGAGGAACTGGCGACCTGAACCATCGACACGCAGTAAAGAATCTATGACACCGAGGCCTTCCGTATTTGGCTCCAGCAGCACACAGCCGCATCCATCGCCAAATATTACACAGGTATTCCTATCCGTATAGTCAATGATAGATGACATTTTATCTGCGCCTACGACGAGAACTTTTTTAGCCTGCCCTGACTGTATATACGAGGCCCCATTTTGCAAAGCAAAAAGGAAGCCGGAACAAGCAGCAGAGATATCATAAGCCCAGCAGTTTGTCGCGCCGATTTTGTCTGCCAGGATACAGGCGGTAGATGGGAAAAGCATATCCGGTGTAGTAGTCGCTACGAGGATGATATCAATATCGTTGGGTGAAAGATTCTTCTTTGCCAGTAGCAGCTTGACGGCTTCTGCGGCCATGTCAGAGGTGGCTTTGCCCGGTTCGCGCTGTATGTGGCGCTCCTTGATACCTGTACGGGAGGTGATCCACTCATCGGTCGTATCGACCATAGTTTCCAGCTCCGCATTGGTCAGAATATAAGGCGGGACGTATCCCTGCACGGCTGTAATGGCTGCAGTTATCTTCATTATTTTTATACTCGTGGGTCACCCTCGGGTGAAAATATGCGGGACCGCTCATAGCATCCCCATTCACTACATCAATTATACGATATAAAATCCAAAAGGCATGCCGTGACATTTGCCCAAAAGTTGATATTTTGCAACATGTTAAGTACAAGTGCATAGTACGTTGTACGTTGTGATTTTGGCGCGAAAAGCATTCATCCGGTCTTGAAGAAGAAAGCAAAGAACATCCTGATAACCATAGCGGTAACCATCGGCATTCTCGTAGTGCTTGAAGTGGTTTCGCGTGTCATTTTATCCAAAGTCTATAACCGGCAGTTTGATTCATCACTCATAGAAGAGCACAAATACGGATCGACTTCCGGGCTAAAGGCCAATGCGACAGGGACTGTATGGGGAAAGCCTTTTCATACGGATGATATGGGCGGACGGAAACATACAAAGAGCAAAGCAGGGAAGCATAAGACACTGGTAATAGGAGACTCGGTGATAGAAGGAGTAGGATTAGAGGATTCTGCCACCATATCAAACGCCTATAATGAGGGTAATGGTTTCGACGAAGAAGATGTACGGAATATATCTATGATCGGTTGGTCTACTTATGATTACAGGAATGTCGTGGACGAACTGGTAGGAAAGGACACTTCGATAAAGACCGTCTATCTGTTTTACTGTCTCAACGATATATACGGCAAGTTTGCTATCAAAGACCTTCCACCCATTGCTAATAAAGGATTTGCAAGTGCGATCAATGGGTTCCTGCAGGACAGGTATGCGACATATAAGCTTATCAAATTATTGGCCTATAGCAATAGCGATCATTATTATCAATATGACCTGGCCATGTATGAGGATACGGCAAAAGTGAATGCAGTGGTCACGGATGTGGTACATATCAAGGAGGTTTGCGAAGCTAACAATGTGAGATTTATGATTTTCCTCGTACCATACCGGTCACAATTGGAGCATAGAAATAATAACCAGCCTCAACAGCTCCTTACAGAGTTGTTTACTAAAAAAGGCATAAGGGGTATGGACCTGCTGCGTCAATGGCCTCAGGAGGATAATTATTCGGACTTGTTCCTATTTGCAGATGAAATACACCTGTCGGCCAAGGGCCATAAGGAAATGGGGCGGGCCATTTATGAAAAATAAAGACATTCAAATACAATCATTATAATTGTGAAGGAAAATCATGGCAATGAAACAGGAAATAAGGAATGACTGGACCTTTGAGGAGGTCAAAGCGATATATCACACACCAGTGCTGGAGCTGATCGTCAAGGCAGCGACTATTCATAAACAATATCAGGCCACAGGCGAGGTGCAGGTCTGCACCCTGCTGTCTGTAAAGACCGGCGGATGCCCTGAGGATTGCTCATACTGTCCGCAGGCGGCGCGCTATAATACAGGCGTCGAAGCGCACAAACTCATGAAATACGAAGAAGTAGTGGACAAGGCGCTGATCGCCAAAAATGCCGGTTCCACACGTTTCTGTATGGGTGCTGCATGGCGCGATGTTCGCGATGGCAGGGACTTTGACAATGTGATAGATATGGTGAAGGGTGTAAATGCGCTCGGGCTCGAGGTCTGCTGCACACTCGGCATGCTCACCGAGCCACAGGCTGCAAGGCTGAAGGAGGCAGGTCTATATGCCTACAACCACAATCTCGATACATCGGACGAACACTATAGCGATATCATCACCACCCGCACCTATCAGGACCGCCTGCGCACACTCGACAATGTCGAGAAAGCGGGCATCAGCGTCTGCTGCGGTGGCATCATAGGTATGGGCGAGACAGATGATGACCGCATCAAATTACTTTATACATTGGCCACAAGGCCTCAACATCCCGAGTCTGTACCAGTAAATGCACTTGTAGCAGTAGATGGTACGCCTATGGAGGGCAAGCAAAAAGTGCAGACATGGGAAATGGTACGCATGATCGCAACAGCGCGTATACTAATGCCTAAAGCTATGGTACGTCTATCGGCGGGTCGCAATGAAATGAACATTGAACAGCAATCGCTGTGCTTCCTCGCGGGGGCTAACTCGATATTTACCGGAGAGAAGCTTCTGACGACTCCTAATCCGGATTTTAGTGCCGACAAAGAAATGTTTGAAGTGCTCGGTCTGAAACCGAGGGAGAGCTTCAAGGTGGAAAATCAACTCGCATCAACTAACTAAGAGCGTCTTGCTGCATTACCCCCAAACCCCCTAAAGGGGGCTTTAATACATTGTAAAGTGGATCCAATCAGGAAATACATACTGGGCAAAATAGCTGATCGCAAGAATGAAGATAACTTCCGCTCGCTACGCGTGGTCAAAGGCAACGCGGACTTTACTTCCAATGATTATCTCGGACTATCGAGGGATAGTAAGTTTCATCACCTGATAGATGAGGAGGTGCAGCGCCACCATCTTTACGGCGGGAGTACCGGTTCGCGGCTGCTCTCAGGAAATAATGACTATGTAGAAAGACTCGAGGCGCAAATAGCGGCATTTCATCGCTCAGAGGCATCGCTGATATTTACTTCCGGTTTCGATGCGAACTATGGCCTGATGTCTACGCTGCCGTATAAAGGCGACACGATCATCTACGATGAACTGGTGCATGCGTCGATACATGATGGTATGAAAGCGAGCAAGGCCAACAAGGTAGCTTTCAAACATAATGACCTCGCTGACTTCGAGGAAAAATTAAAGAACGCTACCGGATTGAAATATGTCGTGACCGAGTCGCTATTCTCTATGGATGGTGATACGGCGCCGCTCAAAGAGATGTCAGTACTTTGTGCAAAATACGATGCCGGGCTGATCGTGGATGAGGCGCATGCTACAGGTGTGATAGGAGAGAAGGGAGAAGGACTTGTCAATCATCTGGGAATCGAAAACAATGTGCTCGCGAGGGTGCATACCTTCAGTAAGGCTCTCGGTGGACACGGTGCAGCAATAGTCTGTTCGCATGATTTGAAAGAGTTTCTAATCAACTACTGTCGCCCGTTTATATACTCTACGGCTATGTCGCTGCATAGCCTGGGTGCGATCAAAGTAGCTTATGATTATTTCCCCACGCTGAAGGACAGGCGGGTAAAGCTTAGGCAACTGGAGCTGCTGCTGAAAGAGAATTTCCAATCCACTGATGAGATAAAACTACTACCCAGCGACAGCCCGATACAATCTGTGATGATCCAGGGAAATAGCAAAGTGAAACACATAGCCAGCCTGCTGCAAAGGGAAGGCCTCGATGCCCGCGCTATCCTGCCACCCACTGTGGCCAAAGGCCAGGAGCGCATCCGTATCTGCCTGCATAGCCATAATACAGAGGCACAGGTCAAAGCCCTGGCCGCAGTCATACAAGGCATCTCTCAAAATATGGCACAAGCCTCGGCCTAAAATAAATTGGGTTTGGCTATGGCCGTTATAGTTTGTTTATTTATACCACGCCTCGAAAGGCACCACGGGAATGCAACACCATAAACACAATTTACCTCAACATATTTTTGTCACCGGCATCGGGACCGATGTAGGTAAGACGATCGTGTCAGCCGTGCTCACTGAAGCACTGCAAGCCGACTACTGGAAACCAGTACAAGCCGGTTACGCAGATGGCACGGATTCCATATTGGTCAAAGAGCTTATTTCAAATGCTCAGTCTGTCATTCACCCCGAGAGCTATCTGCTCAAGGTCGCGTCGGTGCCTTCTTTTTCTGCGGAGCAGGAAGGGGTGGCTATCGAAGCAGATAAAATGTCAATACCCGAAACCAATAACCGCCTCATCATAGAAGGAGCCGGTGGTCTGATGGTGCATTTAGGAAAAGGTTTTCTGGTGATAGACCTCATAGAGCGGTTGAAGACGCCAGTGATGCTCGTCTCGGAAAATTATTTGGGTTCGATCAATCATACGCTGCTCAGCATAGAGGCGCTGCGAAGCAGGAACATCCATATACTAGGCATCATCTACAACGGAGACCACAGCCCCCATATGCGAGACCTGATCTATCAGACATCCGGCATACACGAGATAGGCAGTGTAGAGCGCGGGCATAAAATGGACAAAGAATTTATCAGGGAACAGGCAGCAAAACTAGGTGTAGATATGGCTAAATACTTCACCCTATGACGCTGCGCGAAAGAGACAAAAAAGCTATCTGGCATCCCTATACACAGGAGAAAACCGCTGCAGATAATATCGTCATGGTACGTGGTGAAGGCACCTATCTCTATGACGAGACCGGGACTAAATATATAGATGGCACCTCCAGCTGGTGGACCAATATACACGGACACGCGCATCCATATATCGCAGAAAAGATAGCCGAACAAGCAAAAAAACTGGAGCAGGTTATCTTCTCGGGATTCAGCCATGAACCTGCTATCATGCTGGCAGAGCGGCTTCTCAGTATTTTGCCGGGAGGTTATGAGAAGGTCTTTTATTCGGATAATGGTTCTACTGCGGTAGAAGCCGCGATCAAAATGTCGCTGCAATACTGGAAGAACAAGGGCGAGGAGCGCAATAAGATCATTTGTTTTCGCGATGCTTATCATGGTGATACTTTTGGGGCGATGTCTGTGAGTGCGCGCGGAGTTTTTACTGATCCTTATTCGCGACTGTTGTTTGACGTTGTATTTATTGATACACCGGATTTTAGCAATGAAGAGGAAATAAAGAAGCAGCTGAGATCAGCGATAAGGAACAATACCTCGCAGATCGCAGCTTTCATATTTGAGCCGCTGGTACTCGGTTCGTCCGGGATGAAGATGTATAGTGCTGAACTACTGGATGATTTGATCGGCATTTGTCAGGAACATAAAATCCTGACAATTGCTGACGAGGTCATGACAGGTTTTGGTAGAACGGGTAAGATGTTTGCGACGGAGTATTTGACGCATGCGACTGATATTATCTGTTTATCAAAAGGGATCACCGGAGGGTTTATGCCTTTTGCAGCGACGGTTGTGAAGGGTTTTATCTATGATGCCTTTTATGATGATGAGAAGTCGAAGATGCTTTTCCATGGGCATAGCTATACAGGTAATCCGCTCGGCTGTGCTGCGGCTTTGGCTTCGCTGGACTTGTTTGAGCGCGAGGGAACTTTGAATAAAATAGGTGATATTACTAAGACACACGAAGCTTTCGCGAAGCGGATAAAAGATAATCCGACACTACGCGATGTGCGCCAACAGGGCACGATTTTGGCGATAGAGTTTGAGGTAGGACAGGGCGGCTATCTGAGTAGCCTCCGGGATAAGATGTATCAGTTCTTTATTGAGCGGAGGATCATGCTGCGACCGTTGGGGAATGTGCTTTATATCTTGCCGCCTTATTGTATATCAGGGGCTGACCTTCAGGCTATATACAGTGCGATAGAAGAGTTCACCGCGCAGAAGCGCTGATTGGCCTATTGCTAGGCACTTATCCATTGGCTTTTCATTAATATTTCATAATTAACTTATCGCAATTCCGTTTGTAGAGGCGGGTCATTATATTCGTAAGGTTAAATAGATCACAGAGATAGTTGGGTAAAAGGTATCTGATAATGGGCGTATTTTTCCTGGCACTGCTGCAAGCAGGCGCACAGGTAGCGCCGGCTATACATATCAATGGTACTGTGATGGATATGTACGATAATGTACCCGTCAGTGGTGTCAGCGTGATCAATCCCAAATCAGGTCAGTCATTTGTGACGGATGGCAAGGGTAAATTCAGTATCACATGCGGCAAGAACGATACTTTATTCCTTTTTCTATCCGGTTACCAGACCACCAGATTTAGCATGGCAGATAGTACTGCGGTCAAGGATGCCTACAGTCCGGTCTTTCTATTTGACAGATTGCGTACTACTACTTCCAAGCTTATTATAGTTCGCCCGAAGCAGACCCTCAGTGATATAGAAAAGGAGCGCGAGAAGATGGGACAGATACCGAAGGAACTGCAACAGCCCGAGATGTCCTTTACCAGCCCGATCAGCGCGCTGTATGAGATGCTGAGCGGCAAGGCCAAGGAGCGCTCCAAACTACGGGAGCAGATACAGGAAGATGAACGCAGAAAGATCTATAAGGAATTGTTTAACTACTACCGTGACCAAAAACTGTTTGACCTTCCGGAGGAATACGATGACCAGTTTATTGCTTACCTGAATATGCCCGTGGATTTCCTCAAGCATAACACGGACTACACGATCACCAAGACCGTGATCGATGCCTACAAGAAGTTCGGTATGGAGAAAGGCTTTATCAAGTAAGCGTGCGTAGATATCAATAATCTACTTCGAAGTTTTCCGCACAAAAAAAGGGATCATTTTGATCCCTTTAGTATTATTACTTGCGACTCACGACTCGCCGCTTATTTACTGATTAGCATAGACGCCTACAGGCACAGTATGTACCCATCCGAATACATCTTCTGCGATACCCGATTTGATCTCCATAAAACGCTTCTTGAGCTTATTTGACACTTCGCGTCCTTCTACCGGCGGCAGCTCATAATCTTCGCCCTTGTAGTGGAAAGTACCTATGTGGGATATCACCGCAGCAGTCCCGCATCCAAACATATCTTCGAGTTTGCCTTCATGGTAAGCGTTGATGACTTCATCTACAGATATATCGCGCTCCTGTACGATGTAGCCTTCATCCTCGGCGAGGCGGATCATGCTATCGCGTGTCACGCCATCGAGGATAGTGCCTTGATCGAGGCCGGGAGTGACCAACACCCCGTCGATGATGAAAAATATATTCATCGTGCCGATCTCCTGAAAGTATTTGTGGTGGATACCATCGAGCCAAAGGAGCTGGTCATAGCCGAGCTTCTGAGCCTCCTGAGTAGGCATCATGGCAGCGCCATAGTTGCCCGCAGCCTTGGCATAGCCTACACCACCCGGAGCAGCGCGGACGTATTTCTCACTGACATACACCTTGACAGGTTTGGTATAGTAGGCACCTACAGGACAGGTAAATATGGCAAAACGATAATGCTCGGCCACACGGATACCGACATATTTTTCAGTAGCAAAAAGGAATGGCCTGATGTAGAGGGATGAGAGCGGTTCGCCTGGTATCCACGCCCTGTCCAGTGTCAGCAGCTTGTCGATAGCATTCATAAACAGCTCCTCGGGTACTGTAGGCATAGCCATACGCGTAGCGGAGATATTGAGGCGGTTCCAGTTTTTCAGCGGGCGGAATACGATGGGATTGCCATCCTGGTCACGCTCAGCTTTCATGCCTTCAAAAAGCGACTGTCCGTAGTGAATAGCCGAAGTAGCCGGGTGCATAGAGAAGTCGCCAAATGGAATGATCCGGCAGTCATGCCAGTCACCATCATAATAGTCAGCTACAAACATATGATCGGAAAAGTATTTTCCAAATGGGAGGTTCTTGAAATCGATCTCGTCTACACGAGTCTTACTTACTTTTTCTACAGATATTTTGTAGCTCATAGTTGAGGAATTTATAGACCGAAAATATAATTATTTTCGAGGCGTGTCAAACTTTATTACTCAGAATAATGAGTAGTTTTGCACAAGATACGAAGACTATTTATGTTTTAAAAAGATGTATGGATTTATCTACGCTCTATAAAAAGGACAGGCTGGTACAGGTCACTGAGCCACTGGCGAAAGGTGAAAAAAGCGAGGTCAAAAAACCACTGAATTTCAATGGGGTGGCGGTGTTGTATGAATTTCAGGCCTCAACAGAACTGCCCGCAGAGCAAGAGGCTTTTCTCAATAAAATAATCGAAGGCGGTCTGAAAATGATACCTACCGAGACTGTCAAAGCCAATCTCTGTCATGCGGATGTGACACTCCAGAAGCTGGCCGAACAGATCGGCGCAAAAAAAGTTGTCTTATTCGGTACCGAATGGATCGAAGGTCTCAAGAACAGCCATATCAATAAAAATGAAATATGCCTTCTCTATGGCATGAAGGTACTGGTGACAGATACACTCGATGTGATCAGTTCAAATGACAATGCGAAGAAGATCTTCTGGGGGCATCTGAAGAAGATGTTTTAATTCGGAATACATTTTTAACCGTGGAGGACACAAAGAACGCGGAGAATTCTATATTATTTTGATCTCTACCTCAAATTGAAAGTCATCATGATCAAAATCTTCTTTGAAAGTTGAGGTGGATTCGATTCTTCCTTGCTTTTCTTCGGGATCTACCAGAATAAATTTGCCTGTACGGAGAACAATTTTGTATCCGTGCCATTTCGTGTCAATTTCATAAATATCACCAAGGATTTTATGACGAATACTTAGAATTTCGCCATGTACTATTCGTACATCTTTTTCATCATCAAATCCAAACGTATAAAATCTGGGTTTTACATAGAGTCTAATAATTAACTTCACAAATAGTTTTGATAATAGTATTAGGCTTTTGAAAGTGAGAGAACATTTTCCAGAATTCAGCTTTCCGCTTTTTTAATGTTTGAATGTATCGGTTGTGTGTAATCTTCTTTCGCATGTACCACCACACTCTTTCGATAGCATT
>JAOQAO010000117.1 GCA_025963485.1 Bacteroidota bacterium | reverse complement strand
CCATTTTGTTAATCTTTTCTATTAAATATTGCTTCACAAGTCCTTTAATTGTCGTATTCACAAAACTAAGTTTTACTATTCGGGTTTCTCCAGAAAACCTAATTATATCAAGGGCTTTACATGCATTCAAATAAGCGATAAAATACATCGTTATAATACTACCTATATCATCTTCAAAGTCAATTACAATCGAACTGATACTTAACTCCACTTCATTTTCATAAGCTACTTCGGCCGCATAGATGGCATATAAACCGCCAACAGTGGAATTTTTCAGGAAGCTCTTTATAGAAACCTCATTCAACTCTAACGTGCTTTTAGCCTCGGATGAGGGAGAAAAAAAATTGTAATTAAATTTCTCGGAAAGAGTATTTATTTCACCTTTCATTTCCTCAAAATGCTGAGGCACCTGATCAAGATGTAAATTAAGCTTGCCCGTTATTTCCATCAGTGTCTTTACACTGTCATCAATTGATGCAGATATCCCAAATATTTTCTCGCTACCATCTTTAACTTTTTGAGAGGCCTCTGCAAGAGCGCCAATATTTTTTGATGATTCACTATTAGATATAATAGAATAAAAAATAGCTATAACACCTAATACTAAAGAAGTAATAGTACTAGCAAAACTGATATATTCAAATGCCTTAGGCCTTCCACAAAGTACCGAGGTCGAGGTAATAATTATTGAAAATATCAATCCGCCTGTTACTACATAGTAAACTGGAATCCTTTTTTCCATCATTGGTATTTCCTTGTTCATCCCTTTCTTTTTACATGAAAAATAATCAAATATTTTAAAACTAAGCATTGCGTCTCAGATGTTCCACATATCCCATTATACCAAGAGTGAAACAATATGGAACAGAACGAGACAAGAAATTTGAATGTATATTTAAGCTATCAAAATACAATCTAATGAACAATACAGAACCTGCTAATGAAAAAGAAAGCAATCTTTTTCATTCCACATCTTTCGATGGCCTAAAATCAATAATAAGAAATGGCTTTTATCCATCTTATGCAAAAGAGATATTTGGAGGAAGAGCCGAGCGTATATTAATGGTGAGCTTCAGCTGTATCCCTTTAACAGAAATCGCAAGTCAGAAAGATTATGGTCTCTACAGTATTGGAATGAGTATGGAATGGGGTATAAAAAACAAATGTCATCCGGTATTGTATACTTATGAAAACAGTGATTTTGAGAATGGTGCAATAGACTTAATTGAAATTTCAGTCGCTGGAGCGACACTTCCAACCATGTTAGACATCAAGGCAAAGGGCTTAAAAATATTTGCCAATGGGTTTCTCAAAAAGATGTCTGATTTAGCAGATGAAAAACCTACTCGGGAACTAGCTCAAAAACTTGAAGAAATAACAAACTATGTTTTTAGTGCTGCAAACAATCTCAACCTGTTTTCTAAAAAATATAGAGTCAAACTACAAAGTGGCAGGGATCATATTGCATTTTTCGACCGAGAATGGAGGTATATTCCCAGTACAGGTTTAAAAGGTGCCAACCAACTATTGTTCAAGGAAAACGCATATAACCAAGCAGATCCAGACTATAAGTATTGGAGCGAACAGAAAAAGCCACATGGGCAATCTGCTCCTCTCACTTTTAAAGTTGAAGACATCAAATTTTTAGTAATAAATAATAATAAGGAGGCTAAAGAGATTGTATCACTTTTAAAGACCGAATTTGATAAAGACAGAGTTAATCAACTACTCATTGATAGACAGCTTTCAGTTATCTCAAGACAACCGAACATCTATTTAAAGGTAATTCTCTGTATTTTAGGATGGCCATACAATTTGTTAGTGCAAAAGCTAAAAATAAGACCTCTATAGTTCCTCTTTCAAACGTCCCAAGCGTCCCACCGTGTGGCAGGCGGGGAACAGGTGGCCGGTATGGGACAGCATGAACCTCTCCACCCCCCGCTTTAGCAGTCAGCTTCATTTTTTTACAATGCCTACTTTATAAATATAGGGTTATGGAAAAATGGCCATGGAACAGCCGATGTTCCACCCAGTCTCGGGTGTCCCAAGTGTCCCACCGGGTAACGGGGTGGGACAGCTGGAAGGCATGGAGCGGTCCCCCAGACTTCCGATTAAGTCGGGAAATTGATGTTACCCTTTACAATATTTGGCTTGGCAGTTCGACTAATCTTTCATAAGCTTGTGAACCTAAAAGTTTGCAGGAATAGAAAACATTCATCCACAAAAAACAAAATCTAAAACGCCATGGGAATTTTTGATAAACTGAAACACGAGTTCATAGACATCATCGACTGGACGGACAGCTCCGGCGATACACTGGTGTGGAAGTTTCCGCGCTATGAGAATGAAATAAAAATGAATGCCAAGCTCACGGTGCGTGAGTCTCAGCAGGCAGTATTCCTCAATGAGGGCGTGATAGCCGACGTCTATCAGCCGGGTATGTATACCCTGACCACTCAGAATATGCCCATCCTGGCCACCCTCAGAGGCTGGAAATATGGATTTGAGAGCCCATTCAAGGCGGACGTATTCTTCATCAGCACCCGCCAGTTCGTAGATCAGCGCTGGGGTACCAAGAACCCGATCACACTGAGTGACGAGCGATTTGGTATGATAGAACTGCGAGCATTTGGTTCGTTCTCGTACAGAGTAACTGATGGCGGCAAATTCATCAAAGAAATAGCCGGTACAGATGGCCGCTATACTACAGAAGATATCAATGGTCAGCTGCGCAGCCTGATCATGACGAAATTTTCCAATGCAGTAGGCAGCGGAAATATTCCAATCGAAAAATTTGCTTCAAATCTCGAAGACCTGTCATCTCTGGTACAGGAAAAACTCAATCAGGATTTCGAATCATATGGACTCAAGATCACGAAGTTTTTGATCGAGAATGTCTCTATGCCGGAGGAACTGAAGAAAGAGATCTTCGACTACTCACGTCTTAATAAAATAGATATGCAGAAGTTGTCTCAGTTCCGCACTACTCAAAGCATCGAAACTGCTGCTGCCAATGAAGGCATCGGCGGTGCAGGTATCGGACTCGGCGTAGGACTCGGCATGGGCAATATGGTCGCAAATAATTTCAATCAGGCACAGCAGGGCCTGAATACGCCTCCTCCCCCTCCCCAACCTTTGCAGTTTTTTATAGCTGTGAATGGACAGCAGACCGGACCATTTGGCGCAGAGCAAATGGCGCAAATGGCACAGAGCGGATCCCTGACCCGCGAAACGCAGGTATGGAAGGCAGGTATGTCAGCATGGACACAGGCTGGTGCAGTAGCCGAACTGGCTTCGGTATTTAGTACTATACCTCCCCCGCCACCACCGGTAGGATAGCACCTCACCCTGCCCTCTCCAAAGGAGAGGGTAAATAAAAGCACTGAGCAACAACAAAAAACCAAACTATATACCCATAGATGAAGACCATCAAACCTTTCATATACAGGACCGTCACACTGGCGGCCCTTTTTCTTTTTTATGCCGTTGATATCTGGGCCCGGGCCGGAGGCGGTGGCGGCCGCAGTTCTTCTTCATCTCATAGCTATGGCGGAGGTGGCAGTCACGGTGGCGGCGGCGGTGGAGGATTCTTTATCCTGTATTTTCTTTTTGCGCATCCTGTCTTATCGCTGATCATCATCGCGATCATCGCGGCCATATATTTCTTTGGCAAAAATAAAACGGGCAATGTCGCCAACAGGGAATCCTATGTAGCGCCATCCACTCCGGCAGAGGCATTTCCTGAAGGATTGAATCCACAGAAGGTCGAGACCTCATTCCGCAACATACAGGATGCATGGCAAAAGAAAGACCTCAAGGATGCGCGCAGATGGATATCTGATGGGGTATACCAGAGGTATACAGCACAGTTTGCGATGATGAATAAGCTCTCGCAGGTCAATAAACTAAGCAACATACAGGTCAGGGGCATAAGGCTGGCGAAGACCAACATAGATGGAAATTACCAGACTGCGGATGTAGCGGTAAGCTTCTCTATGGATGATTCTTTCGTAAGTGATAAGTACCCGCAGTTTAATGAGTCATTCCAGGGAGATGAAGATACGGAGTACTGGACATTTATCAAACGTACAGATGCGAAGGCGGGCAAAGACCTGTACAGCACTAACAACTGCCCTAACTGCGGCGCACCATTTGATACGAAGATGGGCGAGATCAGCCGTTGTGTGGGTTGCGGGACGCTGACCAATAGCGGTGAATACGACTGGGTACTGAGTGAGATCACTCAGCAGGATGATTACTCAGCTGGTAATAGTCTGGTGAAAGATACGCAGCTAAGTGATCTGACGAAAAACGATAACCTCTTCTCTGTACAGCGTATAGAGGATGTGGCATCCAATGTCTTTATGCAGATCATGGAGGTGCTCACCGGTGACAGCAATAAAAAACTTGCGCGCTTTGCTGATAAAGATACTGCCGACAAAATACTGCAGATCAAAGCAGGTGAAACTTTCATTTTTGACCGCCTGTATCTGAATGACGTATCGCTGATCGATTACAACACGGGTAATGAGCGGCTGAACCTGATGTTTAGCCTCACTGCGACATATCAGCGTGTGCAACCATCAGGAAGCACGCTTAGATTGCTGGATGCTGAGATGACTACACATTCATTCAGTATGGTGCTGTCCAAAAATATCAAATCGCTCCGGACTCCTGAGAAGGAAACTGTATATAGCTACGAGTGCGCCTCATGTGGTGCTCCGTATAATGACACTACTGACGACACCTGCACCTACTGCGGCGAACCGGTGATAGACCTCAATAAAAACTGGGTGCTGACAGATTTCCAAATGGGATGATAAGGAGGTATTCATTTTCTGCGAAGAATTTTATTTTTGGTTTTGCTTTATTTGCTCCATTAAGCAATACACCCTAAATAAAAAGTCAAAAGCAGCAATTCTATGAAAATTTCACCTTCAGGTTTCCGTGTCTTTGTCCGCCTTTTCATTATTACTATTATCGCCTCGTGCGTCTGTCAGGATATTAATGCACGGGCAGGAGGCGGAGGTGGCCGACATAAAGGGCCCACCACCAGCAGTCCGAGTACAAGTAAGAGCAGTCACAGCAGCAGTAATCATAGCAGCATCAGTCATAGCAGCAGTCACGCCAGTAGCAGCTATGGCAGTATCAGACATAGCAGTAACAATTATAGTGACAGTACTCATAGCGATAGCAGTTATAATCGTAGCAATTACAGCAAGGCCGGAAGCACGGCTGCAGTTGGTACAGACTCAGGTCTTACGTTCTTTCAGGGCTTTTTAGTATTGGTGATCATCATATCTATGCCCATATTTATCATCGCCGTTATCGTCCGGGTATTAAAAAAACGAGCCCAGCCTCAGAAACCCCTTGTGTTGGGGAGCTTTCCTGAGAATTTATCAGGGGTGAAAATTGAAACTTCATTTCGCATCATACAGGATGCCTGGCAGAAAAAAGACCTGAAGGACGCGCGCAGATGGATATCTGATGGGGTATACCAGCGCTATACAGCGCAGTTTGCCATGATGAATAAGCTCTCGCAGGTCAATAAACTAAGCAACATAAAGGTCAAGAGAATAAAGCTGGCTGCGACTAATATCGAGGGAAATTATCAGACGGCGGATGTGGCGGTAAGCTTCTCTATGGACGACTCCTTTGTCAGTGATAAGTATCCACAGTTCAATGAATCATTCCGGGGAGATGAGGATACGGAGTACTGGACATTTATCAAACGTACAGATGCAAAGGCTGGTAAAGACCTGTACAACACTAACAACTGCCCTAACTGCGGCGCACCATTTGATACGAAGATCGGTGAGATCAGCCGTTGTGTAGGTTGCGGTACGCTGACCAATAGTGGTGAATATGACTGGGTACTCAGTGAGATCACACAGCAGGATGACTACTCACCCGGCAATAGTCTGGTGAAAGACACCCAGCTCAGTGAGCTGACGAAAAACGATAGCCTCTTCTCTGTACAGCGTATAGAGGATGTAGCATCCAATGTCTTTATGCAGATCATGGAGGTGCTCACCGGCGACAGCAATAAAAAGCTGGCGCGTTTTGCGGATAAGGATACTGCGTCTAAAATAGTTCAGATCAAGTCAGGAGAGGCTTTCATTTTTGACCGCCTGTATTTGAATGATGTTTCTTTCAAAGATTACAATACTGGTAACGAACGACTGAATCTGGTATTTAACCTGACGGCGACATACCAGCGTGTGCAACCATCAGGAAGCACGCTAAAACTAATGGATGCGGAAATGAAGACACATCACTACAGAATGGTGCTGTCTAAGAATATAAATGCACTCCAGACACCAGAGAAGGAAACTGTATACAGCTACGAGTGCACCTCTTGCGGTGCCCCGTACAATGATACCACGGACGATACATGCACCTACTGCGGCGAGCCGGTGATAGATCTGAATAAGAACTGGGTGCTGACGGATTTCAAGATGGGATAGTTGATTTCGGATTTCGGAATGTGGATTTCGGTAGAGTCGGATTTATCAGATCATGGATGATACGGTCATCGCATTTTTGATAGCGGCCTCGACGGTTCCCATCTCTGTGCCCGGGTATAAAGCTTCACCGGCAAAAAAGATCGTATGCTCTACTGGCATCTCTAAAATCTTAATAGCCTCTGTAGTATGCAGCGTTTTATACGCATATGCCCCAAGCGTAAACGGGTCATTGGTCCAGTTGAAAATATGGGAGCCTGTTATCTCGGCTTTTATTTCTGTATGGGTCATCTGGAATATGTAACCGAGTGAACTAACGGCCATTTGCAATAGTGTCTCATCGTCAGCGTGCTTCAGTTGTGCAGCCGGTGGTCCGGCGAGCCAGCCGGTCAATAGGTTTGACTTAACAGGATGTTGCGTCCACCAGGTAGGTATGGGCGCATCTGTGAACAGGAATCCCAGTTTATCCGGTTTCCGGCCCAGATGCTTTTTTACTCCGTCGCTTTGCCAGAAAGTTTCGCGTAATTCCAGCGCGATCTTGACCACATGGCCAAAGCCCATATTGCGGACAGCATCTACCTGATCCTGCAATGCCGGTTTAAATACAATCCCGGCCTCACTTTCTTCATCTGCCAAAATGCCCAACGGCACGGTAATAACCACCTGACCAGCGGTATACGTTTTCTTATCTGCAGTCTTTACTTTCACCTTGCCGGCTGACCATTTGATCTCTTTGACCACCGCGGATGTCTGGATGTCCACCTTCCGGATAAAGCATTCTTTAGCTATAGCATCTATCAAAACACTGTATCCTCCGTCGATCCGATACTGGTCCTCCTCTCCCTCTCCAAACTCATCCCTGAATGCAAAAGCACTGGCGCGCGAAGCATCTGCAGAATCATAGCCTTCCACATATTTCCTGATCTGGTCTTTAAATTCTGTATAAAGTTCGTCAGGGAAATGCCGGTTCAAAAAATCATCGACCGTCATGTCCGTCCTCAATTCATCCAGATGCTTATGTAAAAGCTCCCGGTGTTCTACGAAATCATCCTCTTCTTTGAATTTCCCGTTCCCGACCCGCCAGAACTCTCCGCCTATTTTGTGATAAGCAATATCATACTCGCGCAATAAACTAAATGTGGCCTCCAGGTCACCATGTATAAACTCAGCACCTGTCTCGATCGGATGGCCTTGCCCATGAATGGTATGCATCCGTCCTCCGAGTCTATCCCGCCCTTCAAGTATCAGTACTTTTTTACCAGCCCTGGAGAGCTGCCGGGCTACGGTCAAACCGGTAATGCCCGCTCCTACGATTATGATATCTGCGTCATTCATGTCAAAATATAGTCAAACAGTATGCCTGAAAATTGGGGAGAACAGAGAAAGAAAACCAGAGAGCATTTAAGATCAGTAACCGTATTTATTTTTCCACCAATCTCTTAGCTGTTTGCGTATCTCGTTTTCCCGGGGATTTTGTCCTGGGTCGTAGAATTTAGTCCCCTTTATCTTTTCGGGCAGGAATTCCAAGTCGGCAAAATTGCCTTCGTAGCTGTGAGCGTATTGATAATCTTTGCCATAGTTGAGTTGCTTCATCAGCTTGGTGGGGGCATTGCGCAGATGAAGAGGTACTGACAGATCCCCTGAAGCCCGCACTTGAGCGCGTGCTGCTCCGATCGCCGTAGTAGCCGAATTGCTTTTGGGTGAAGTAGCCAGGTATATGACAGTCTGCGAAAGGATGAGCTGACACTCGGGATAGCCGATCACGTCCACTGCCTGGAAACAATTATTGGCCATGACGAAGGCAGTTGGATTAGCATTGCCGATGTCCTCTGAGGAAAGAATGAGCAGCCTCCGGGCGATAAACTTCGGATCTTCACCTCCCTCCAGCATACGAGCTAAATAGTAAAGAGCTGCGTTGGGATCGCTACCGCGAATGGACTTGATGAAGGCTGAAATGATATCGTAATGCTGTTCACCGGATTTATCATAGAGTGCCATCTTATGCTGGATGACCTGTTCGACCATTGCATTATCTATCGCAAGCAGATCATTGTCTGTCAATGCATTATTAACCACGATCTCAAGCACATTGAGAAGCTTGCGCGCATCGCCGCCTGAGTAGCGCAGCAGCGCTTCGGTCTCCTTGATACTAATATTTTTCTCTTTCAGGACCACGTCTTTTGTCAGGGCCGCGTGGAGCAATTTCTCCAGGTCTTCCCTTTCCAGAGGCTTCAAAGTATAAACCTGCGCACGAGAAAGCAATGCCGATATGACCTCAAAAGATGGATTCTCAGTAGTGGCGCCTATAAGGGTGATCGTACCTCTCTCCACTGCGCCCAGGAGGGCATCCTGCTGCGCCTTATTGAAGCGATGTATCTCATCTATGAACAGGATGGCTTTGCCATCGTTGGTAGCTTTTTCGATTACAGCGCGGAGTTCTTTGACACCGGAGTCAATGGCACTGAGCTGGTAGAAAGGAAGAACTGCTTTCTCTGATATAAATCTGGCGAGGGAAGTTTTCCCAACGCCGGGTGGCCCCCAGAAGATCATCGAAGGTATATTGCCGGACTCTATGAGCCGGCGCAACACTTTGCCCTCACCTATCAGGTGCTGTTGGCCCACGAACTCGTCAAAGGTCTTGGGGCGGAGGCGTTCGGGAAGGGGAGCTAAACTCATTTTTGATTGTTGGTTTATGATTTATGATTTGCAAATAACAGACCAATAAGTCAATCAACAATCATAAATCAGAAATCATAAATTATTTTTGCGGTTCGTAGGTCTGGACCTCGTCGTGGATGTATTCG
>JAOQAO010000076.1 GCA_025963485.1 Bacteroidota bacterium | reverse complement strand
CACCAACAATAATACCGGACCGGACCTCGGCAATTATACCTTCAAGGGCATAACATATAAGGCTAAGAGCGTGACGCGCTTCAATGAATCTATATCCGTACAGGACTATTCGGGTACGATCGTTCCTGCCAGCAATACGAGCCTGGTCTTTTTCTTCTCATCATTTCCCACGACCAGCGGTAGCTACCAGGTGATACCGGGAGGCATCGCTCCTACAGCTCCGGGGCAGGTCGCTATTCTTTTTGCGGGCAGCAGCTATTCTTATAATTACTTCGGGGCACCATCAGTGTCAGGCACGGCCGATGTCACCGTAGACTCTGTGGGCAAGGTGAGCGTGTTTATTTCCAATCCCGTGACCCTCGTCGGTCAGGGAGCGGCGTATGACAGCGCCTCATTCACAGTAGCCGCTGTCAGGCTGCCTTGAACCTCACCCCCACAGGGCAGGCATCTACCTTCGGCATCTTCCCTCTCCGAAGGAGAGGGAAGAACTTGCGACTTGAATATCAGATCAATAGGCTATCTGTAAGTCCACGCAAAGACATCCTGATATACGGAAATTTTTATATTCCTTTCTTTTATAATACCCCGTATTTGATTTTCACTTACTTTCACGGCTCAAACTATCCGACATATGCTCGAACTACACGACGGTCACTATACCATAGGCGGTATAGACGCCCTGACCCTTTGCCAGAAATATGATACACCCCTCTATGTCTATGACACAGCTGTGATGGAGAAGCAATACAACCTGCTCAAGGGCAGCTTCAAAGGGTTCGAGCCAAAGATCAAGTTTGCCTGCAAGGCGCTGAATAATATCAATATCCTCCGCTTCTTCCACGGACTGGGTGCAGGACTCGATTGTGTATCCATACAGGAGGTATGGGTAGGACTCAAGGCGGGATATAAACCCAATGAGATCATGTACACGCCCAACTGTGTATCGATGGAAGAGATCGACCTCGCGGTGAAAGAAGGCGTGCAGATCAATATAGATAATACCTCTATACTCGAACAGTTCGGCACTAAGTATGGCGCATCGGTCCCCGTTTGCATCCGTATCAATCCTCACCTGATGGCCGGCGGCAATATCAATATCTCTACCGGGCATATAGATAGCAAGTTTGGCATATCTATCTACCAGATGCGCCATGTCGAGCGTATCATCAAAAGTACCGGCCTGCATGTCAACGGCCTGCATATGCATACAGGCAGCGACATACTCGATGTGGATGTATTCCTGCGCGGAGCGGAGATACTGCTGGAGCATACGGAGCATTTTCCCGATCTCGATTTCCTTGATTTCGGCAGCGGATTCAAGGTGCCATATAAGCCGGATGACTACTACACTGATGTGGTGGAACTCGGCGACAAATTATCCGACCGCTTTATCGAATTCCAAAAAAGCTACGGCAAAAAAGTAGACCTCTGGTTTGAGCCGGGCAAGTTTCTCGTGAGCGAAGCGGGTACATTCCTCGTGAAGGTTAATGTGCTGAAACAAACTACAGCTACTGTATTTGTAGGTGTCGACTCGGGTCTCAATCACCTGATCCGCCCCATGCTCTACAACTCCTATCATCATATCCTCAATATCTCCAATCCCGATGGCAAGCAACGTATCTATACGGTAGTCGGCTATATCTGCGAGACGGACACCTTCGGCTGGGACCGCAAGATCGCGGAGGTCAAGGAAGGCGACATCATCGCTTTCCGCAACGCAGGTGCTTATGGTTTCACGATGGCCAGCAACTATAATTCGCGTTTCCGCCCCGCGGAAGTAATGATAAAAGATGGTAAAGACCACCTGATCCGCCAGCGCGAAACCATCGAGGATATACTTAGGAATCAGGTAGAAGTGCTCTGATATTTGTTCCTTTCATCTATCAAAATCAGTGTTTTACGGTATTTTCTCCGGGAAAACGCCCAATTTCCTCTTTTTCTTACTGTTTAATGTCAGATTTTGGTCAAACATTATACATTTGCGCTCATTCACTAATCACTTCAAAATTCAAAAAAATGAAAAAGATGTTCATAGCTGTTATAGCGCTTTTTGTAGCGCTCGGAGCTAGCGCACAGACACCGGTACCGGATTTTAAGAATTCTCCCATGCTGCTCCAGGGTGGCAAACTGACCAGGCTGGAAAAGCAATCTGCGGAGATCAAGAATAAAACAAACGGATTCGGTTATGGTGGCAATAGCACAAACTTTCACCTCGATGGTCCTCACTCTGACGTCAGGACGGCTACTAACAAACCTGAATTTGTGATCAAGGTAGATGAGGGTGTCGATCCTGAGACACTTTTCTATCTGACTGTATGCCTTCGCTCAAAGAAAGGAAGGGACGTGGAGCTTCAGAAATCAAGTGCTTTCGCTGCATACGGAGCTACCGGCAAATCAGCTAAAAGATTCCATATAAAGCTTAACTACGAGAAAGTAGCCGACAATGTGTTCAAGATCACACTTGCCGAGCCGCTCGAAGATGCCGAAGAATATGCTTTCATCAGCGTAGGCCAGGGGTCACTGAACGGTACTAACTCACTCGGTTATGCATTCGGTGTAGGTGCCTTGGGTAAATAATCTGAATTTGATCCGATGCCTGTCAAGATAGGACATCAGTACTACATAAAAAAAGCTCAGTTGTCAAACAACTGAGCTTTTTTATGCTCCATGGCTTATGCTTTTCCAATAACCGCCAACCAGTGAACATGAATATCCGGTCAGATTATTTTATAGCAGGTACCACAGATTTCGGGTCTTTCTTGTAGGTAGGGTCGGCATATATACATTCGCCCGCTGCCATCATCAGCGGATGCATGAGAGCGAGCTTCTTGCCCTTTTTGATGCAGTCTACCAGATCCTTAAAGTCGCTTTGCCCTTCCAATGCCTTTAACTGCCCATTGGTACTGATATCAGTCATTTTGCCTCCCAGTCCCTTTGATACATAGTAGATCACGCTATTGGAGTGACTACCGCCGGAGTAGCTGCGGGTCTCACTATAGCCCCAGAGTGCATAGTTGTCACTCACAGTGGTGAGCTTTAGATAGATATTGCCTACAGAAGTGGGCGAGAAGCGGTAAAGCTCACCATCCCAAAGCATCGCAAAAAAATCTTTAGTCTGGTATTCTTTTTTCTCTCCTCCCACTTTCAGAGCTACTTCATGCTTAATTTTTATATCGATCTTATTGTCATCTGACTTGATCAGTTTCCCGGCTTTGAAATCGTCATAGGTCATGTAAATACCTGTCTGTGCACAGACCGTAGCGCACAGGCCGATAGAGAATAGCATCGTAAGCAATGTTTTCATAATTGTGAGTTTGATGAATTAATAGAATAAGTAGGGAGCCTTTTTACTCGCTTGCAGCTCCCAATGGAAAATATCTGGACCTCAGGACAGAGAATCAATTTACCGAGATCTTCAGAGCTTTGCCCTTTGAAAATCCGAATTGAAACAATCCATGACTTTCATAGGCTCTTCCAATGATCTGATTAGGAGTGACGCTATTAAATTTATTGATCATGATCCTCAACTTCTCTTCTTTAAAATCAAAAACGCTTGATTTGGACAAGTTTCCGCTCTCATCGATCTTCACACATATCAGCTCTCCCCTCGCTCCTGCGGCATAAGCAGCAGGGAGTTGATCCGGAGATAGCGCACTGTTCTTCTGGTTGTCTATGTAAAACACATAGTTGTTCTTGCCGATAGTATGCAGGTAGAAACTTAGGTATTCCGTATTGGCCCTGAAATTATTAGCCATATAGGTCCCATATCCATAGCTTGTCTGTGAAACATCTACCTGCCTCTTAGGTATTTTCTTCACCCATTTCATATCACCGTCAGCGCCTATTCTCATTACATATATATCATCAAAATAATACCTGGTGGTAGAAGTGCTGCCTCCCCTGCTATTTGTCCTGGTATAGGTCACCTCATGGTACTGTTCACCGAAGAGGGTGAAACTGCCATCGTCCTGTATATCCAGATTGCGAAACTGCAGATTGGCCACTTCTACATCCTTTCCATCTTCTTCTTCTTTATCCACCTTCTTTTGAGACCTTTTTGTTTCAAACTGCTTGATCACATCATTGGGGAACTCATAAAAACCTTTATAAACTGACTTCATAGATCTCGATCCTTCATCATAGGTAAAGAAAAATACGCCGTCTGAGCTTTGCGTCCTCTTGCTCTTTGAGTAGTAGCCTGTGCAAATGATCTGTCCTTTATTACTCTCTATCAGCGCAGCATCTACCACATATTTTTCCCCGACATCAAATTTTGCAGATACACTTTTGCCTGAACCCGTGTATTGCATCAGCTCGTAGTGATAGTTTGGGTGCCCGTCTTTGGAGTCCTTATTGCCTTCTTCATATATTTTGCCCAGCAGGTATACTGCACCCGCCCCATCTACCTGATAGTCCTCATTATCCATCATCTTCTCGGTATATGGCATAGTGACATCTTTATTCCAGAGTTTACTCAGCTTATTATCAAATACCCAAAAACCAATCACATCATTATTCAATGCATCCTTTTTCTCCTTAGGTTTGAGCCGGTACCAGATCACGAGTTTGCTTTTATCGGCTGATTGTATGAACTTCCATTTATTGGATGTCTGAAACTGATAAAATCCTGTAGCTGTCAGAGTACCTGAAAGTTTGTTTTTAGAATTTGCTATTTGCTTAGCCTTTCCTTTCATCTCGCCCTTCTTGACATCGAGCTCCTGGCACCATAATATTTCATCGTCATCGTATGTTGAGTAGAATATATAGTATTTCCCATCGAGTTCCATGATCTTATCAATCATATAGTTTTTGGGAAATTCCTTCATTGACATTTCGCTTTCATTCGTGAGCTTGAGGTCGGCCGTGAAATGCTGCACGATAATGTCCTTGCCTCTCTGATGGCTTATACCTACATAGCCGTCTGTCGGATTGCCAAAGAAACCGAGGTCTTCATGTTTTTTAGGAAGCTCATAATCCGGCCCCCAGTTGATTTTAATATTGGCCTTTTCTCCGGTGGCATGAGATGCAAAATTAGAAAGACATAAGCCTGCTAAAAGAATAATTACTTTTTTCATAAGAATTTGTTTAGTGATGGGTCGAAAATAGAAAATTTTATAAAGTCTTTTACTTTTTTAAAAACTCCGCATACCATTTGCCCGAGTCCTTTACGATGCGCTTTTGGTCAGCTACATCATTATATACGATACCGAAGCGTGGCCTGTAGCCCGAGTTCCACTCAAAGTTGTCTATAAATGACCAGACGAAATATCCGGTCACGTTGATGCCATCGCGTTTAGCGCGCAGCACCTGCCTGAGATAATCCTTGATATACTGTGTACGCTGTGGATCATGTACTTCGCCGTTTTCCACCTTATCTGTGACCGAGGTGCCATTCTCTGTGATGATGATATTCTTCACCTTTGGATAGGCGGCAAACTGCTTGATGATATCATACATCCCCTGTGGGTAGATCTCCCAGCCCATAGAAGTGACAGGATTTCCGAGTTTCTTAGCAGGTATATTGAGCGAGTGAAGCGCCGGTACGAGGGCAAAGTTTTTGACTACTGCGCGAAAGTAGTTTTGCAGGCCTATGAAGTCAAAATCGAATGGCATGAGAACCTCATCTCCTTGTAGTATATACTTCTCCAGATGCTTGAGCGCAGGGAGGTCCTTGACAGGATAGCCCATACCGAGCGTCGGTTCTATAAAAAGCCTGTTGAACAAAGCATCAACCCTCCTGCGGGCTCCGTCATTTTTAGGCAGGTTTTTCCATGACTCTACATGGCTCACGGAGAAGGTCGTGCCTATCTGCGCCGTTTGGGGCAGGAGGTGCCTGAGCGTACGACCACCGACACCATGGCACATGGTAGCATGATGCACCGCAGGATAGAAATTTCCAAATCCCAGTTTGCCCGGAGCATTGGAGCCGAGCAGGTATCCCAGTCCGGTGAAAGCCATCGGCTCATTAAACA
>JAOQAO010000013.1 GCA_025963485.1 Bacteroidota bacterium | reverse complement strand
TCCATAACCTTGTAAACGATCCTGATTCTGTAGAGTTCTTAACTCTACCAGCATACGACGAAATCGACTAAGGCAATTTATTAATCAAAATATAACTACAAAAAACAGAAATGGCAACTAAACAAGAGAGAGCGGAACTGCTCAAAAAAGATTGGGCTACAAACCCAAGATGGAAAAATGTAACTCGTGCATACTCTGCAGAAGAAGTAATTAATATTAGCGGTTCCGTGAAAATTGAATACTCTCTTGCTAAACAAGGCGCTGAGAAACTGTGGAACAGGCTGCACACTGACTCGTGGGTGGCGGGCCTCGGCGCGCTGACCGGCAACCAGGCTGTACAGGAAGTAACAGCAGGCATGAAGGCGATCTACCTCTCCGGCTGGCAGGTAGCGGGCGACGCTAACCTCTCAGGAGAGATGTACCCCGATCAGTCACTCTATCCGGCTAACTCGGTACCGGCTGTAGTCAAAAAGATCAATAACGCGCTCATGCGCCGCGACCAGATCGAATACCTGGAGGGCGAACCACAGCGCGACTGGATGGTGCCTATCGTAGCTGATGCTGAAGCGGGCTTCGGTGGTAACCTGAACGCATTTGAGCTCATGAAGCAGATGATCGAAGCTGGTGCAGCAGGTGTACACTGGGAAGATCAACTCGCTTCTGCCAAGAAGTGCGGCCACCTCGGTGGCAAGGTTCTCGTACCTACGCAGGAAGCTATCAACAAACTGTCTGCTGCCCGTCTCGCAGCTGACGTATGCGGTACATCTACACTGGTGATCGCGCGTACTGATGCAGAAGCGGCTAACCTGATCACTACCGATATCGATCCAAGGGATACACGCTTCCTCACAGGCGAGCGCTCACCTGAGGGCTACTACTATGTGAAGAATGGCCTGGAGCAAGGCATCGACCGTGGCCTGAGCTACGCTAACTATGCTGACCTCATCTGGATGGAAACAGGCAATCCTGATCTCGGCCTGGCACGCGAGTTCGCACAAGCGATCCATGCCAAATACCCTGGCAAGATGCTGGCATACAACTGCTCACCATCGTTCAATTGGGCTAAGTACATGGACGTAAAGCAAATGCTGACCTTCCGTGAAGACATCGCAGCTATGGGATACAAGTTCCAGTTCATCACGCTCGCTGGCTTCCACGCACTGAATACTGCCATGTTTGAACTGTCTAAGGCATATGTCGACCGTGGGATGGCTGGCTTCTCTGAGCTGCAGCAGCGTGAGTTCGCTCTCGAGAAGGACGGATTCGCAGCTATCAAACACCAGAAGTTCGTAGGTACCGGCTACTTCGACGCAGTACAGCAAGTGGTACAACAAGGAAACTCATCTACAACAGCTCTCGCTGGTTCTACTGAGGCTGAGCAGTTTCATTGATCAATATAATTCACTGTGAAAACGGAAGCCCGGGCTATATTAGTCCGGGCTTTTTTATATTCACCCGGTGAAAGCTGAAAACAGAATGAAGTCTTATAAATCCTTGATCGTATTTTTCGTATGCTGTGTGGTCCTTGCAGGTGCCCCCTTGATTCCTAAAAAATGGGAGAGACAGTATACCGGAACGGTGATCACCTGGGATATTTTCGGTTATTGGCTCTATCTGCCGTCATTCTTTTATGATGACTTGGGCAAGCTTAAGCATTACGATGCGATTTTGGATAAATATAAAGCGGCTAACAAAGACCAGGCCTTTATACACCCTGAAACGGGGAAGTACGTGCTCTTCTATCCTTGTGGGCAAGCGATCATCAATCTTCCCGCATTTGTTGCGGGGCACATTTGGGCCAAAGCCGGAGGATATGAGGTGGATGGCTTTTCACGGCCATATCAGATAGCGCTTAGCTTCTGGTGTGTGATCGTAGCCTGTCTTGGGCTCTGGTTTCTCAGGAAATTATTGCTGCGGTATTTTGATGACTGGATCGCGGCTGTCGTCCTGCTGGTCCTCTGTCTGGCTACCAACTATCTCAATTTCGCGGGATTCTCCCCGATGACCCATGCTTTTTTATTTGCGATCTACGCAGCTATTCTCTATCTGACGGACAGTTTCTATGCCGATAGCAGGCGCAGGTTATGGCATGTCGCTTTGATCGGGCTGTTGTCAGGACTGGCTACTATCACGCGGCCTACAGAGATCATATGTGTATGTATTCCACTATTATGGGGTGTGGGAAATATGGCGGCATTCAGAGAGCGGATCGGTTTTCTACTGGAGAAGAAGTCAGTGGTCGCCGTATATCTCCTGGGGGCTCTCATCGCCACACTGCCACAGCTTGTTTATTGGAAAATATATTCGGGCCACTGGCTCTATTTTAGCTATCAGGGTTATGGCCATAGCTTCAGTTTTTTGCGCCCGCATATATTCGATGTCCTCCTGAGTTATCAGAAGGGATGGTTCGTTTATACGCCTGTGATGTTTCTTTCCATCCTCGGCTTTTACCAACTATATAAAAACTACAGGCAGATTTTTTGGTGCATTACCATTTTCACACTGGTGAATCTATACCTCGTATCGGCCTGGGACGTATGGTGGTATGGAGGCAGTTTCTCCATGAGGGCACTGGTCCAGTCCTATGCGCTGCTTATGTTTCCGATGGCGGCTTTTCTCGATGATATGCTGCGGAGGAAATACTGGAAATTTCTCATCGCAGCTGTATTGTTGTTTTGTACATGGCTCAACCTTCTGATGACCTGGGAGGTCAATATGCCTATGCCGTATGGGAGCATAGAAGGAGAAGGGATGACCGCCGCATACTACTGGCGTATTTTCGGCACGACCAATATCACGCTCAAAGACAGAAAGCTGCTCGATACAAATGAGGAGATGCCGGAGAAACTGGAACCATCGCTCAAAGAAGTATACCGCATGGACATGGGTAAAAAATACGATGACAGTATTGTATCTTTTGATGGAAGGCAATGCTTCGTAATGGACGGTGTGAGGGACTGGTCACAAAGGTTTAAAGTGCCTGCCGATCATACTATCCGCAAAGGCTGGTACAGGGTTTACGCAAAGGCCTTCTTTCCGGACAAAGAATGGAATATGTGGAAGCAGACACAGTTTACGGTCGGATTTTACAGAGATGATGAGACAGTGAAGCAGAAGATGATCCGTATCCAGCGTATCACTGATCAGGGCGCATGGCATGAGGTATATATCGATACCAAAGTTCCTAATAAGGAGTATGATTATCTTGCTGTTAGTTTCTGCATGGCCGGTAGCAGGAAGCCAATATACCTGACCGACATCCGGGTGGAGTACACGCCGGCAAAATGATCTCACATCATGCCGTGATCGGCAAAGCTGTAATAGCTGTTTTCTCCGATGATCAGGTGATCGTTGAGTATGATCTCGACCAGTTTACATGCTTCCTGTAGTTTTTTAGTGAGCTCTATATCCTGATGAGATGGTTTCAGGTTGCCCGAGGGATGATTGTGCGCGACGATAATATAGGTAGCCAGTTTTTCGATGGCGGATTTCAGGATGATCTTGACGTCGGCGACGGTGCCGGATAAGCCGCCGCGACTGAGTGTATCATGCGTGATCACCTTCAGCGATTTATTGAGATAGAGAACTACAAACTCCTCATGGGCCAGGTCGGAGAGCGATGCCTGGATGTAATCATAAGCTTTTTGCGAGGATAAAATTACCGGTTTCTCCATCGCGCTGCTGCGCTGGCGGCGCTTGCCCAGCTCGAGGGCGGCGATGATGCTTAGCGCCTTGGCTTCTCCTATGCCCCGGAACTTTTTCAGGTCGTTGACACTGAGTTTGCTCAGTTCGAGGAGGTTGTTTTGCGAAGCATCGAGTATGCGCCGGGCGAGGTCTACGGCAGACTCTTCGTCATTGCCGGAGCTGATGAGGATGGCTATCAGCTCTGCATCGCTGAGCGCGTTGCGTCCTTTTAGCAGTAGCTTTTCCCTTGGCCTGTCTTCTTCCGCCCATTGGGCGATGGAGCGGGTTTGCCTTTCACCATTTTGCTTTTCCTCCGGTATGAGCATAAGTTTGAGATTTTTGCCTTCCCCAAATTGAGGAATGGCAAATTTTTTGTTCAGATAGAATATAAGCTTATGAATTCTTTGCCAGATAAAGAAATGCAAACTCAATTCTTTTAAAATCAAGATCATGAAATATTTTACACTCCTTCTCTGCCTGTTATCAGCCGGTATGGCTACACAAGCGCAAATCTATATAGATATCACGCAGTCAGATACATCACTGTATTGGTTCGCCGCTATCAATAATACATCCGTGAATGGCACCCAGCATTCTGAGGTGGCAGAGCATTTTACCGGCGGGACCAGATCACTTCATGGCATTACCTATGCCGAGACTGATAATGGACTCCAGAGGCGCTACATGCGCAGTGATGTCCAGCACCGTGTCTATGGCCTCGACCCCAATGATACGGTAGAGACCCTTTACTATGCCTTTGATGCACTGGTAGGGGATACGATCCGCTTCCATGGCTTCATAGGTGACTCTTCCCTGCAGTCCCATGATTTTTTCTACGCAGTGGACAGCATCGACTCGATAGATATCAACGGTGTGCTGCGCAAAGAGATATATGTAAGCACCGATATTGGCACAGGTACCCCTGGTTTATTTTTCCGGCTGGCATGGATAGAGGGCATAGGGGAGAAATATACCGGCCTGAGATCGGTATTCCAGGCTGACATATATGACGGATATTCTTTCTGCGGGATACATCAGGGTACGGCATATATTTATAGCGTCAATAACTCATGCTATGACCTGCTCGGTATCAATGGACTACCGGATAGCTACAAACTCAGGGTATATCCCACCCCGGCTGACGATATCCTCACAGTAGAAAATAATACCAGCGAGCGGCTCGGCACATACACAATAGTCGATGCATCCGGGCAAGTAGCCGGTACGGGCGACATGCCTGCTTTGACCGGCGGGGTGCTGCCTATAGGGGGTCTTTCTGCCGGAGTGTACTTTCTGGTAGTGCGGGATGATATGGGTAATACCTACAAACAAAAGGTGATCAGACGCTAAAGCAACCGTTAACTATAAAACAATTTACCCGGAAGCAGGGCAGGTCTAGACCTGTCCCTGCAAAGGTAAATGTACAGGAGATTGTGTAAATAAGCTCTGGTCAGCCCATATTATCAGTAGTTCACGGTATTGCAAATGCCTTCATGGGAATTTAACGTACGAATGTTTTATTTTACCTTTTCATGATGCTGAAGCATTATTTTTGCGTCCGCATAAATAGCTTCAATGAAAAAGATAATCTCCGTCCTGGTCCTGTTCGTTTCTCTCCATGCATTTGCGCAGCGCGATTACAAAGCCAATGTCGAAATAGTCCGTGATAGTTTTGGTGTGCCCCATATCTTTGGCAAGACCGATGCCGATGTAGGCTATGGCCTCGGCTGGGCTACCTGTGAGGATGACTTCAAGACACTCCAGTGGATGTTTCTGGCCGGCAAAAAAATGGCGGGGAGGAATCTGGGCAAGGATGGCGCGATCATAGACTATGCTGTCAATCTGCTTCGCGTACGCGAACTGGTCGATGAGCGCTATGAGAAAGACCTGTCGCCCCATGTACGGGAGATCATCGAGGCCATGACCGCTGGTGTCAATCAATATGCAAAGCTGCATCCGGACGAAGTACTGATCAAAAAGGCTTTTCCTGCTTCTCCGCATGAT
>JAOQAO010000276.1 GCA_025963485.1 Bacteroidota bacterium | reverse complement strand
AGGACGGCCTGGGCTGTGGAGAGTTCGACGAAATTGGCGGCGCCGAGGTCATAGCGGCCTTTGATCGCATCATATGCCTGACTGGCGCCGAATAGTCCTTTATTGGTGGTGCTGATCTGGGCGAGGGCATCGAGATAATCATTATAAGCCTGTTTGATGTCTGATGATATCTGCACGGTGAGATCATCGCGGTCGATCTTCGCATTGTCCAGGTAGATCTTATTGGCATCGACATTGCTCTTTGTATAGAATTTGTCGAATAGTTTCCAGTTCATATTGAGGCCGACGGTGCCATATACCTGACCGAACAGCGCATTGCCGAGGGATTGTTGCGGAGTGGTGATGAGTTGGTCCGTGCCGTTCACATAGAGCCTGTCCAGGTAGCCCCCGTTTGATATCAGTCCGGCGAATAGGTTGAGCTTTGGTAAATAGCCGCTTTTATATTGCTTGATATTCCACTCCGATGCCTTGATGACATTCTCCGTAGATTTGAGATCGGGCCTTTGGTCTATACCCTGCCTGACGAGATCATTTACACTTTGAGATTCGAGGCCGAGTGACCTGTCATCACCCTGCACGTCTGCTATGTCGTACTTCTCCGTTTCCGTGATCAGTATTTTGCGGAACAAAAGTATCCGGTCATTTTTTGCTTTGGTCTGCGACTGAATGAGAAATAAGCTGTCGCTGCTGGTCTGTGCCTCCTGCTGATAGAGGTCTACTTTAGCTTTGCGACCCACATTGGTGAGTTCACCCAGCTGCGCTTCGCGCTGCAGGGAGGCATTGAGATTTTCGCGGGCGTAGTCCACGATGCGCCTGTCGAGGATCACCTGGAGATACGACTGTGCGATGTCGAGGCTGATCTGCTGTTTGGCGCGCTCGAGATTGAGTTCTGCTGCGGATCTCGACAGAGTAGCGGATTTTAGCGCAGAGTAATCGTTCAGCCCGTTAAAAATATTGAGCGTACTGACCAGCTGATAGTTGAGGATGTTTTGGCGTGAGTCTATCAGTGTGGGCGATGAGGTGGTCAATAGATTTCTGCCTGCGTTGTATGTATAGTTGGCATTGAATCCGAGATCCGGTAAAAACTGACCATAAGTATACAGCAACTGCACACCTGTCAGCTTTAGCGAATTATTGCTTTTGAGTATCTGAGTAGATTTCTCTATTCCTATCTTGCGACAGTCATCCATTGTCAATATTTTGACGGCATCCTGTGCGGATATGCGTGCAGCACCTGCCAGGATCATCAAAAGTATTATCAGTCTATTCGTCATTACTTTCGTCTTGTCTATTGCTCCAATCTTACTTTCTGTCCATCGAGTACACTCTCTCCTACCTGGAGTGCTACACGGTCGCCTTCATTCAGTCCTTCAAGTATGGTCACTTTGTCACCTGTGTTTTCACCCACCTTGATCGATTTGAAGTGCAGTATGGTATCTTTGTCGATTACTGCTACCAGCGCCTTGCCCTTGTGAAATACCAAAGCTGTGGCGGGCACTTGTATCTGGCTTGCTTTGGTCTGTGGGCCCGAGATACGCACCTGCACATAGCTGCCGGGTATGATGGCATTGTCTTTATTGTCGAGATCTATCTCTACAGTCATCATACGCGTGCGGACATCGAGGGCGCCTGTCATCCTGGTCACGGTTGCCTTGACCTGCATATCAGGCTTCTCGGTGAGTGAGATCACTACGGGGTATCCTTCCCGGAGAAAACCAGCGTCCCGCTGCTCTACATAAACATAGATCCTCAATTTGCCCAACTGAGATACGGTGATCAGTGGCTGAGCGGCCTGAGAGTTATTGGCATTCTGTATCAATGCACCCGGATCAACGAAACGTGCCGTGACCGTACCGGTAAAAGGCGCCCTGACCTGCTGGTATCCACGCTGCTCAGATATGGAGCGGAAGTTGGCCTCTGCGAGCCTGACAGCGGTCAGGGAGAGATCGGCTTCTTCTTTCGAAATATAGTTTTTGATAAGAAGCGCAGAGTCGCGGCTTTGTATCTTCCTTTTGTTTTCCAGATCGGCCAATGCCGCATTATACTGCTGCCCTATCTCGGGATTGTCGATCACTGCTATCAGCTGGTCCTTGGTTACCTTATCTCCTTTATCTACAAGTATCTTATCCATATACCCGCTTATCCTGGAGTACACCGTTGCATTCTCAAATGGCCGGGCCTCTCCGAGCAGGATTATCTGCTTGGCATCACTGGAAAGCTTTGCAATATCTGTTTTCACTACGGGGCCTTCTTTGAGCGCACTGACGCGGTTTTTGGTTTCGTTTTTGACCTTACCTGACTTGCTGATAGAGATAGCAGCTATACCACCGCCCAGGAGCAGGAGTACCACTATGCCTATTATCAGTAGTTTTACGTAAGATGATCTGGACTCGTTTGCCATGTCTGTTATTTCTTGTTTTAACTCGCCATTGCTCCCTGTGCTTCGGCTTCAAATTTTTCATCCTGTCCTACTGATGACGGTAATCCTTTGCGCAGCACCGAATAGAAAATCGGCACCACGAACAATGTAAATACCGTCGCTATCAATAGTCCCCCAATCACGGCCCTTCCCAGCGGTGCATTCTGCTCGCCCCCTTCGCCGGCGCCGATCGCCATCGGGATCATACCGAGTACCATCGCTATGGCTGTCATCAGTACCGGGCGCAAACGTGTCTTACCTGCGAGCAAAGCTCCCTCTATCGCATTCAATCCTTTGATCCCACGGATATCATTGGCAAAGCTAACTAACAGGATCGAATTGGATACGGCTATACCGACGGCTACGATGGAGCCCATCAGCGACTCCACATTCAGCGTAGTACCTGTCAGCACCAGCATCCACAGGATACCCATGAAAGCACCCGGCAGTGCCAGCATGATAATGAACGGGTCCATCCACGACTGGAAGAGAACCACCATCAGCAGATACACGAGTGCGATCGCCAGCAACAATCCTAATCCTAATGTCTGAAAAGACGAATTCATCACCTCGCTTTGTCCTCTCAGGTCAATTCTCATGCCTGCGGGAAGTTTGCCCAGGCTGTCTATACGCTGCTGTATGGCGCTGGCCACTGAGCCAAGATCGCGGCTCTCGACATT
Source organism: Bacteroidota bacterium (assembly GCA_025963485.1). Lineage (GTDB taxonomy): Bacteria > Bacteroidota > Bacteroidia > Chitinophagales > LD1 > UBA1941. The sequence goes on along the minus strand of JAOQAO010000276.1, from coordinate 6,734 downwards.
GGCGCTGATATTCATCACGCGCTGCACCGTATAGTGATTGAACTGATTGAACTGAGTACCGGTGGTGAGTTTAGCTATATTGCCCAATGTCTGAATTTGAGAAATAGGTACATCCGCAGGGCCGGCGGTGGGGTTTGTGACAAACTGGCTGGCGGTCGGCGTGATAGGTATGGACATCAGGTCCTTAGTAGAGTTCATGATCTGGTAGGGCACCTGCACATTGACCGGATAGTTGACACTATTGGTCGGATTGATATAGTACGATGGCGATATCTGGGAGCTGGACGATAGAGAAACCAAAACATCGTTGGCTATATCCCGCTGTGTGAGGCCGAGCTGGGCGGCGCGTACGCGATCTACATCCACATTGAGTGTAGGATAGTCCAGTACCTGTTTGATAGCAACATCCTCTACTCCGGGTATTACTTTTATCTGGTCCCGTATCTTGAGGGCATAGTCGTAGGATTTATTGTAGTCACCATATTGTATCTGTATATCTATCGGCGCTGATAGCCCGAAATTCAATACCTGACTGACGATATCCGGCGACTGGAAATAAACAGTGCATCCGGGGAAATGATCATTTAATTCCTTCCTTATCTTTTTCATATACCCCACGGTGGGTTTGTGGCCTTCTTTGAGCGATATAAGTATTTCCGCATCCATTCCGCTGGCATTATCTGTATTGACAAAGGCCAGATTGTATGACACCGGTACACCTATCATGTCATTGATCGTATTGAGGTCAGATGGCGGGACTATATGTTTGATACGGGTCTCAGCAGCATCTACGAGTTTCTCTGTCTCCTCTATACGCGTACCTGATGGTGCGCGGAAGTGCAGTTTCATCATACCTGAATCGGTAGCCGGAAAGAAATCCGTGCCAATAACCCTTATCAAAAACATAGTGATAATGAAGGCGAGGGTAGCAAGGGAGATAGAGGTCACACGATGTGCAAGGAGTACTTTCAGTACACTGCCATAAGCTTCGGTAAATCTATCAAAGGCCTTGTCCCGCCATACGTTAAACTTATACCCCATCCTGCTCAGGAAACCGGGCCCTGCCATAGCATGACCATGCTCATCGAGATGCTCACTCGCCATGAGCATCCTCGCCAATACCGGCACGAGTGTCCTCGACAGCAGATAAGATGCCATCATAGCTATCACTACAGAGAGCGCCATGGGTGTAAAAAGAAACTGAGCCGGACCTGTGAGTAGTACTACCGGGAAGAATACAATGCATATCGCCATGGTGGCGACCAGGGCTGGTGTGGCGATCTCATGGGCGCCATCGAGTATCGCCACTGTGAGCGGTTTGCCCAGGTGCCGGTTTCGATGTATGTTCTCTATCTCCACCGTAGCATCATCTACGAGCATACCTACCGCGAGAGAGAGGCCACCGAGTGTCATGATGTTAAGTGTATTGCCGGTCAGCTTGAGCCCGATGATCGAGATAAATATGGATAAGGGGATAGATGTACATACGATGATTACACTCCTCCAACTGCCCAGGAAAAACAGGATCATAAATGACACTAATATGGAAGCAGTGATCGCTTCATGCAGCACATTGCTGATCGAGTTTTTGACAAATACAGATTGATCAAAATCGACTTGCATGTCCAAGCCCTCAGGAGCCACCTCTTTGATCGAGGGGATCATACTTTTAGCAGCATCTACGACGACCAGCGTAGACGCATTTGCCTTTTTGAGAATGGTCAGGTAGGACGCGCGGGCCTGATTGACACGCACTATATTATTCTGGATGCCATAAGAGTCAGACACCTTTGCCACGTCTCCTATCAGCACTACCTGGCCGTTGCTCACCTTGATAGGTATGGTTTCAAATTGTTTGACCGATTCGGGACTGGAGTTGAGCTGTACATTATACTCTGTCTGGCCCATGCGGGCAGTACCGGCAGGGATGATGAGATTAGACGCCTGCAGTGCGTTGAGTACATCGACGGTAGATAGCCCCTTGGCGGCCAGGGCCTGCGGGTCTATGTCAACGATGATCTGCCGGTTCTTGCCACCAAAAGGGGCCGGTGTAGCCAGGCCAGGTATGGTGAAAAGCCTGAGGCGGATGAAGTTCAATCCGTAGTCAAATATTTTATCCTCGGAAAGGTTTTTGCTGCTCAGCGTGATCTGAGCGACGGGAACGTTAGATGCATTATACTGAAGTATGACGGGGGGAGTCATGCCGGGAGGCATGGACCGAAGGGCTGTATTGGACACCGCAGACATCTGTGCAATGGCAGCTCCGATATCTGAGCCCGGCTCGAAGTATATCTTTAGCATACTGATGCCGGGTATAGACTGAGATTCGATCTTGTCTATGCCGTTGACACTGGAGGAGTATGCACGCTCACTGAGAAAAGTGACCTTCTTCTCCATTTCATTTGCGGAGAGGCCGTTGTAGTTCCAAACGACGATCACTACCGGGATATCGATCACAGGAAAGATATCAATAAGCATACTGCGAATCGACAACGCACCCAACAGCAGGATCAATAGTGCCATCACTGCCACTGTGTAGGGTCTTCTAAGCGCGAGTCTAACTATCCACATCTTCTTTAGATCTTTTTATAACATATCCCACAAGGCGGTGACATGATGTTTACATACAATAGTATAGTGTTTGTTTGCCTTAACCAATTTATTCATTTTTTAAATTGATCAATGGGTGCAAAAGTAAGTCTAAAACCATGTTGCAACAAACGAATCGGTAAATTGGCTGTTTGATTCGGAAGAAAAAATAGTCCTAGTTAATCTTTGTAAAAAACTCGCATTTAACATTCTACGCAGCTCTCCCGGCTTTTTTACGATTGCGGTTTTATACAAATGCGCATGTAAATAAAACGGTTTTGCGCAAAGACATTTGCCGTCATGATCATTAACAATACGCTTCTCCGTTTTGCCTCCAGCCGGTTATAATATCTCATACAAAGACGTTATGTTTATGCAAAATAATAGTTAGATGAATGTTAAGCTAGTGTTATGTACCGGAATAGTATCTATAATATGCCTGTCGGCATGCAAGAAAAACCCAACGTCCAATCCGCAGGATGAAATGCTGACCCTTAATCAGCTTCAGGTCATAGCCAGCCATAACAGTTATCATAAGAAAGACACTTCGATCATTTTCAGTTTCCTGGATAGTATCAAAAATGCATTGCCTCCCGAAGATGATCCTAAGGAGCTGGACTATGGCCACCTGCCGTTCGATGAACAGATGAATAACTATCCTGTGCGCGGACTGGAGATAGACATCTACAATGATCCACAGGGAGGTGCTTTTTACAACCGCAAAATAAACAGCTTTATCGATGGCCTCTCTGAGGCATCCGGCGTACCGGAGCTACAGACTCCGGGATTCAAAGTATTACACATAAAAGATGTAGACTACAACAGTACATACAATACATTCAAGCAGGCACTGACAGCCGTGAAGACATGGTCCGACCAGCATCCTAATCACTTGCCGCTTTTTATTAATATAGAAACCAAAGAAGATGGCCCGTCGCAGAATCCGACGTTGGCAGCCATAGGGTTCCTCCCTCCGCCTCCATTCAATGCAGCAGCTGCGGACGCATTTGATGAAGAGATCAAATCGGTTTTCGGCCCCAATATGGACCAGGTACTAACTCCGGACCGGATCAGAAACGGTCTGCCTACCCTCAATGCTGTAGTGACACAACACAAATGGCCTAAACTAAAAGACTGCCGTGGCAAAGTTGTCTTTATCATGGAGGGCAACTGTGTGCCATACTATAAAGCAGGACATCCATCACTAACCGGTAGGGCTGCATTTATTTATGCCGACCTCGGTACGCCGGAGGCTGCTTTCCTGATACGCAATGATGCAGTACCACAGCAGGCAGATATCACCGCACGTGTAGCCGAAGGCTATATAGTAAGAACACGCTCAGATGCAGGCACGATAGAAGCTCGCTCGGGCGACTACAGTAGCATGAACGCCGGATTTACCAGCGGGGCAAATATCATTTCCACAGATTACTATAAACCAGACGCGAGAGGAAGCATACCGGGATCAGGCTGGACCAATTTCCAGGTGAAATTTCCCAATGGGGAAATAGCAAGAAAAAATCCCGTATCGGCAGATACTGTGAATGTGGATGTTTCTCTGAAGGAATAACACGGCCCCAAACCCCCGAAGGGCAGTGCTGTTTCATTCTAGCATTTTGTACTCGAACAGTCTTGCTTACACCAGTTGTCACCTCACCCATCTACCTTCGGCATTTTCCTTCTCCTAAAGGGAGAGGGAAGAACCTACAGACTAAAAATCAGACCTTTATATGCAAAAAATTCGCATACAAATCGAGAATGAAACATTGATTATCAAACAATAATTACACGTCATGCGTCTCGGCTCAGCCGAGATCACCCATAAAAAATAGAAATTATAAAAGTCGTTCGAAGAATCCTACGGAAGGCCTGCCCGACTAATCTGGCATCAATCTACCCATGCGAGCAACCTCTATCTAACTAATAATAACAATGCTTCAGTAGTAAAAAAGGCAAGAGAATACATGAATCCTTCGCAATGTATTAAAGCTCTCCTTTAGGAGGTTTGGAGGCGACGCAGAAGCAATGATATCGCCATTTTAGACGTTGAAATACTAGAATGAAACAGCCCTGCCCAAAAGGGGCTTCAGTACACTACATAGCTACAAAATGACATAAAATATTTACCTCTAAAAAATGGCTTTCTGCCTATTATGGGGAATTAATGGCCTACATTCTGGCAAAAACGGCGTTATATAGTTTAAATTCGTTTGTTGCCACAAAGGAATTAAACCCAACGTCCGCCTATTAGTCAAAACCTCTACCCGTATTGTTATAGAAAAGATGCACGCTTTTTGCATTGCTCTATCCGTCCGAAAATAGTTTTGATGCAGTGGTATAGGATATCCTTATTGTTTGTCATGTTTACGGGAGCTTATGGCTCTTTCGCTCAAAGCACGCCTACCATCGTGACGGGCAAAGTGACGGATAAGAAAACCGGAGAGCCGGTTGAGTTTGCGATAGTACGATTTAAGGGCAGCGCTAACGGCGTGGCTACGGATTCTTCGGGTTCATTTTATATTACCTCTACCAGCTTACAATCTGCTGTTGACGTTTCATTTCTGGGGTATAAAGCATTTTCGACTCCTATCAATACAGGTGCGACAAATCACCTATCCGTGCAACTCGTACCAGATAATGTAGAGCTGAATGAGGTAATAGTAAAACCGAAAAAGCACAAACGGATCATTGATACTACGGCGCTGATCATCTACCACCATGTCGTAGACAATAAGGCGCGCAATAAGCCAACCAATATCCAGAGCTACTATTTTCAGGAGTACACCAAAATAGACTACTCACTACTCGATGCTCCAAAGAAATTTACCGGAAGGAAATTTTTCAGGCCCTTTGGTTTCTTCTTTGAGAAAAAGGATACACTCCCTGACGGGTCTATCGCTATCCCGCTGCTGGTGCAGGAGGAATACAGCGAGGAGTATTACCGCGAGCATCCCATGAAAAAAGCGCGTATCGTACACTACAAACGGATATCCGGTGTCAAAGCGCCTAATCTGGTCAAGATGCTGAGTCATCAGTTTGAGACGGTAGATGTGTATAATGATGTCTACATCCTTTTTTATATGTCATTTCTATCACCATTTTCTCCCGGAGGGAGAGCCAGCTACGACTATCATGTGCTGGATACTGCGAAGCTGGAAGGGCGGACGAGCTATAAGCTCAACTTCGTCGGGAGAAATCCGAATGACCTGTCGATGAAAGGCTATGCGTGGATAGACTCTGCTACCTGGGCTATACGATCTATCGATATGAAGCCGAATGAAAATGCCAATCTCAATTTCATGCGGGAATATAGCATCGCCCAGACCTTTGGACAGGTCAATGACAGCAGTTGGATGATGATGCGCGAAAACGTGCAGGGCGAAGCCAATATCATCAAGAGCATGAAGAAGCTATCGGTACTGATCGATAAAACCACCTCCCGGCGTAATATCAAAACCGATGTGCGCATGCCTGACTCCATCGCACATATACCTGACCAGATCGTAGATCCTGATGCCTTTAAAAAGAAGTTCAGCTATATGGATACGCTGCGGTTTGACTCGCTATCGGCCAATGAGCACCATGTCTTCCATAACTTCGATACGCTGCATACGGTGAAGCAATACAAAGAGCTGAAATGGCTCTATTCGCTCTTCACTACGGCCAACTTTAAAGCGGGGCCTATTGAATTTGGCAGGATATATAAAATGGTCAGCCGCAACGCTACGGAAGACTATAGGCTCCGGCTCGGCGTACGGACCAATTATGACTTTAGCAGCAAGGTGCTCTTAAGCGCCTATACTGCCTATGGTACAAAGGATAAGACGTGGAAGTATGAAGGTGATGCGCGATTCCTACTTCCTTCCAAGTATGACAGATGGCATGCGATAGAGTTTGAATACAAGAAAGACATGACGATCATCGGGCAGGAGAATACGTTCCTGTCGTTTGATAATATCACGACCCTATTCAGCTCAGAGCTGGATAAGGTGGTCAAGGTCCGGGAGGTAAATATTCTCTATGAGCGGGATTGGTTCAAAGGATTGTCGAGCAATGTTGGCTTCACGGCTAAAAAGTATTTCTCACTGCCGGGAGAGTTTGATTTCCAAAGGCCAGACTATACGGGACACAACTACGTGGCGCAA
>JAOQAO010000255.1 GCA_025963485.1 Bacteroidota bacterium | reverse complement strand
TCTGCAAAAGTGAGGAACTGCATGCTATCCGTGAGACGGTGAAGCAGATATACTTCTACGGTTCTGGCTGCTCCAGCCCCGAGCGGCAGGACATCGTGCATCAGGGACTGAAGAAGTTCTTCCCGGCTGCCGATATCTATGTAGACCACGACATGATGGCTGCGGTCATCGCCACCTACGATGGACGCCGCTGCATCGCATGCATCCTCGGCACCGGCTCCAATGCCTGCGTCTATGATGGCGTGGAGATAGATCACACACTACAGCGCGGCATGGGCTACATCCTCGGCGACGAGGCCAGCGGCAGCTACTTCGGCAGGAAGCTACTACAAGGATTTTTATATAAAGAACTCCCTCAGGCGACGTATGACTACATGCTGAATACCTATGACCTGACCAAAGAGAAAATACTATGGGCTGTCTACAATGAGCCTCATGCCAATGTCTATATGGCCCGTTTTGCGCAGGTCTTATCACAGAGTCATGACCGGGAGTATATAGAGAATCTTGTGCTCAATGGCTTTCGTGATTTTTTTGAGCATGATGTAAAGTGTTTTGCGGGATATCAAACTATGCCGGTGCATTTCGTCGGGTCTATAGCTTATCACTTCCGATCATTGCTACAAAAGGTTGCTGAGGAATATGGCTGCGAACTGGGAGCTGTGGACAGGCAACCGGTGTATAAGCTGCTGGAATGGCACCAGAAGCAAGTGATAGTCTAATACTATCATTGATTTTGGACACTGCACATAATGGCATCTCTCGGCCGGAGGTAGCAAATTCAGATTAGGTATCGTTGGTATAGGGATAACATGTGTGTCGTCTTGAACCTCACAGCCTGGGGGACCTTGAGAGGATATACATTCCCTGCATCCCTTCAGAAATTTATTTGATCAATATTACTTTCCCAAACCCACTTACACTCCCGTCCATATTCATCACATGGATCATGTATAATCCTGATGGAAGACTATTCACATCCATATGCGCTGATGTGGATGAAATGGCTACGCGCATGATTAGCTCGCCAGTGACATCATAGACATTTATCGTCTGTCCTGCTGTCGCACCGGTTATATTAAATAGGCCGGTGGACGGATTTGGATAAATGTGAATAGTAGATGCGGCTGTGATATCACGTATAGATGTAGTACCGTAAAAGTTGCTGGTGGTATTGGTAGCTACAGCCGAATTGAAATCAAAATAGATATAGGCAGTGTTTGTGATATCGCTACCGTAAGGCATATCATGGCGGGTCCGTATAGAGTATCTTACATAGCCCTGACTACCGACGGGATCAGATGCACTGTCGGGCAGGTTGATATTGTCGAATGTAAACTTCACAATGCCTTTGCCCTGCATGCTGAATGATACAAGGTCGCTGTTGCCGAGCAGTTTGAAGGTACTGAAGTCTAGGTCTGTATCGAGTGTGTCATATACTACGATATTGACGGCAGGAGAGGAACCTGTATTCTGAAAGTAAACGCTGTAAGTAAGAACCTGACCTGTATCTGCCACTCCCTCGGGTGAAGCAGCTTTATGATTAGGATCGAAAGAGGAAACTACTATTTGTTCAAAGCCATAAACATTATTTGACGGTGTGCTATCTGCGGCTATAGGAAGTATCATAGCTGTATCGTAGATCATAGTGCCTGACTGAGCCGTAGTGTCCAAATGCAGCGCTACCTCAATATTTCCACGGCCAAAAGGCGCAAGATTACTGTAAGCCCATTTGGCTGTATGGCCTTGCACTACATCTGCTGCGGGCGTAGCTCCGAGATAGCTATAGTGTGGATCAAAACCATACACTATAGTATCGCTCATGGTGAGAGTACCATCATTGCTGTAGCTCAGCCAGTGATAAGAATCATAGCCCCTGACAGTCCCCCCGGCAGCTGCAGTGATCTGAAGGTCTTGGATAGGGCCATTAGGAGCTATACCGAAATTGTAACAACACATAGCGATGCTGCCAGTTTGCAGAGAATCAGTGCCCGAAGAAGTGAGGTGATAGTATGCCGGAGGAATATATGATACCGTGTGAGGAGATAACGTAAGATATGCCATAGCATACCTGCCGCCTGTATCAGTGGTGCAAGCGGCATTGTCGGGCATCTGTGATACTACCTGTCCTACGACTCCCTGTTCGCCTGCATCAGCTACGCCATCCTGATCCGTATCGATAAATACGGTACCGTTTATTGTATGTAGATTCTGGTAGCTGAGCATGAGAGGAGTACAGCAACCATTGAAGATGAAATTATAATCCCTGTCTATGGCAGCGACAGCTCCCCACGAACTGATACAGGTTGCCCCATTGGCATAACTCACCACCCTGGCAAAGGTATCTCCCAGAAATCTAAATACTCCGCCACCCTCCTGATACAGGTAGATCGAGCTATCTCTGTTATTGAGAAAAAGCCTGGACTCAGGAAGGAATAATTGATAATTATAATCCGGTATAGGAGTAGTTAAACCCGTACTATCTACAATATATATGTGAGACAATTCATCGTTATAAAAAATCCTGCCATCATAATTAAAGAGTAAATTATTGGGTAGCGTATAATAATAACTTAGGAGGTTCACGCTGTAAGTACTCCATTGCTGACCATCATATTTATGAGTATGCAGACTATCCGTAAGATAAATATTGCCGGAAAAATCTGAAAATAACTGATAGTCAGGATTAGCAGGAGCCTGCATTGCGACTATATTATTTATCGGGATCCGGGTAAGGGCGTTGCCATCATAGCGATATAGAAATACTGAATCCCAGATCACTATGTGCTGTGAATAGTCATACTGGCTTAGTTCATATAGAAAATAATCAGCACCGCGATGATCGTCTACTATGTCATAGATCAGTCCGTCATTGGTTGAAGCCGGTGTATCTAATAGAAACCGCGCGCATTGCCCGTTATGTATCCTCCAAACGCGACTGTATCCACTTCCTACATTCACCCAAAGGTCATTGCGGCTATCTACCGTCATCCTTGCACCTGTACCCGGTGCATAAGGCCCGATGCTGATCGTATACCTTATAGTACCATACTCGTTGACTACGTATATTGAGTCGTCGGTGCTATTAAATGCTGCAAGCCACACCACTCCCGAGGTATCTGTAGCTATTATTGGGACAGGAGCAGCTGACCCATTACAATCTATAGCCCCTGGAAAAGGATTAAATGAAGTAAGCTGGGAAAAACAACAATGCGTGAAAAGTCCAAATAGGGTGAGGGTAATGAGTCGTTTCATAGCTATGGTTTAGATTAGGTCAGAATAATTTGCGATAGCAAAGCTACTGCTTATTTAGAATATCAATAAAGGCGAACACGAATCCCCCAACTGGTCTAAGTTTCCAACTTAGACCCAAAACAAATTAAGCTTTCAGCTTAACGTGCATTATTCGTAGCTAAAATCAAAAAAATGCTGTCCGGAGATGAAGGCTGGCCTGCGGGATAGCTTCTACGGACCTACCCCAAAGCTATTTGACCCACCCCAAATCTCCGTTCACAGAAACCCTCTTACCACCTGACAAGGATCATTTGCACCCCACCCATCTTTATCGTAATTTTATGCTATGTCTTTAATCACTTTGTCTATACCGATCTTCTTCCTGCTCATAGGACTGGAGCTACTGGTCACGCGCATACGCGGGGTGAAATACTACCGCTTCAACGACTCGATCACCAACCTGAGCCTGGGTATCGGGTCGCAGGTGACGGGGATCTTTATGCGGTTTCTGACCATCGGGGTCTATATCATCATCTATGAGCACTCACCACTGAAAGGGGTAACGCCTAATGACCCTAAACAAACTGCCGTCTATGTGGTGACGGCGATCGTGCTGCTGCTGGGAGTTGACTTCTTCTACTATTGGTTTCACCGGCTGGCGCATGAGATATCGGTGATGTGGGGCAGCCATGTGGTACACCACCAGAGTGAGGAATATAACCTGACCGTGGCGCTCAGGCAGGCATGGGTGCAGGGTGCATTCTCGTGGTTCTTCTATCTGCCGCTGGCGGTGCTGGGTTTTGATCCGGTTATGTTTATTACTATAGCCTCGATACAGACGCTTTACCAGTTTTGGATACATACCAAGGTGATAGGCCGCATGCCGCGGTGGTTTGAGTATATCTTCAACTCGCCCTCGCACCATCGTGTACATCATGGTGTAAACCCAAAGTATATAGACAGGAACCATGCCGGCACACTGATCATCTGGGACAGGATGTTTGGCACTTTCCAGGAGGAGGAAGAGGAGGTGGTCTATGGCATCACCACTCAGCCCAAGAGCTGGAACCCGGTGCTGCTGAACGTGGTCTACTGGACAGACCTCGCCAAGGACACCTTCAAAGCCGGAGGTATGAAGAATGCGATGAAGATGCTATTCCTCGCACCGGGCTGGAAACCGGCAGAGATGGGTGGTATGTTGCAATACAAGGACGTGAAGGCAGGGAGCTTTGAGAAATACGATACGACGACCCCTGAGCTGACGTATTATATCCTGTTCCAGTTCATACTACTGCTGGCCGGGACATCGGCCTTCCTCTTTGGGATCAAGAGCATCGATATATATGGCCGGATAGCCATATCGCTGCTGGTGATCTTCTCCGTGCTCAATATCGGCGGCCTTTTTGAGGCGCGCAGGTGGGCCGTGGCCGCCGAAATAGCCCGCGCTGCCATCCTTTCCACTATCGCATGGTACTTTTTGGCAAAATATCTGGGTAATGGTTATGCAATCCTCGCAGCAGGTGTATATTTGCTATTGGTTCTATTGTGGCTCTGGACCAATGTGAGAAAGATAAATTTAAAATAATCATGATATTAGACATCTTCAAGACGGTGCCTCCTGAGACAGACCCTGTGCTGTATGCTATCCCCTTCTTTCTCGGAGCGATAGCGACAGAGCTATATATCAACTACAAAGAACAAAGGAACCTCTACTCAGATAGCAAGGAAGCTTATTCCTCTATCGGTATGGGCCTCGGATCGCTGGTCATCAATATCGTGATGAAGGGCCTGGCATATGGCGTTTATACTCTCGTTCATGATAATTTTGCGATATTCAAATCACTCGCTCCGGCTAATATGGCTGAGTTCCTGACACTGCACTGGCATGTGACCCACTGGTGGGTATGGGTGCTGCTGCTGCTGGCAGATGATTTCACTTTCTACTGGCACCACCGCCTCAGCCATGAGGTCCGCGTGCTCTGGGCCGCCCATGTGAATCACCACTCCTCTCAATCTTACAATCTCGCTACTGCCCTTCGCCAGAGCTGGGCGGAGCAGCTGTACAAATACTTCTGGTGGCTGTGGATGCCCCTGCTGGGCTTCGATCCGCTGATGATGCTGATGATGATGTCATTCAGCCTGATCTATCAGTACTGGCCGCATACAGAGACGATCAGGAGGTTGCCGCGCTGGTATGAGTTCATATTCAATACGCCATCGCACCACCGCGTTCATCACGCCTCAAACACCCGCTACCTCGACCGCAATCACGGTGGTATACTCATCATCTGGGACAGGCTGTTGGGTACCTTCGCCGAAGAGCGCGACTCGGAGAAGCCTGTCTATGGCATCACCTCAAATATTCAGACCTACAACCTGTTTAAGATCGCCGGTCATGAGTTCGGCGCGCTGTGGAAAGACATCAAGCGCGCTCCGACCTTTGGTACAAAAGTGAAATACATCTTCATGCCTCCGGGCTGGAGCCACGACGGACCGGACCAGCGCGCCAAAACCCTCCGTAGAAAACTAGCTGAAAGCGAGGCTTGATCAGCTTCAAATACCATACATGAAACAACTCCTATTCCTTTCCCTCGTAGTCCTGACCTTTACCAGCTGCAAATACTCGTACAAGGACGAAACGATCAATGTAAATAACCAGTTTACGATGACCGTGCCCGATTATCTCAAAAAGTGCGATGACCTCAAGCCGGGTGCGGACTTCCAGTATTGCAACAGGTACAGGAGTACATACGTGGTGGTATTTTCGGAAAAGAAGGATAAAGACTTTCAAGCTTTCTATAATGAACAAGTAGGAGCGATCAAGAAGTTCGTAGAGAAGCCGATGGTCAATGACTCAGTGGCGATCACCATACCGGGTGCCAAAGGTGTACATACTGAACTCGCCGGCAAGATGAACGGCGAGATGATCTACTACAGTGTTTTAACACTTGAAACCAAAGACAAATACTACCAGGAGTGCATATGGACACGCGGCGAAGACCGCAAACTCAAATATGGCAAAGACCTCGAAAAGATCCTGCTATCCTTCAAGCTCATACAGCCTTAAAACGGCAACTTCCCCTTTTGTCATAAGAATGTCATAAAAGCCCTAATAGCGTTAAAGTCATTGCGGGTATGCATAGGCGTGCGTAGCTTAGCCGCTGATTTCAATTATATTAAACAATAATCAAATGAAAAAAATCTTTATCCTATTCGCTGGTATAGGACTTTCTCTCGGAGTAGCAGCTCAGCAGGTACCCAATGGTGGTTTTGAAAACTGGAATGACTCTCTCAATCCTATCGGCTGGAATACATTGGCTAATTACTATGCACCCCTCAGCGTATACGCTGTCAGGGATACCCTGCCTCAGACCCACACGGAAGGACTGGCATCTATCAAGATGCACACGGATACCGTAGGTGGCCAGGGGCAACTCAGGTCTTACCTTGGATTAGGTACGATCACACTCGCAGTGGGTCCTCCTACTTACTCAGGTGTTGCTTACGCCAAAAAACCTGACACCCTCTTCTTTGACTATGCATATCAGCCGGGTGTAGGCCTCGATACGGCGCAGGTAGTAGTCAATTTTTTCCAGGCAGGCGTATCGATATTCGGAGGTGCGAGGACATTCCATATCCCACCGGCTCCGACCGGCGGTTCCCTGGCTTTCCCACTGACCTCTTTCTATACAGGTTCAGGTGCGCCTGATACCTTGTCTATCATATTCAAGTCTGGCAAAAGCCCGGGCGCCGAATTTAATTCGACTCTCTGGCTTGACAATGTACACTTCGACGCATCTGTCGTACTCGGTATACCTGACGCTGCACCAGCGGCAGGTGTGAGTGCTTATCCTAATCCAGCTAATAGTACGATCAATATCGCCGTAGCTCCGAATGAAGTAGGAAGTCATATACAGCTCATCGATATGGCTGGCCGCGAAGTATACAATGGTACGCTTAACTCTGCTACCTCTTCTATCGATACGAGAAACCTCGCAAGCGGCCTCTATGCGATACATGTGAGTAGTGTCGATCACCTGACTGTTTACAAAGGAAGCATCTCTGTAGCTCACTAATCAGAACGGTGCCGTAAATAAGAAAGCCCTGTCATCAAAAAGTGACAGGGCTTTCTTATTTATAGAGACAAGACTTTCCAGGTTTTCGGTAGCCAGGAGGCCATCTTCATTTATTGGTATCAGAATTTATAGTCCTGAAACCTGGAAAGTCTATGTTCGTTTAGTATCCCAGTATTTTCATCATACTCTCTGCTGTCTGCTCTTCTGCGAAAAGTTTGTAGGACAATTTACCCTTTGCCTCATCGATGAGCAGGTGGGGCGGTGACGGTAGCAGGCAGTGCTTGATGCCTCCGTAGCCGCTGAGCGTATCCTGATAGGCGCCAGTGTGGAAGAATCCTATATAGAGCTTCTCGTCATCTTTCATGGCCGGAAGGTATACCTGATTGATATGCGCATCGGAGTTGTAGTAATCGCCTACATCGCAGGTGATGCCGCCGAGATTGACCTGTTTGTATTCGGCGTTCCATCTATTGATCGGCAGCATGATAAAGCGCTGCGCCAGGCCCCAGATATCAGGGAGGTTATTCATGAGGGAACCGTCAAGCATATACCAGGTCTCGCGGTCATTCTGCTGTTTGACCCCCAGCACGGAGAATATCACCGCACCGGATTCGCCCACCGTATAGGTGCCAAACTCTGTATAGATATCCGGCTCCTCTACACCTTCATCTGTACAGGAGGATTTGATCTGTGTCACGATCTCATTGATCATATACTCATAGTCAAAGTCAAATGCCAGGGACTGCTTGATAGGCATACCACCACCGAGATTGATCGTGGTCAGGTCGGGGCATATCTTCTTGAGGTCGGTATATATCCTGAGTGCCTTGTGAAACTCCGTCCAGTAGTAGTTGACATCCTTGATCCCCGTATCGATAAAGAAGTGGAGCATCTTGAGCTTGTACTTTGGATTCTCATGTATCTTCTGCTGGTAAAACGGGAGGATATCATTGACACGGATACCCAGGCGGGAAGTATAAAACTCATACTTCGGCTCTTCTTCAGCAGCTATACGCATACCGAGTTGCAGCGGCTCATCAAGGGGCTGGTATTTATCGAGTTCATCCAGATTGTCCAGGACGGTGATGACATTCTTGTAGCCGTCTTTGATAGCATTGATGATATTATCCTGGTATTGCTGGGGTTTGAAGCCATTGCAGATGATGGTGATATCCTTGTTGATCTTCTTCTTTTCTTCCAGCTTCTTGATGATATTGAAGTCAAAGGCTGAGGAGGTCTCGATATTCACCTTGCTCTTTAGCGCCTCCTCCAGCACAAAAGAGAAGTGCGAGCTTTTGGTACAATAGCAGTAGTGATAATTGCCTTTATAGTCAAGATTGGCGATAGAGGAATTGAAGAGCCTGCGGGCGCGCTGTATCTGCTGACCGATCTTGGGCAGGTAGGTAATGCGCAGGGGCGTACCATACTTCTCTACGATCTCCATGAGCGGCAGGTTATTAAACAGCAGCGCATTATTGTCTATTGTAAATTCCTTCTGCGGAAAGTCAAAGGTCTGCTCTATGAGGTCTCTGTATTTGGGATTCTTTACCATCGTCTTAGAAAAATTGTATGCGAAATTACTAGTTTTAGATGGTATATGGGCAAGATATTTCAAATAGCTACGGCAGCAGTTTTTCTACTGATACTATCAGGCACGCTTTTCTCCTGCTCACAGCGGCATCCGGGGAAAAAAACTAACCGCGAGTGGACGGTAAAGCTTAAGGATTCTATAGGGGTCATTCATATCACTCTCCCGCTGGCGTATGACACGATGCATAGTTGGAAAGCTTATGACGACAATCCTGCTGATGATCATTATTACTACCGCATTCAATCATCAAAAGCAAGTTTGATCGAAGAAAGCGGTTTCCTTAAAAACAGTTCCGACTCATTATACCAGCTCACTATTCTGCATCCTGTGATGAAAAGAGAACTATTAAATGCGTTTGAGCCCCATGCTTATGTAGCTCAGGTCCTGGGCTCCATTCAGCGCCTGGATACCAAATGGCATACCGGAGACAATATTGATACCGGATGCCTAAGGCTCAGTGATCATGATTATGCATATCTATATGAAGTGGATACCTCCGCTCACACTACTCCGGGAAGAACGGCAAAGACAACAAATACCCTATCCGCTGCCACTGTCTTCAACGACCGGTTTATCATATTTGCTTTTGAAAGTACGAGGAGCAATCAAAAGGATACTGTCTTCATAAAGGAAAGCCTGGAGGCACTCAAAACCATCCGCTTTGAGAAGGCCAGATAACTGCCCTCCGCTACAATTCGCAATTGAAATCACAATACTTCTTAGTAATATTGCCAAATCATGAATATCGAGCAACTCTTAAAATCGGCAACTGTAGAGGTTTTCACCACACTTTTTGGCAACGAGGTGAAAGAAAGCGCCGTGACCATCGGCCTCACCAAAAAGGAATTTGAAGGAGACTACACAGTTGTGACTTTCCCCCTCATCAAACTATCTAAGAAATCTCCGGAGCAAACCGGCGAGATGCTCGGCAATGCACTAAAAGAAAAACTCGATGTCATTGACAAATTCAATGTCGTCAAAGGCTTCCTCAATATCAGCTTCACGGATAGGTTCTGGGCAGAGAGGTTGCAGGATCTGGATAAGAATGACTTTATTGCTTTCCCTCCTAATGGCAAGAAGGTGCTACTCGAATATTGCAGCCCTAATACTAATAAGCCACTTCACATTGGCCACGTG
>JAOQAO010000241.1 GCA_025963485.1 Bacteroidota bacterium | reverse complement strand
ATCGCTTCTTTATTGGTATAACCTTCGAGGAGCTGGCTTTCGATAGCTTTCAGCTTGGTTTGGTTTTCCTCGATAGTGATATTGCACTCGATGATCGTCTCATTATTGCGCGTGAGCTGCGAGGTGAAACTCTCGACCTGGCTATTCTTAAAGTTCAGCTCCTGCGAGATGGAGTTGACCCTGTTTTGCTGCTGGTGAAACTCGATGTTCTTCTGATTAAATTTAGACGACGCCTCACTCAGCCTGTTAGTGAAGTCTACAAACTCTTTGTCTGTTTGCTCCAGCGCTTGTTTGGCTTCGTTTTGCGTTTCGCGGAGGTTGGCCAGTTCGTCATTGATATCTGCTACCTCATGCGTGAGCTGTTGCAGACGGTCGGCGATACTCTTACTTTTCGTGTCTGACGATTCGAGGAACTTCACCAGACTCTGTATGCTCGCCTGCGTAGCCGATTGCTTATTGTTGAATTGATTGAGTGTGTTGCGTTGCTCGTCTATCTGCCTGGTCTGCGTCGCGGCTTTGAGCTGATTGGTCTTGATGACAGCATCGGATACTTTGGTATGCAGCTGGTAGGTCGTACGCTCCAGCTTTTCTATTTCTTCTTTGAGCTTTTCCAGGTTCTTCGCACGGCCTATCTTCTTTCCTTCGAAGAGTCCCACAGCACCACCGCTCAGGGAGAAATCTCGACGGATGAATTTACCGGTCTTGGTCAGCAGTACCACTTTCTGTCCGCTTGAAGACAATTGCGCCGGATTGAAACCCGATACATCATCGATCATATATACGCCATCCAGCAGGAAGGCGCTCAGCTTCTCATACTGTTTATCAAACTCCACGATCTGCGTCGCAGGTATGGCGCCATCTATAGCTGTAGTGGTTCTGTTTTCGTATTTCTGGATGTCATCGAGGATAAAGAAATTGGCGCGGCCCATCGACGAATCATTGAGCAGGTTGATCGCCATGATCGCTTCTTCTACATTCTGTACGACGTAGTAGTTGAGGTATGGTTCGAGATAGTTCTCGATAGCCACGCGGTATTCCTCGGCGCAGTAGATGATATCTGACAGGAGGGGAGCTTCCTTGCTCCACTTCGCATTCTTCTTGAGAAACTTGATCGACTCAGGGAAGCCTTCGAGGTTCTCCACGAGGCTTTTGGTCAGTTCGTATTCGTTCTTCTTGGCGTCGAGTGTGCGTGTCTCCTGCGTCAGTTCCTGGCGGGTCTTTTCTACGGACTGCTCGAGGTCGGTGATCTGTTGCTTGCGCGCTTCTTCATCTGCTATGAGTTGTTTCAGCGTGAAATCAGTTTTCTCCTGCTCAGCCTTGTATTGATCGAGTTGCGCTTGCAGTTCTTCGAGTTCTTTGCGTTTTGCTATGGTATCTTCTTCGCTTTGGCTTAGTTCGCGCTGGAGTGTTTCGTTGCTACTGCGGTTGACCGCCAGCCTTTTCTCCAGTTCGAATATCTGCCTTTCCTTTTCTGCATATAGCTTTTGCTCGCTGCTAAGGCTTTCCTTGATCTTATTGTGATGATCGCGGATCTCAATGAGCGCATCTTCCAGCACGGTGAGTTCAGCTTTCTTGCCATCGAGTATGCCTGACTCTGTATTGTTATCTACGGTGAGTTTGTCTATTGACAGCTTCAACTTTTCGACATGGTCATTGGCATCTATGATCTGCTTTTGTGCAGCATCCAGTTTGTCATGCGCAAATTTCAACTGCGAGTTGAGCAGGTTACGCTCATTCTCTCTTTCGCTCACTCCACTCACGAGTGCATTCAGTTTCTTTTGCACCTCCATCAGCGCATGCTCCTTGTCCACGTTGTCCAGCTTCTCTTTTTCGAGTGCTGCCTCGGCGGTCTTGATCGCTGTTTCGAGTTCCAGTTTTTTGTCATCCTCTATCTGCCTTTTGGCCTCGAGGTCCTTGAAGCTTTGCTTGTACTCCTGCAGGTTAAACTTCGCCAGCATCAGTGACAGGTTCTTGTATTCTTCTTTCAGTTCATAGAACTTCTTCGTCTTGGCCGCTTGCTTTTCCAGCGTCTTCAGTTGTCCTTCTATTTCAAACAGCAAGTCCTTCACACGCTCCAGATCGGCGTCTGTGGCTTTTAGCTTGTCTACCGTTTCTTTCTTGCGCTTCTTGTATTTCGATACGCCTGCCGCTTGTTCGAATAGTTTGCGGCGTGAATGGTCACGGTCATTGAGTATCTCATCCACCATACCGAGCTCGATGATCGCGTATGAGTCTGCGCTCACTCCCGTATCCATAAACAGGGTCGTAATATCCCTGAGCCTGCACGGTACATCATTGAGCCTGTATTCACTCTCTCCGTCGCGGAATAGCTTCCTCGTGATCGTGATGGTCTTATAGTCCGATGATACCAGGTTCTTTGTATTCTCAAATGTCAGCGACACCTCGGCCAATGCAGATGGCTTGCGGCTTTTCGTTCCGTTGAATATCAGGTTCTCCATTTTCTCCAGGCGGAGCATGGATGTCTTCTGCTCGCCGAGTACCCAGCGGATAGAGTCGACCACATTTGATTTACCGCAGCCGTTTGGCCCGACTATACCGGTGATGTTATTATTGAAGTGTATCGTCGTCTTCTCCGCAAAGCTCTTGAAGCCTTTGATCTCTAATGTAGTTAACTGCATATCCTTGAATTTGAAAATCCGGTGATTTGAAAATTTGAAAATGGAATACACGACATGCGCCGCACATTTCCCCAATCAAAATTTTCGAGGATTGCGAAGTTAAAAAAATAGAGGCAGGAAGAATGACCATGTGGACAGATCATAAATATCCACAGGTTTTGAACATATAAGTGTCCTCTAATTATTTTAATATCAACAATTTACGTGTTTTTGTTTCGTAGGTTCACATCTGATTGTGAATTAAAAAATGTCGGCATCGGCGTAAAGCTCTCCTTTGCTGAAAAGGTGCGCATTTGACCCTCATTATTTCCTTAAAAATGATATATTTGGACATCACTAAGTTTTCAATGAAATATACACTACTCGTTATAATTTCCCTTTTCATGCTGACAGAGGGATACAGCCAGGTGGGCATCAATATCCTTAATCCCGATTCCAGTGCGATCCTGCAGCTGGAGTCAAACAAAAGGGGCCTCGGCCTTTCCCGGCTGACCACCCCACAGATGAATGCCATCAATGCTCCGCTGAATGGCCTTACGATCTATAATACCACTGACAGCGTGGTCGAATACTGGAACGGCGAATGCTGGCTCAAGGCATGGGAGCCAAACTGCTACTACTGCGACTTCCAGATGTCCATCAATCATCCTGCAGATACACTCGACCGCGTCAATATGGACTCCGTATTTGCCACCATCACCGTCAATCATATCCACGGTTCAGGCTCTATCAATGCCACCTGGAGCGCGCTGCCTCCTCCTGGAGTGCTTATCACCGGCCAGGGCAGCACGACTATCGGCACATCAGGCACATTCAATATCGTAGTCAAAGCTGACGTCTTCGCCGGTAGCGGCATGGTGCCTATCCTCATCACCGCTTATTGTGGCAATCAGGCACACTTCCTCACGTACAATGTCTACATCAAACCATGCGTAGAAGTAGATGTCACATCTGATGACTATAACTATGATGTACAGGGCAGGAACTCCACACTACTCCCCGCTGGTGTCAAAGAATGCGTCGTGGTTAATGTATTTAGCGGCGTCACGGTTCATTCCAATGACCCTGCACTCCCATCGCTCACAGTCGGCAATCTCAACCCGCTATCTATCGTAGGTTTCCTCAATAATGGCTCGCTGCTCGCACGCGGCGGTGACGGGGGCGGCTTCCTCCTCTCTACGGTAGGTGGCAACCCCGGCGGCGATGGAGGCAATGCGCTCAACCTGACTACCCGCACCATACTGCGCAATACCGGCCAGATATATGCCGGCGGCGGCGGCGGCGGCTCCATAGGGCTGTCATACACTTCGCCAAGCATACCCATCATAGGCCATATCACGCTGGGTTTCGGAGTAGGCGGCGGCGGCGGCTCTGAGAATGGCCAGGGTGGTACTGTGCCATCGGGCGGCATCACGCTCGGTTATTACAGAGCAGGCACTGCAGCTACATCAGGAGTGAATTCTGTACCGGGTACCGGAGGCCAGATCGTAGTGCCTATACCCATCACGATCAGCGTCGCGACCATCACTATCACCCCCAATGTCATCGGTGGCAACGGCGGCGGGTATGCACAGCCGGGTACAGCATCCAGCCTGAATATCCATCTTTCTGTGTGCGTTTCTATACCGATCATAGGCACTATCTGTCCTATCAATACGAACCTCCCCGTACCACTCGGCGGCGGCCCGGGCAATCCCGGCCTCGCGGTCAAGCGCAACGGAAACCCGCTGCAAGGCTTGCCTGACGGCCCTTACAACTCATTCCTCGTCAAAGGAACTGTAGCACCTTAATCATTAACAATCAGAACAACAGAATAGAATGAAACTCAAATTAGCCATATTGCCTCTCTGCCTGATCGCGCTGAATGTCTTCGGCTTTGAGGGCACCATCAGCCAGTCTATTACAAACTATAACGGCAGCGGCAATAATGTAAAGATCACCTGGTACCTTGGCGCGCATAATTGCCGCCTCGATATGAGCGCTACCGGCAAAGACCTCGCCGGAGGCAATACCGTCATGGTCCTCGATGCTGCTGCAAAGACACTACGTACATACGAGTCAGGCGGAGCAGGAGAGAAGGTCTACTTTGAGGTCAATACCTCGGCTATCTCCGGCAGCGCACCGGGTGTGACAGTCGCTAAGACCACAGACACTAAGAAGATACAGGGCTATAACTGCGAGAAATGGACCGTCACATCTGCCGGCGCATCCTATGATGTATGGATCACAAAGGATATTGACTTCGATGCAGTAGCATACAAAGACTTTTTCAAAGGTAGCATGGAAATACAGGCGCTGGCACAGCAAGGTGTCAAAGGCTTCCCGCTGCTGACTGAATCATCTAACGGTACTAATGCGGCGGCGGCAGATAAGATAACTAAACAAACTCTGGGAGCTGAGACATTCAGCATCCCTGCTGGCTATAAGCTATATATCCCCGGCACCGATGCCCTCAAGCCGGACGGAAAGAAATAAGGTTCAAAAATTCAGATATTGCGGAATGCCCTTTGCTAAGCAGAGGGCATTTTTATTTGTATGAAATTGTGAAGGGGGCTATCCTTTGGCAAATGTCTGCATGGCTTAATACCTATAAAATCAGCATAAGCCAAGCATGGCACATACATTGTGGCAATTATAGAAAAATACAACGCCATGGGACAAGATAAACTGATACAACAACTCGCCGAATGCGCTGCTACCTGCAATATGTGCTATAACGCTTGCCTTAATGAGGAAGATGTGTCTATGATGGCTCGCTGCATCGAGCTTGACCGCGAGTGCGCAGACATTTGCCAGCTTACGGCTTCTATATTAGCCCGCGACTCTGAGAATAAAGAAAAGTACCTCAGCCTCTGCGCAGACATATGCGAACTGTGTGCAGAAGAATGCGGCAAGCACGACAATGATCACTGCCGCAAATGTGGCGAAGTATGCAAGAAGTGTGCGGAGGATTGTGGCAAAATGGCTGTGGCATAGTTGGCCCCAATTAGCACAAGAATATTCCCTCAAGCCGGCAAAAATATCTCCCGGTGTCGTTGTTTGCTTAGTCCTTCGCTATAAGGATCATGTATTTAACTTTTTAGAGAGGACTAAGGTTCGTAACAGGCACATTAGTTGAGGCATATTGAATAACCAAAAACTAAACATATGTACAGCAAAGTAAAGATCCTCGGACACCCTATTCACCCTATGATCGTAGCTTTTCCTGTTGCTTTTTATACCGGTACGCTAGTGACCAACATCATTTACGCGTGCACCCTCAATAGCTTCTGGTTTAAAGCAGCGCTTGCCTGCAATATAGCAGGTGTAGCCGCCGCACTTCTGGCAGCAGTACCAGGTTTTATAGATTGGCTGGCTATCCCCTCATCCAAAGGCGCTAAAAAGACGGGCTTGTACCATATGGCTGCCAATGTGAGTGCATTGGTGCTTTTCACGATCAATATATTTATACAGTACAACCGCATGGACGATGTACAACCAGAGGCTACTGCATCTATTATTATCTGCGCGGCAGGATTTGTGCTAACGATCGTAGCCGGCTTCCTCGGGTGGACCCTGGTACAAAACCATCATGTGGGCGTCTCTCTGACTCAGGCACAGGAGAATCTCGAACCAGCAGAGGGGGTTAAAGGCTAGTGTTAACTTAAGATATTATAGAATGCCCTTTGCTTTTGCGGAGGGCATTTTTGTTTTTACCTTGCGCTAGAGGAGCAACTCACATTTTTGACACTCAATATACAGAGTGGCAGACTTAAGACGCCATATATCATGACTCATTACTAAAAGGAAGAACGCCGGCAGGCAGATTGACATCAATAACAAATTGTTGCATCAGGCCACAGCTTTGATAGAGTATGTTCTGTTGGTCACGTCTATGGCAAATTTCTTACAAGCTTCGATATCCTCTGCCTCCAGCATCGGGTAGTGAGCCAGTATCTCAGCAGGGGTATCTCCGGCAAATAAAAACTCAAGTACGGTCTGTACGGTGATCCTCATACCCCTCAGGGTTGGTTTGCCGTTGCAGATATTTTCGTCTACCGTTACTCTGTTATTTAGCTGGTACATATGGTAAATTTAAGGAAAAATTGGGAGAGTAGGTAAAGCGGATATCTCCAATTGAATCGAGCCAACGTTGCCCCAAGACCTCTCTACAGCATTCTCTTTATGATCTTCAGCTGATGTGAGTACTTCTTCGTCTCTGCATCGAATATCCCGAAGTGGTCAAAGTTGTCTATCCTGACACGGCCCGAGGAGTGGATGATCTTCTTGTCTTTAAGTATCATGCCGACATGCGTGATCTTGCCTTCTTCATTATGAAAAAACGCCAGGTCACCCAGCACCGCCTCTTCGGCGAAGTTCACCACCTTGCCTGCTTCTGCCTGCTGGTAGGCATCGCGTGGGAGCCAGGTGCCGATACATTTGTATAGAACTTGCGTAAAGCCCGAGCAATCGATACCCAGTGGACTGCGCCCGCCCCAGAGATAGGGGGCGTTGATATAGCGCAGCGCCACCTTTTCCAGCATGTTCACTGTGCGTATCTGGTCGCTCATTACTGCCTGACCGTTGTATATAAACTTCTCCTTGCCCACCCGGAAATTGATCCCATCGTAAAATGGGAGGGAAGAGCCGGTCACGAGTGTCACCGATTTGTCCGTAGAGGTCGCACTGGAGAATAGGTCTATCGCCACGCCGATATTTTCCAGCGTGGTCACTTTGAAGTCCTTTTCGAGCATCGGTGTGTGCTGCGAGGCATCTATCCAGCCCTCGTAGCCGTCGAGTGTACACTTTATCTGCAACCAGTTGTTTTTTGTGGTCAGTATCTCATAGGTCTCTCCAAAGAGCAGCTGGGATACCATCTCGCTGCGGTGGCCGGGCGCCTGTCTCATAGGAATAGTGCTGATCGTAGCTATGCCGTGTTTCAAAGTAGATATATTTTTAACAAAGGTATGCCTTTATGTACAACTAAGTGATTTGCATCTAATTTCTTATATTAGACGTCTATGTGTTGGTATCTTGTTTTTGATACATTTATTGCTTGCATTAAGTTTATTCTCGGTTTTTTGTAACTAAATCCTTTTTCTGCTGTAAATATTAAAGATGAAGAATCTCTGT
>JAOQAO010000228.1 GCA_025963485.1 Bacteroidota bacterium | reverse complement strand
AGGAATGATCGGGTGAATGCAATTCGGCATAGTTTTAGAACGTTATAGACAGAGAGGATAACTCCCATGAAGAGATACCTCTATCCTAAATCTATAACGCCATGATAAAGCAAGCATATATCAGGTACAAACAACAGCTGAATAAAATAGTTGAAGAGACCTTCTCGCCTGCCCAGCATCTTAACGACGTAGGAGTCGTTTCCTTTACCCTGACCGCGATCGTGACCACATTGATAGGCTATCTGCAGGTGTCCTATTCGGTAGCATATTTTCTAGCTGAATGGAAGATGGGATATATCACTCTTTGAACTCCGGGCACATATCATAGCTATTGTTACTTCCTTTTGATGATCACACTTTTTTTGAGCGTACGTTTCACTGCGGAAACCGATTTGGTGATAGTCTGGCCCTGCATCATTTGCCTGGGGTCTTTCACCTTCGCCAATGAATTAACAAAGGCCTCTTTCACCAACTTCTTCATATAGGCTTTAGGAAAATCCTTCTTATTCTTTACCAGAATATAACGGTATTGATTACCATTACCAAGGAGTAAGTTCTTAGGGTCAGATATCTCCGATCCCCAATAAAAACCGAAGTGGATATTGCGGCTGGTTCTGCCGACAGCTATAGAGCAGAAAGTATGCCCCACTCTATCCGTGGGAGACCAGCCAAAAGCCACAGCGTTGTAGTTATCGTAGATCAGTTCATTGGCGTGGGGATACAGGTCCCATACAAAATCCCTCAACCAAAAGACCAACTCCTGGATATCGTGGTCAAAAGGTGCCAGAAATTTAAGCAGGTCTTTTGTTTGATCTTTACTCATGACAGTAATTATTTAAGCATACTTACTAAAAGTAAAGTTTTTGCAGAGCTAAACCAAGTAGCCTATGGAGTCGCCAAACCGTGGACAGTAATATCACACCAATATCCGTATAGGCCATTTATCTCCGTTTCCTCCACTCATCACGAAAAGCCTGCCGCTCCTCTGCGGTCATATTATTCCATTTGCCATGCCATCGGCCGCCTCCGGGGCCACATCCATGCCCTCCTGCCCTGCCAGTGAGCAGTCTCGCGAGCACGAGCAGCCCAAGCGCCTGCCAATAGTTAATAGCGCTGACATGTATCAGTGATGGCAGGATCATATTCCAGAGGATCATGACCGCCTCGGCGATGATGATCGCAAATACGCTACGCATGACAATCATACGACCCAGCCACAGGAACCGCCACGGGCGTTTATTTGTATCATTCATCATATGCGCCTCCTAGTAGTTGAAGTATTCTGTATAAAGTGTTTCGAGTCTTTTGCGGAGGTGCTTGACCGCATATCCCTTGCGGGAGATGATGGTTTTGAGATTTTCACCGGTGCGGTCTGCTATCTGCTGCATGGTCTGATCTTCGAGTTCATTCCAGACAAAGACCTGCCGCTGGGCTTCGGGTAGCTCATCGAGCGCAGTGAAGAGTTCCTCCCAGAACATCTCCTTAAGATGCTCCATTTCGGGAGAGGTCGTATCTGCAAAAAGTATTTCGCTTAAGCCAAGGGAGCCTTCCTCATCTTCATAGATCATACTGTCTAGTGACTCCGTCGTCTTTTTTCGATATTTATCGGTGATCTTATTGCGCGCTACACGATAGAGCCAGCCGCTGAGTTGTTCTATCTCGGTGGTCTCGACTGCACCGCTGAGTTGGTACCATATCTCCTGCATGATGTCCTCCGCATCCTCATCGCTGCGCACCCGGCCGCGTACGAACCCAAAGAGGCGTTTGCCATAGTCTTTGACCGCTTGTACGACACTTTGCCTGGGTATGTCCGTCACCTGATATATGGATGCTTCGTGCATTTGATATAGTAGACGAATGACCGGGGATTTTACTTTAAAGTATGTAAAGGTGATATAGAAACCTTTGGACCGGAGGGCTGTTTCATTCTAACATTTTGTGCTATGGGAGCCTTGCTTACGCCAATTGTCGCCTCACCCCACAGGGCAGGCATCTGCCTTCGGCATCTTCCCTCTCCTAAAAGGAGAGGGAAGAACCTACAGACTAAAAATCAGACCTTTATATGCAAAAACTTCGCATGCAAATCGAGAATGAAACATTGATCATCAAACAATAATTACACGTCATGCGTCTCGGCTCAGCCGAGATCATCCATAAAAAATAGAAATTATAAAAGTCGTTCGAAGAATCCTGCGGAAAGCCTGCCCGACTAATCCGGCATCAATCTACTCGGGCGGGCAACCTCTGTCTAATAATAACAATGCTTCAGTAGTAAAAAGGCAAGAGAATACATGAATCCTTCGCAATGTATTAAAGCTCTCCTTTAGGAGGTTTGGAGGCGACGCAGAAGCAATAATATCGCCATTTTAGATGTTGAAATCCTATAATGAAACAGTCCTGCTTTGGGACCGGATGTCAGGAAATACAAATACATATTAACCGCAAGGAACGCGGAGAACGCAAAGTTTTTTTTTAAAAAAAATACAATTATCAGCCCAGACAATTTATTGGAGGCGCTTCTCCTTTGCTTTGATCTCTATTTTGAGCTGGCGGACTTTTTTTGTGCCGTATTTGAGCAGTGGTATGCCGAAGGCAAATGGTATAGCGCTAAGCACTGTCCCTCCCAACCCCGCTAACCATAGCGGATCACGCGCTACGGGGGAATAACTGCGGCGGCCAGATTGATTGAGCGCCACGCTGGCCCAGAACATGCCCTGCCCTGCTACGAAAAAAGCTGCCCCTGTACCCGTGAGCACGGCCCCTGTCGCCTTCATACCGCGATAGTAGTGGAGGTCTCCCTTCAGCTTCTCCAAATAGTCAACAGTATCTGCCTGATAAGTTCTGAATACGACACTCCTGACACCGGCACCCGTAGATGCAAATGCGCGGGAGCATAGCAGGGCGAAAATCAATATGACGATAGTACGTTTCAATGCGGAAAGAATGTTTTATGGTCCTAAGATAAAATGAATTGGCGGTTTGCGAAGCGACTATTCGGGATCATCCATATCCAGGGGATTGTAGCTCTTTGAGGCGCCCCATCCGAATAGTTTCTCAAATAGGGGCAGCCATGGATGCGAGCGTATCCTGCTCAGGAAAAACACTTCATGCTCTTTCTCCTTGATGCCCATCTCCTCGAGGATATCATCGTGCTCAGTGATACCTTCGGTATGAAAGAGCTCTACCATCCTGTAATATTCATTGACATTGCCACTCTCGAGGCGCCCGGCGAAATACATGGCCGTAAACCAGCCTATCACGTAGCAGCTATAGCTGATAAATTTGCCGATGATGTGATACTTAAACTCATACCACCAGGAGATGGGAACATTATACTGCTTCATGAGGCTAAGCACCTCTGCGCGGTGTATCCATTCGTCATTCTCTATCTCTCTGATGCGTGTTTTATTGTCGAGGCCTTTGACAGCGGCGGCGTGGCCCTGATAGGCAAATGCAGCGGCTTTCTCGGCGGAGTAGGCCTGGCGGAGCAGGTCCCTGAGCTCATATGGCAGATCCATGGTCGGTGGGTTTTCAGGGTGCGAGTTAGCTATTTTCCCGGTTCATTGCAATACATATTCACCACACGCCTTTAACGGATGGCAGGGAGGCATCAAAAATATTTTGACCTGGATAAAGTAAAACTCCTGCTGCTGCGTCTACCATAATGTAGGCCAAGAGTGCGATAGCATGCCCGCACAGGAGGCCTCTTTATTTATTATCAAAACAAAAAACAAAATATTATGATACGCAGATTCAGATTTTTATGGGTATTGATACCTATTGCCTTTGTCACAGCCGCCGCCTTTGCCACTATGGGGCTGTGGAACTGGCTCATGCCTGCTCTATTCGGCTTCGGCTCCCTCACATTCCTCAAAGCACTCGGCATATTCGCACTGGCACGGCTCTTTTTTGGCGGGCGTGGATGGGGTGGATGGCGCCACCGCAGATATGCCTGGGCGGGAGGCCACCATGGGTGGTATAATAACGCCGAATGGCAGAAACGTATGCAGGAGAAATGGCAGAACATGAGCCCCGACCAGCGTGAAAAATTTAAGTCACGCTGCGGAGGGTGGTACAACTTTGACGAAGCAAAAACAGAGACAAAGACAGAGCAGCAGTAAAACAAGCAGCCCTTAAACAGTAAAGGCGATCAGAGATGGTCGCCTTTTTATTTCTTTTTGAAAAGAGCAATAATGCGCTGCTTGATGCCTGAAAATATATTGTATGGTATCTCTACGGCCTGTGTATTGCCTATCCAGGCGGGAACCAAGCCCCCCATGTCTGAATAGTATTCATTGATCACGTAGGTCCCTCCTTTCACGGAGATAAGTTTCCATGATGCCTCCATCTGCTTGACACGTGAAACGTCTTTGACCATAGGCGCGTAATCCGGTTCCGCCTTGACCCTGATATAGGAAGTATCGTTTCCCGGTTTGCGGTCAAGGATCACCCGCTCCACACAGTCCAGGTTGGGTAGCGGCCAGGGAGTCTTGTACGTCAGTATGGCCATAAACTCATGATCGTTTATACGCTTGAGTATCCTGGCGTCTTTGCAACTGGGGAACCAGCCGCCATAACTATTGAAGTCATTGAGTACAGATAATATCTGATCCACTGAAACCGGTACGAACATCTCTGCCCTGGAGGTACGCATTTTGCTTTGTTCGGTTTTTCGCGTGTAGACCTTGATGCCATCTTTCTCAGTACCGAGCTTCCAGTCATCGGCCGCTGCACCGTAACGGGCCGGGAAGGCATCCACACTCACAGCCGTAAAAAGCAATAATCCAATAAGCTTTTGAAAAATGTCTGTGGTTCTATGCATTGGTAATATGTTTATGCGGCTTCCGCTGTTTCGGTTTGGAATACGGTGATAGGTTGCATCCTGTATTTGAGCAAAGCGATGATCTCCTCCTGGCTGAGTTTGCCCGTCAGGTCTACATAGTGCGATGCGAGCAGGTCGAAGCGCCCCATCATCAGCCAGACGAACATCTCAAACTCCTGTGTATCGCGAAAAGTAGATGCCATATTCGCCTTATACTTCTCTACGTTTTTGTAATAGTCATCAGCCATTTTGGTCCAGTGCATCTGCGGGTGGTGGTGATGTGTGACATGGAAGTCTTCATTGAATACATTGTAGTGGCCGTCGAGAATGGTCACGGAGTTGACGAATGCATTGTCCTGATCTACAGGATCGCAGAATGTATGCCAGATATAATTGATCGCGGCGAGATAGATGATCACCGTCAGGTGTGGCAGCAGAAGGTATGCGAAACCAAACCAAGGATTGACCACCATCAGCGCAATGACAAGGCCATAGAAACAAACCATACCGAGCGCCATACGTCCCGCGGGCTTCCATTGCCTTTTGCCGATAAAATAGGCCAGCACCGATATACCTGTCCAATAGAGCGCAAAGCGGCGCAGGTAAATAAACCACTGCAAGGGGTCCGAGCGGTCGAGATCGAGCGTGCAGGTCACGTCGCCGGGGCCGTTATCGTATTTGTGATGGATACGCTGGTGTCCAAGCGGGTAGGTCTCCGGTATATGTCCGTAAAATATCCCCAGCCACCATCCGAAAACATTATTTAACCATGCGTGGGGCTTTTTGAAAAGGCCTCGCGTGTCGTGGCCTTCCTTGTGTATGAGCGTAGCGATATTGGAGAAAAAGCGGAAGTAGGGGCCCATCATTAGTACATTGTATGCGAAAGCAACGATCACCTGTATGTACCATGCGACCTGATAACCCGCAAACACCTGCCAGAAGAAACAGCCCCAGAACAAAACGGGTGTCCATAGCCCCACTCCCACCATTGTATAGAGATACGGTGCATTGCGCTCATCGCGCATGATATGGGAGGCGAGCCATGCAGCCATGCGATGGAGCACATCACCTATGCGCAAAGCAGCAGCAGTATCCCGCAGGCGAAGCCATAGCTGATCCCATGCGAGGCCCACAGCTATGATGGTGCCCATCCAGGGTACAGGGAGGATAAGAACCAGCGATACGATGCCACCAAAAAAAATGGAGAAGAACTTGAAAACAGAAAATGAACTGCCCTCTGCTATCAGAGTGGTGCCGCTGTTTTGCGGATCAATGTGTTGCTGCATGAATGATTTTCGTTTGCTATACGATGCCAGGAAGTCATTGGTCAATTTACCAACGGTAAACATTCATATAAGATACGCGTTGTGCAACTGAATCTGTCCAACGCATGGATTGCTTCAATCAAACAGGAAGCGATGATCAGGGGCTGTCGGTGAACAGAAAATATATACAGGTGAAGTAAAAAATGACAATCCCGTCCAACCATTTGAGATAAGCCGGGAGATCGCTCAGAGGTTTAAGGTTTGGGCGGAAATTTATAGTGTTAAAGCCGCTGCTGGCGAAGGAAATGTGGGTAAATTCACGGTTCTAAAAAATAAGAATGAAAATAAGATTAATGCTTTTTGCAGCGATGCTGGTTTCGGCTTTGGCCACATTCGCTCAGGTCCCTCAAAGAATGAACTATCAGGCCGTCGTACGCAATGCAACGGGCCAGGTGATGGCCAATGCGAATGTGAATGTCAGGTTTATCATCCATGATGTCTCTCCTACCGGCGCTGTGGTATACCAGGATGTACAGCCGGCTACGACCAATCAATTTGGACTCATATCAATAGCTATCGGAGCAGCTCCCGGCTTCGCATCTGTCAACTGGGGAACCGGATCAAAATACATGGAAGTAGATATAGACGTGACCGGTGGGACAAATTTCATAGCTATGGGCACGACCCAGCTGGTCAGTGTGCCGTATGCGCTGTATGCAGCTAATAGCCCTGCAGGTGCACAGGGCGCGACCGGCGCTGCGGGCCCGACAGGTCCAACAGGCGCAGGTACAGCGGGCACTACAGGGCCTACCGGACCGACAGGTGTGGGTGGCGGAGCGACAGGACCGACAGGAGCAAATGGTACACCGGGTGCTAACGGAACACCGGGTGCAACAGGCACAGCCGGACCTACGGGTGCAGCCGGTACACCCGGAGCAACCGGACCGACTGGCGCAGGTGGCGGAGCAACCGGCGGTACAGGGCCTACGGGTCCGACAGGTGTAGGCGGCGGAGCTACCGGACCGACAGGAGCTAATGGTACGCCTGGCACTACAGGTATAGCGGGACCTACAGGCGCAGCAGGTACACCAGGATCTACAGGTGCCACAGGCCCGACTGGCGCAACAGGCGCAGGTGGTGGCGCAACAGGACCGACAGGTGCTGCAGGACCGACAGGCGCTACAGGCGCAGGTGGTGGCGCTACAGGGCCGACCGGTGCTGCTGGCACTCCCGGCGCAACTGGCGCTGCTGGTACAGCGGGACCAACTGGAACTGCAGGGCCGACAGGAGCTGCAGGCACTAACGGAACAAATGGAACTAACGGGATCAACGGTACCAATGGTGTAGCTGGCCCAACGGGCCCGACCGGTCCGGCAGGAACAAACGGAACAAATGGCACAAACGGCCTAAACGGAACTAACGGTACGAATGGAACTAATGGCGCAACAGGACCGACTGGCCTCGCAGGCGCGACCGGACCGGCGGGCACTAACGGCACTGCGGGTACTGTAGGACCCACCGGACCTACAGGTGCCGGAGGCGGTACACTGAACCAGGCTTATAATTTCGGTGGTGCTGGAGCGGGCAGGCTGATCACTGCAAACTCAGGTGCGGTGAAGATCGTGAGCTCTACTACGGATAGTGCGGCACTGACAGTATTTGAATCTGCGTCAGGCGTAGCTATCAATGCAGTAAGTACACTACCTGGCGCAGCATATGCTACTATACAAGCTACCACAGCGAGCACGTCGAATCTCGTATCTGCGGTATTGGGCAGTTCGAGTTCTGCGGCGTTTGGCGTGGCGGGACAGGTGCTATCTACGGGTACTGCGCAAGCGGGTGTCTATGGAAATAACCTGCGCACAGCCGGTGGTGATGGTGTATATGGCAAAGGCCTCCAAGGTGTAGTAGGCGAAAATAACAGCAACTCTACAGCAGCCGTTTTCGGACTGAATAATGGCGCAGCTACCGGCACTCCTACACTCAGGGCCCCGGGAGTGGTGGGACAAGGATACTACGGTGTGATAGGACAAAGTACTACAGACGGCGGTCTGGGGGTTTTTGGGAATAATACGTACTCTATCACTACCAGCAATGATAATGCAGGTGTATATGGTATCGGCAAAGACGAAGGGGTAGCGGGAAGCACAAGCAATACCGCAACCGGATACGGAGTCATCTCTGGCACAAACATAGGTGCGCTCGGAAACCTCGATGTACTCGGTACAAAAAACTTCCATATAGACCACCCGCTGGATCCGGCCAATAAATTCCTCAATCACTTCTGCGCTGAGTCAAACGAAGTATTGGATTTCTATCGTGGCAATATAGTATGCGATGCATTTGGTACGGCTACGGTCACACTGCCGGATTATTTTTCTTCGCTCAACATCGAATATTCATATATCCTGACCCCGGTAGGAGCCTCTGCTCCGGAGCTGCATATCTCAAAGGAAATAGATGGAAATAAATTCTCCATAGCGGGTGGCAAAGCAGGCCTGAAGGTATCATGGCAGGTGACAGCTGTGCGCAATGATCCATACATGCAGGCACATCCTGAGGCGCGCAGGGTGGAGATCGAGAAAGCTGAGTGGCAAAAAGGGAAATACCTGGCTCCGGCAGTATACGGATATGGAAAAGACAAAGCGATATTCAAATTCAGAACTAGCAATGAGCTGGTAAAACTGCAGGATGGCAGTGTACAGGATGCGCCTCTCAATGTGGCCCCTGTGAATAACAAATAGTCACGGCTCAAGAAAAACACAACCCAATCTAGACCATAAGGAGCCCCGCAACTGCGGGGTTTCTTATTTAAAAAATAATGACATACGCGTTTTACAGTATAAACTATTAATTATTCATCGTTAATTTGAGTGCATGAAAATACTTATCATCGGTTTTGGCAATATGGGCAGGACGTATGCCAAAGGTTTCCTTTCTTCACGATTTATCAGTCCTCAAAATCTCTATATACTGGACAAAGTATCGCAGCACTCAGAGGCCGCGAGTATCAATGTACCCGAGGACCAGATACACTATGAGCCGGGCGATTTTATCACTAAGGCTGATATCATCATCCTCGCTGTGAAGCCGCAGGATTTTCCAGCGCTGGCGACGGGGATCAAACCATTTATAAGAGAACATCAAGTCATCCTATCTGTGATGGCAGGTGTGAGAGTAGCAACCCTCATCAGCAGCACAGGGGCAGAAAAGATCGTTCGCTGTATGCCTAACCTTCCGGCGCAAGTAGGTATGGGGATGACGGTATTTACGGCTACGCCGCATATGGATATGAAGGAACTTTTTATCGTGCAGAACCTGATCAATACTACCGGCAAGTCGATGCACGTAGATGACGAGTCCCTGATAGATGCTGCGACAGCGGTATCGGGTAGTGGACCGGCGTATGTATTCTATTATATGCAAAGTATGATACAGGCCGCGATGAGAATGGGATTTAAAGACTCGGAGGCGGAGCTGCTGGTGCAGCAGACATTCCTGGGGGCCATACACCTGCAGAGCAAGGGTGAGAATACCTGCGCAGAGTGGATCGGCAAAGTGGCATCGAGAGGTGGTACGACAGAAGCAGCGCTGAAAGTATTTGAAACGCTGAATACAAAGGAGGCGATACATGATGCCCTTTTTGCGGCGCTGAACAGGGCGAAAGAACTCGGCAGTTGAAACGATTTCGGTTCTAATGCAAATGCGTTTAAAACTATATAGAAATGCAGAACACAGAAGATCTGGTGCAGTAGCTTGAAAAGTATTTTAGCAGATCACTATCGAAAATGGGGAAATAGTCCTTTCCATCTTTATCCTTCCACTATTCCCGGGCAGCTATGCCCGGCGGCCCGGTTCATAGGTGTCAGTCGGCAGCCTCACTTGAGTCGGCATAGGCATACTGCGATCTGCAGGCGAAGATGATCCGCATTATTGCTGGTTTGACCATAACGGTCAGCATAGGATGAACGAAGGTTTGCCTTTCTGTTTTTTTGCCCTTGATGCGAGCTGCCCCGCCCATACCGATGACCATCTGCAGACTGTTGATATGCTCATCATATTCGAAATGATGATTGACAAAATTGTGGAAAAAGTAAAGCTCCGTGCCGTATTGCTCTAAATACCCATCGCCACCAGCCTCTGTACGTATAGAGTCACACAAAGCAGCCAGCCTGAAGCCATGCTCGTACAACGTATCCATACTAGCGGCAAAAGCCGTATCCTTCGCGTAATTTTGGCGCTGGCTGATGAGCACGGCCCGCAATGAATCCGCCACTTTTGACTCCTGTTCATTCATCTTGTCAAAGCCCTGTACCACTTTCTGCTGTATAAGGTTGCAGGAGGAAGTGGCGATACATGCACATAAGCCAAGCAGGAATAAATGTGTTTTCATCGGGTAATTTTAAAGCGAAGATATAGGAAGTTTGGCTATAACGATCATCGGTGGCACAGGGGATAAAAAATGAAATGGGTCAAATGAAAAATAAAATACTATTTAGCATTCTAATCAATAACGGATCATGTTGCGCAGAATAAAAAACAGGCTATTGCAACCTTTACATCGGAAGCGGCTAATCCTTGACTTATGCGAAAAGCTCAATACAATAAGAGGTAAGAGCGATGTACTGGTGATATACGGCGCTCCTACCAAAACCCACTACCTGGGAATAGCAAATGCCACCAGGGACCTGTATCCCGAAAACGTACTGGAGATCCCACAGTCATATTCCAATGCCATACTCTCTGATGATGAAATCATAAAGGTCTGCCAGCAGATAAAAGAATTGAAATTTGAAAAGGTGATCGTCAGTGGATTTGCACAGTACTTTTTCAAATTCATAGATGAACTTTATACAAGCTGCCAGATAGAGACGTTGTATCATGGTACGATCAGTGAGTTTCATTCTATTCCTGCCCAGTATCTGATAGAATCCCTGATATTGTATGGCCAGGAAAAGAAAATCTATCGAATGGGTTTTGTGAAACAAGGACTGGAAAAGGTGTTTAGTGAGCTTTATGGTTTTGACACTTTTTATCAGCCACTAAAAGCGTCTACGATCCCACCGGGTGTAAAACTGATAGAAACCGATCCCACGAAAATCCATATTGGCGTATTGGGCAATAACAATTTCAATAAAAACCTGCACAACCAGGTTATCTACGCTTTGATGAATAAGAATACAGTAGTGCATGTGCTGGACGAAAATGTATTCAACTTCATGAAGCTGAATGCCAGGATCATCGCACATGGCAGGAATCTGTCCAGAATGGAATTTCTGGGTATCCTTGGAGCTATGGACCTCAATCTATATATGTCCTACTCCGAGTCACACGGGCTGGTAGCATATGAAAGTGAGGCTATGGGTGTACCGTGCCTGCGCCTGGATGATGTCGACTACTACACGAAAATCAGCACCGCCATCAACAAAAAGCAAGTGAAGGAATAAGGCTTGCATCCAAAAATTACGGAACGACGCGGTGAAATTTAAATTTATGTTTTAATTTAGTCATAACCAAACGCAACAACATGAGACTAATAAACATCATACTCCTGTCCCTTCTGGCGTCCACAGTGATAGCTCAAACCAGTACTATAGATATAGGGGGCAACCGTGGCTTCAGAGGAATGTACCCGGAGAATAGCATACATGGATTCGTACGTGCCGTCAAGCTTGGTGTCAACACCATAGAGATGGATGTCGTGATCAGCAAGGATAACCAGGTGGTCGTCTCACATGACCTGACGATAGACGAAGACGTCTGCTCCCACCCTGACGGGAAACCTATGACCGGTGCCGATAAGGACAAATACAAGATATATACGATGACCTATGATGAGATCAAAAAGTTTGACTGCGGAGCCAGAGGTAATAGCCGCTTCACAGACCAGGTCAAGGAGGCCGCCTACAAACCATTGCTTTCAGAGGTGATAGACGCGGTGGAGAAATACATCAAAGAGAACAATCTCACTTCGGTCAACTATAATATCCAGATCGTATCCTCCAAAAAAGGCGATGAAGTGATGCACCCAGAGCCACCGCAATACAGCAAGCTAGTATATGATGTGGTGAAAGGAAAAGGCATAGCGGCGCGTACGCTATTCGCCTCGCTCGATATGCGCATACTGCAGGAACTGCATAAGGCTGACGAGGCTGCGATGACCTCACTGATGTCAGAAAAAACTACGGATGTACTGGAAACCAACCTGAAGGACCTCCACTTCAATCCTACTGTTTATAGCCCTACTTTTCTGCTTTGTAACAAAGCAATGATCGCCAAATGCCACGCACTCGGGATCAAGGTCATCGCCTGGACACCAAACGAGATAACTAAAATGATCGCCCTCAAAAATGACGGTGTGGATGGCCTGATCACGGACTATCCGGATAGGGCTATCAAGGCGCTGAGGCCGAAATAGTGTATTACATTTTACCCGCAAAGGCGAAGAAGCGTGAAGATTTAGGTCCCTTACCCTTTTCTCAGGTATTTGGTCAGGATGACGATGGTCTGCCCGTCTATCTTGCCTTCTATCTGCTCCACGTTGTCTGCCACTAGTTTTATTCCTTTGACCACTGTGCCCAATTTAGCACTGATCGCTGAGCCTTTGACATCGAGGGTTTTGGTGAGTACTACGCTGTCGCCGTCCTGGAGGATATTGCCATTAGCATCTCTATGCAGCTGTACGTCGCTGCTATTCTCATGGTCGCCGGTAGACCGGGCCCAGGCCATTGTTTCGTCATCGAAGAACATCATGTCGATGGCATCTGCCGCCCAGCTTTCGCCCCTGAGCCTGTTTAGCATGCGCCAGGAGACCACCTGCACGGGGATCACTTCGCTCCACATACTTTCATTCAGGCAGCTCCAGTGCTTGCTGTCCAGTTCTTCTTTTTTGTCAAGTTGCGTTTTGCACTTTTCGCACACGAGGATACTGTCTTCTTCTCTTTGCTCAGGATGTGGTGGCACTTCGTATACGCTTAATCCGATATCGGACTTGCACAATTCGCATTGGTTATTGCCACGCGCTCTCAATGTATCTTCTAAGGCCATGTTTTATTTTTTAGCATGGCGAAGTTAGTTTTTTGTGCGGGTTATTAGGGTGCCTTTTGGGAAAGGTGAGCAAAGTCAGTTGATAGTGGGGTCATTTAGAGCCGCCGAAGTTTGACTTTTCTTGAATGTAACTAAAGCCAGTACCAGTAATAACAGGCCTTTCAAAATTGCAAAGTAGTCCATCGCGCTGCCGAAATAGTGTACGCCAAATGCAACCACAATAACAATAGCCTGGAAAAATTCTATAAAACCTAATGTCACCGCATACATATATCCTTCCTTCATATTTTTAACGAGCAACGCAAGTGCAGAAAAATACAGCCACACCTGCCCAACGAGTAATGCTCCGGATAGCAGAAGCAACTTTTCCAAACCAATTGTCATTTCCCCCAGGTGTTGCATTTCAGCTTGTCTCGCCGGATAGAAAAGGCTGAATACGGCTCCGGCCAATGCTCCGAGTCCATACAAAACAAGAAGTGTAATTAGGATAATTCTCAATGCTTTCATTTTTATGTTTTTTTGCTTTAGTCCTCACTGTACCGAATTTTAATATCCAATGAAATCATCGTTGATTTGCTTTTACCTTCCTTCAAAAAACATGCAATTTTTATTGTACCCTCCTATATGGAATTTTCACGAATATCATTTGACATATATACATATGTATATCAGAGAGATTTTTCCCCAGATAGACATCTGGCGTTGTATTAAACAACATCAAATAATATATGCTTATCTCTCTATAAATCACCAAATACCGACCAATTTATTCCCCATTTAGGGACTTTTATAAAAGGGGAAGTCTGACTTGCACAATACATTTTAACCGATAGACTGAGAGACACAAAGACACTTAATCAATGACAAGTCCATCAGGTAAACACTTGTGCTATCATAGAAAACCTGGTCCATAAGTTTCTTTAATAATATCATTAGGTTAAGGATAAAATTGCTGAGACTGATTTTGGCAGCTTATATTAGTTTTACGATCACCAATTATATTTTGCGTATGGATTCAAGAAGAGATTTTTTGAAAAAGGCAGTGTTGCTTTCCGCCGGAGCGGGGGTTTCTCAATTTGTGCCTGCATCCATTCAAAAAGCATTTGCCATTGACCCGGAGACTGGCAGCACTTATCTGGATGCAGAGCATATAGTACTGCTGATGCAGGAGAACCGCTCATTTGACCATGCTTATGGCACATTGCAGGGTGTACGTGGCTTCAATGATCCCCGTGCCATTCATTTACCCAATAAAAACCCTGTGTGGCTGCAAACA
>JAOQAO010000225.1 GCA_025963485.1 Bacteroidota bacterium | reverse complement strand
CGAAGAGGCTCTGCGTACTATTACCCTGATTAGTGCCCACATTGGTGTAAAGGCCACAGAGCGCATTCCAGGTGGCGCCACTGTCCGCAGATGCTTCTGCAAGTACATAGTCATAATCTTTTTCTATAGCCCATTTAGCCTGGAAGAGTAATGTAGCTGATGTGGCAGCACTGAGGTCAATAGCATTTGTGAGTGTCACTTTCGTATCGGTATTGTCGCGATAGTTGCCAGTCCGGCTATCGGTGATAGAACTGGTAGGTGATGTATAGCTTGCCGTCGTAGCGCTCCATGTGGGAGAGGTAAAGTCCGTCATCGCGTTGCAATCATTATAATAGATCGTATCTCCGCTTATATATTTCTTGGTGATCGTATCGATGTATGTGTAGAGTCCGTTATTGATCACCACTTCAAAACTAAAATTGGTGCCAGAAGTGATCGAGGGGCTCAGTTGCACAAAGAATGAGTCAGTCACAGTAGAGAGCAATGCCGGATTGGCAATGTTTTTCAGCGCTGCCCCTGTAGTCACATTGGGGTCAGACGATACTAGGTGAATGCTGTAAGATGCCGGAGAGTCCAGGCCGAGGCGCTGTGCTTCATACTTAAACCAGAACTGGTGCGTGAGTACTACCTTCGGTGAAATATCCTTGAGCTCAAGGTGGCGCAGTAAAAATTTATGAGCATAGTATATGAGGTCAAAATTTTCTTTGGCCACGTTGGTCACCTCTGATGCTGGCGGCCAGAAGCCGAAGGCCTGAGAACCCGATTCAGGAGTCATAGAAAGGACCTTGTTTTTAGTGACCTGCTCGCCGTACATCCAGTCATCAGAGTCTCCATTGGTAGTATAGCCGACGGTCTGATCGCCGGTACCGTACAGGAATCCGTTGTACTTTGTCATTGTCTTCGCATAGGTCTCAAACAGCGATGAGTCAGGCGTGAGGAAGCTCGCCTGATAACCCCAGGGGTACACGAGCATGTTGCTATAGGTATGATAGTTGACCGCTATTTTGAAATTGTGATGCTCTGCAAACCATTTGACCGCTGCGATCTCGGGTTCGGAGAATCCTGCTGTACCCCTATAGGTATCATCTGAGGTGGTGGGCGATGAGCCCGTGTTATCATAACCCCAGTTGAAGCCATAGTTTCGATTGAGATCGACACCATAAGTATTGTCTGCATTGAGCCGCCTGTTTTTCCTCCACATGCCTCCGCCATTGGGATTGGTGGTATGATTGTAGATGTAGCCATCCGGATTGACACAAGGTATGATATACATTTCCGTATTGTCTACGATAGCCTTAGCCTCCGGGGAGGTGTTATAATTTTCCAGCAGGTACCACATGTAAAAGATCATATCTGTCAGGCCGGCAGGTTCACGTGCATGATGCAAGGCTGTATAAAGTATTTGCGGCTTAGTGGTCTGGTCAGAGTCAGGATGATTTGATATCCGCATCCAGTATATCGGCCTTCCTTCTATGGACTGAAAGGTGTCCGCAAGATTCCTTGCAGAAATGAGTGAGGGGTATTTCGCATGCATAGAGTCCAGCTCATCGAGCATCTCAGGATATGTCAGGAAGCCCCCCATCGTGCCTCCGTGGAAATTTGCAGGTACCTGTACATTGTATCCCGCTGGCGAGCTACATGCTACAGAGCGCTCGCGGGAGCTTTGAGTTGTTGTGTTTTGCTGAACATAATGGGCAGCTACATCTGAGATAAGCATATCATAAGCGAAACCCGCCGCACTGATCGTATGCTCCTCTGCGGCAGAAAAATCTGACGTAAATGAAACATCCCTCCTGAAATCGCCGTGGTCTACTTCAATCCCAAGTGCTGCCAGCTGCCTGATAGTATGTGAAGCATCCAGATGAATACGTATCCGGTCATATCGCTGCTGCTGGGCAAAAACTCCGGTACAAAACAAGAGAAGCGCAAGAACAAGTGAAAGCTGGCGTGAACTCATATAAATGAAAAATGGTTATCTACCAAAGATAACCATTTCACTATCCGTAGTTGTTAAACTATTTACTGATTGCCGACCTTTACCTCTACCCTGCGGTTTTTGCGGTTTGTCTCCTCCACACACGCGGGATTCCTGAGGCAATCCTTGCCAAGCTTGATAGCGCCGAAGTAAGTAGAGCGTATCCTGATGGTCTCGATACCCTGAGAGGCGAGATAGTCCATCACCTCCTTGACACGGCGCAGCGAGAGGGCATTATTATATGCGTCTGACCCATGCTGATCGGCATATCCGCTCACGTATACTATATTCTTAGGGTCTTTCATTTTCTCTACCACTTCGCGAAGCGTCTCTTTAGCTGCTGCGTCGAGCGAAGATATATTGAGATCATAATAAATGGTCGCTGTGTATGGATGCTGCTCATCTTCTTTGACAGGACGCTTTTCCTCTTCCAAAGAGATATCAAATGTTTTAGCATCGCCGACACTGCTACCTTTGATGACCTGGGTCTTGTAGTCATCCTTAACGATCTTCACATCATCATCAGCTTTGATCTTCCTGTCATAGTACAATACACCTTTATCATTGGTATAGTAAAATGTACCTTCTGCAGGGTTACGCGGATCTGCGATCTCTACTCTGGCGCCCACTACAGGCTGGTTGGTTTTTTTATCCAGGAGAGTCATGCTGCGCAGATTCTCTTCTTTCTTTTCTTCTTTTTTTGCAGGAATCTTAAAACTGAAGATATCATCATCTCCATCCCTGTTGCTCGCGAAATACCCGATACGGTTCTTGCTATCCATGATCAGCGAGAGGTCGTCCTTCTGAGAGTTAAATTCAGCTCCCATATTATTTACCTTGCCATATTTCCCTTCGGTCATTTTGGTGTGGAATACATCCATGCCACCATATCCCGGCCAGCCGTCAGAGGTGAAGTAGAGTGTGCTATCAGCTGCTGCATAAGGGAAAGTCTCGTTGCCCGATGTGTTGATACCGGGACCGAGATTGACGGGCATCTCCCATACACTGCCATTGCGGCGCGATGTATAGATATCCATACCACCCTGGCCACTGCCAGCCATATCTGATGAGAAATACAACGTATTGCCATCGGGTGAAAGAGCAGGATGGGCATAGTTGGCGCCTTCCATTTCAAAATTCAGCAACTTTGGAGTGCTCCATTCGGATCCATTGAGATGACTGGTGAATATCTGCAGCTGGTCATGCTTTTTGCACTTCTTATTATTCCTAGTGAAGAATGCTTCGTCAAATGCCGCATTAAAACTAGCAGCTCCGTCATTCAGTTTTGAATTGATCACGGCTGACATTTTATCCGTCACATTGAGGTCACCTTTACCATCTTCCTGTACGGTGTAGATGTCTGTGAATGGCTCCTTATTCCACATAATGCGCTGAGAGCTCTGCCCACGTTCCGCTTTGTTAGAAGTATAAGCCAGCCCTTTTTTATAGTAGGCGGGTGCGTATTCAGTAGCAGTAGTGTTGAACGACAACCTTTCGATGTTGAATGCATTTTTACTATTCACCGTCATTGCCTTTTCGGATGTCTCGCTGAATCCCCTGGCCATTTTGCCATTGAGCGATCCGGCTGCGGCTACTTTGTCAAACTGGTCTTTCGCTTCGGCA
>JAOQAO010000185.1 GCA_025963485.1 Bacteroidota bacterium | reverse complement strand
TGAGTGTCCCTGTCTCCCACATATCCAGGCCGCCAGCTGCGGAGATACGGTTGGAGCAGTTATATACGTTCCCTGTTTTATATGCTTTGAATAATTTGAATTTGCTATCCACCGTGGTCAGTTCATTTAAATCGGTATAAACATACGTATTTATCCAAAAGTCAGCATTGGCGGCACGCCCATAAACCTGCTCAAAGTTGAGTGTGAGGTTTAGCCCATTGGCTGGCTCATCATCATTCCATAGAAATTTACCACCCGCATCTGTGATGAGCCGGGCCACATAGTTTTTGCCGCAAGGCATATACCAGACACCATTGAACGGGACATTGCAAAATACAGTCGGATGCTCACGTGTCTCTGCTACATTTTTCACCGTCTCCAGGTATCCCGCTTTGACCTTCCGGAAAATACTGTCAGCCATCTTTTCTTTATCGATAAATGCGGCAAAGAATTTGATCCATTCGGCGCGGGCCAGAGGGTCCTGCTCAAAATAATCGCGCGGTGAAGCCACGCTCACTTTGAGCGCCCTGAATTTGCCATTGACCTGAGGTGAGCCGCTATTCTCCCCATCTGAAAAAAGCACCTGAGGCTTGACCTGAGCTATGATCTCATAGCTGGGCTGGTAATCCTTGCCTGCGTCCTTGATGAGTCCATTTTTCACCATGGCATTCACAGCCGAGTCATAGATGAGGTATGCGTTGGCAGTGGCCGCGATCAGGTCGCGGGCGTCCAATAGCTTCAGAGCGCCCATATGTGTGGTAGACAGGCATACGATGCGTGTTACTGGTGATTCTATGCGCACAGCTTCTTTCAGCTCTTCAGGCAGGGTTACATCCTTCCTGCAGAGTACATAGGTGGAGATAGGTTGCTTATTGCCATTGGCAAAGACTTTGACGACTTTATGGTCTTTGTAATACTCTACCCGGAAGCTATGAGAATACTCCTGAATGAGTGAGTCGATCATTACTTCTTTCGCGGAAGACGAACCCGCACTTCTTTGTTTGCACGAGTCCAGGCCGATCATGGCCACTATGATCAGGCCCAGTGCAGCCTTAATAAGGATGCCTTTTTTATTTGAATATGAATCCATTGGTTATGATGCCTGTGTTGAATGCGTCAATAAGAGTTCCGTTTTTGGAATATCGCATGATGTGGGAAGCCTGCTGATAGTCGAGTGCGTCGCTAATGTATATATCACCCGTGACCGGATCGGCATTGAGTCCGTATACATTCCAGTTATTTGAGGCGATGGACGCCGCAGCAGGCAATACAGTATCCGTTTGAGCCATACTGTATATGCCATTGTCGGCAAAAAGCATTTTACGCTCCAATGCAGAATAACGAAGATAGTTGGGCGTCCGCGCGGGATCAAAATCCATCTTGTGATCTATGGTCAAAAAGGCCGGGTCTATGATGTACAGGCTTGCTTTTACTACGGGTGAGGATTGCTGCGAGGTTAGAACGAAAAGTTTGCCTTGATCTGTCAGCGCCATACTGCCGGGATCAGTAGTGAAGTCTATGCTGCCGGTGACCTGATCAGTAGCCGGATCGATCTTCAGTAGTTTATGTACATCTGCTCCCCCCGGCGCTGTTTTTTCCAATACTAATATATTGCCGTTCGAGGCTACCATCTCTTCGGTCCAGCCTGTTACCGGTATATTGCCGGTGATGGTCCCGGCGCGATAATCTATGATCCATATTTTATTGGCATAAAGATCGGTGACATAAGCTTTGCTTCCACCTGTGGGAATAAAGAACCTCGGCGAAGCTCCCGTCATACTGATACTGCGCAAGTATTGAAAATTGTGAGCGGCATCAGCTACAATGATGCTGTGTGAATTATTCATCACGATATAGGCGGTATCACCCATCAGGTATAGACTTTGCGCTACATCCCCGAGGGAGA
Source organism: Bacteroidota bacterium (assembly GCA_025963485.1). Classification (GTDB taxonomy): domain Bacteria; phylum Bacteroidota; class Bacteroidia; order Chitinophagales; family LD1; genus UBA1941. The sequence continues at coordinate 27,312 of JAOQAO010000185.1, read as the reverse complement.
AATTGTTTTGCGTTTTGAAGATATCATTGGTCACCGCTTTTGCTGACGCATCATACAGTGAGATGGACGCATCTCCGTGACCGAAGCCACCCTCATTGACGATGATCACATTACCGGCACCTGTTGCTTTATCCGTGTCCTTGGCACAGGATGATAGCAACAGAGCTATCGAAATGAACAGGAATATTTTGTTTCTCATCTTGCTAAATTTAATCTGACCGTACCCTCAAAACCCCTACCCGGCATAGGCCGCTGAGAGACCATTTGGTACTGTGTATTTGTTATGTTGTTAATGCGAAAAGACAAGCCGATCTGCTGGCTGCTGAAATAGAAATCTTTGCCCACCTCAAGGTGTGTGAGATAATAACCATTCAGAGATTGAGAATTATCCGTACTGGTAAAACGCGCACCGGTATAGCTGTGCATCGAACGGATATAGAAGTGACGGTATCTCAATTCAACACTTGCGGTAGCCCGATGTAGCGGTACGTATATCAGTTGCTTGCCTTTTGAGTTATCATTGATAGAGACGGCGTCGAGAGAAGTAGTGCGGGTATATGAATAACTGATATAACCGGCTGCTATAAAACCCCTGTCTGTCACATCCTTTTTGCTCTGAAGGCGCACATCTACCGTCGCTCCGCGTGAGAGGACCCGCTTGACATTGTCTGGCATCCAGATACCTGTTTGTGTGGGATGCCATAGTATCCAATCGGTGACATAATTATAATAGCCGTCTGCTATCAGCTTTAACCAATAAGAGTGCTCAAACATAATACGCAGAGCCGATTTCCAGGCTTTCTCGGGTTGGAGGTTGGGATTCCCACCGGCATTCCAATAGAGATCGTTTAAAGCCGGAAGGCGATAATTCCTTTCACCTGTGAGAGTAGCTTTAAGGTAATTGCCATATCCCACCCCGCCGTTAAAACCAATATAGGCCGCCGGTGAAAATGGTAGAAACCGGGAACCTAAAAGCTCCTCACGTATAGTAGCGCCTACGTCCAGGCCGCTCTGATGCAGATAGGAAGCGCGGATATTGATACCGGCAATATCTCTGCGCTGCATGATGCCAAATCCAGTCGAGCTGGCAGCCTCATGATCGTAATGCAGCTCTGTATTGAGAAATAAGTTCTGACCGAAATTGTAATTGGTTGAAAAGATATTGCGAAAAGCTATAGCTGCATACCTGCTGTCGATATTTGCAGCAGGGTCGTTATACTTTAACTTGTCATAAATGTAAGCTGATTTGAAAGAAAAGCTGAACCGGGAAGTAGTACTGGCAAGGTAGACCATGGTACGGTATGACTGGTCCCACTGGCGTTCGCGTCCCGCATCGGTGGTCATGACAGGCGGCAACTGCCGGTCTGCATCAGTGATCCATAGATTGGCACCTATGGTGTATGGTTTGCGGAAAGTGTATTGCATCTGCTGAGTGAAGGATAATTGTTTGGTCGCGGCATTGGTTTCATGCATGACCGGAGCGCCGATCTTCGTATCATTGACAAAGGGGAAATCATTCGCTGCACTGATCAATGCCAGTTTAGTAGCTCCTTTGAAACCAGCTATGCCATAAATATTAGAGGTAGATATGATCTTTTCATCAAAGCTGCCGATGCGTATCACATTATTTGAGACGATATTCTTCGCCCCGCCGAGATCAAGTTTATTGTCCAGAGCCAGTGTACCGCCCAGGCCTATATTACCATTGGTGCGATTTTGCGCAGTAGTGAAAAGGCTCAGTTTGTCACCACTGGAAATATCAAAGAGCGAAAGGTCAACCTGGCCTGTCGTCGGCCCGTTGAGCTTGATGCCATTCCAAAGGACATCTGTCTGGGCCGCAGATGACCCATTGACAGAGATAGAGCTGAGCTGGCCGATACCATAATTTTTCAAATAAATACCTGAATAGTCACTGAGGATATCGGACATCCTGCGTCCCTCCTGCTGCGAAAAATCTACCAGGGTATTGTCTACCTTGTCGTGGACCACAACCTCGGTTGATGTTTCCTTTTGCACCAGAACATCATGAAACTGATGGACTGTATCTTTGATCCCTTGCCCCAATAGAGTATTCCCTGCCAATATCAGGCAGAGAATACAACTATATCTAAGGTGGCTCTTCATTGTTTTTTTCTAAATCCGTAAGGGCAGTGGCGGCAGCCGCTTTTGCAGCAATGGCCGCGCTTGAGATGATAATCGGCTGTGAAAACCAGCAGGCCGTTTTCGATATAATAGTCTGGCCTCGGCTGGTCCTGCTGACAGGCCAGTTCCTTCTTTGGATCATCCTGTTGCAGATCAGCCATTAATCTTTCACTATTAGTTTTGAGAAAACGTGTGCATGGTCGGTTACTTTGATAGTATAAATACCGGCAGGTATGGCGGATATATCCAGCCTTAGTGCTTTTTCAAAAGAAATATTTCGTACTGCCCTTCCACTAACGTCCGTTAGTATCAATTCCGCAGGGCCATCCGTTATATTTTGCACATTGATAAAACCTGAGGCAGGATTTGGGAAGATATTTACAAACTCATCATGCGTATCGGCGATACCATTCACTCCATACTGATGTATCACTCCCACTCCATCCAGGTCGAAGCCAGAAGAGCCGAAGTTTGTCGGATATGGATCGTTGATCTTGCCCCCACGGCTGTCATGTGAAGCATATCTATCGGTCAACGTGCCTATGACATCCACGACCCTGACATGGGTAATATTATTCAGGTCCAGGCCTATTGAGTCTCTGAGTTCATCGAGGTCAAAGGGAGTGCCGTAACCGGAAACATACTTACCGGCAAGGTTGTTTAGTTTGCTGCCATCCATGCCAGCGCCATTCCATAGCTGGGTACTATCCTGTACATTATCTACAGCAGGAAACCGGACAAATCGCACTCCATCACTGCTGACCTCGACAAAGGCCAGCTCAAGGAATGCCATACCGGCACCTCCGAGATTAAAGCCATTTTCAAACACGGCAAAATCAAAACCGGCCCCATTGACTATAGGACTGGCAAATGTGAGGGTAGCACTGCCACCGTCGCCGAGGCTTACGATGCCATTGCTCGTGGCCATGCCGATAGCTGCAGATGAATCACCCACAGATGCATAGCCTGAATCCGGCACAGCAATATCCCTGTATCCGCGTTGCAAAGAGCAGCCTGTAGCCCAGGCTACAAAAGCGGATGAGTCATAATGGATAGCCGTGGTGCCGGGAAAGCCTACCACAGGAGCAAACTGTGCCTGTGCCTGTACCAATAAACAGATACAAGCGGTCAGGATCAGGATGCTCCTGCGAACAGGATAAATATAATTGATCATAGAACGGATCATGGGAGATCTTATTCTTTGACCAGACGCCTGGCTATAGCGCCGTCTGATGTATGAGTGAGTACAGTATATATACCAGCGCTGAGCGAGGATATATCAATGGTCGATGTATGCTGACCTACAGATATGTTCTTTACCTCTCTCCCACTTATATCTGTGATGCTGATTGACCCGATGACCGATTCGCTGCTCACGGTGATGAGTGATTGCGCAGGATTGGGATATAGCTGCAGTGTGGCTGTGCTTGCTTCTGAGATGCCCGTATTGACCAGGCCTTCTACATTTATGACGACCTGTGCAGTAGTACAGTTATTGAACTCGTCGCAATAGCTGTATACCAGCGTGTCTACAGTCCTGATGCCGACCTGTGGTACATAGACCAGATAGTTGAACTGATCGAGATAAGCTACAGCGCCGGTCACCTGAGGTCCGGAAATGATATTGACCGTGTGGCCGAGAAAGGTTGAAAGGGTATCGTTGGCCAATATGTGAATGGTCACGGAGTCTGTATACAACGTACTCACCGTGTCGAGCACTGCTACCGGTGGACTGATAATCGTGGCGCCATCAGTGGTCATAAAGTTGTCAAGCGCAAAGTATGCCGGTGTATTCATACCAAAACCTCCGACATCCGACGAGTTCAGATCAAAGAACAGGCTGTCTACATTCCCCAGGCTCTGGAGGTCAACAAATTTCCACGAATCGAGGATATAGTCCTGCGTGCTATCTGATGAGCGGAAGTCAGCGAGGTAGAAATCCACTGAGTTGGCGATCTGCGTGCCATTGTACCATCCCCTGACGGTGAGTTTGAACCAGTCCGGATCAGTGCCAGTAGGTCCGCCAAATTTCTTGGCAAACTGGTCGCCGTTTTTCATACTGAGATAGGCGTAAGTAGAATTGGTCACATAGAAACCATAAACAGGATGGCCTGTAGCGAAACCCTGTAGTGCAATTGTCGAGGTGCCACCGACGTAGCATACAGTATACTTGTCAGAGCCGAATACGCCTGAGGTAGGATATGCAGCGTATTCATTGGCAAAACCCGCGGTCGTGTCGTTTTTTACATTGCTGTAAATGAAACCGCCCGACCAGTAGCCGCCAAATGAGGTGTCGAAGGTATTGCTGAAATGAGCATCGCCATTGACGAATCCGCCGGATAGATCAGAGCCATCCCAATACGAATTGGTAGCGAGAGGCAGGGATTCGAAAGTGGCGCGATTCTGTGAGAAAGCCGAAAAAAGGCAGGTTAATGCCATGAGTGTAAAGCTGATTTTTTTCATGTTTGAAAATCATTTAAAAGTTTAAAAATCAGCTTCGAGTAAAATGAAAAGGGGGAAATACGCTGTACATCGTATTCAACCCAACTTTTTTTCCCGAAAGCTGTCGAACTGTTAGCAACGGCAGGTCTTCTGACTTACTCCGGTTTTTGGCGCCTTCCCATTCGAAATGAACAGTGGCTAAAATGGCCAAAAACACAAAAAGAGCTTACAGCAGCGGGAACTGTCCACGATTTACACGTGATTCCCTTTTAATACATAGTCATAAAAACGACTTCTGTAACCAATGCTGGCGCAAAGAAAATAAAATAATCCCATCGCAACGAATATATTTTCTACACAGCTGGGTAATTAAAAAGGCTCCGGGGGAATCGGAGCCTTAAGGATATAAGAAGATATGGTAAGGAGTTACTCCCTGATCAATCTGGTTGTGTAAATATTATCACCTGCTTTGAGTTTCACGATATATACTCCTGAAGCGATACTGCTCATATCTACTACCTCAGATGCAGACCTGATGTGCCCGAGCTCTTTGCTCCATACCTTCTGGCCTATCAGGGAATAGATGCTCAGCTCTACCGGAAGCGATTCGTTCATGTCTATTGCGATGGTACACTTATCGTTGGTAGGATTTGGCCTGATCGAATAGTGAACTGATGGAGCGATATCAACTATGCCGCTTGGCCCGGAGCCTACTGTGACCTCGGCTATAGTGGTACAGCCATGTGAATCGGTGACGGTGCAATCATAAGTGCCCGGCAATAGCTGCGTAGCAGTCTGCGAATGCTGGCCGTTGGTCCAGGTATAAGTGAAATTGGCCGTGCCTCCTACAGGGTATACCGTGGCGGTACCGTTGGCCGTAGTCGGAGTAGATGCTGCCGTAGATGAAGTGGAATCGCTAAAAATGATTGTCTGATTAGTAATTGAAACAGAAGCAGTAGCCGGGCAATTGTTGCCATCCTTCACGGTGACTGTGTATGTGTTGACCGCGAGGCCTGTCACGGTCTGGGTCGTAGCGCTGGTGCTCCAGAGATAAGTATAGCCCGAGCCACTGCCACCTGAACCGGTGGCTGTCGCCGTGCCGAGTGTAGTACAGATCACCGGAGATGAACTGGTCGTAGCGCTCACTGAGGTTGGCTCGGTCACTGTGACAGAAGCCGTCGTACTGCAAACCCCACTGGTGACTGTCACGATATATGTGCCGGCTGCCAGCTGCGTGGCAGTAGAACCGCTGCCTCCTCCCCCGCTCCATGTATATCCATATGAGCCTGAGCCACCTGATGCGCTCACAGTAGCCGTGCCGTCATTGCCTCCATGGCAGGTGACATCTGTATGGGACGGAGTAACAGACGGACCTGATGTATTGACAATAGTAGTGGTGGCAGAAGCGCTGCATCCATTGGAATTGGTAATAGTGACCGTATAAGTACCTACACCTAATCCCGCGAGGGACGAAGCTGTAGCACCTCCGGGTGACCAGAGGTATGTGACGCCGGAGGCGGCAGTATTTGCGGTGGCAGTGCCTGTGCTATTGCCACAGCTGGCGTCTGTTTTACTGATAGTGACGCTGAGTGATAGTGACTGATCAGATACTATGACAGATGTGACTGCCGAACATTGCTTGGAGTCCTTGACTGTCACTGAATATGTGGCAGCTGTAAGGTTGGATATACCGGGTGTAGTCTGGCCACCGGCACTCCACAGGTATGTATAGCCACCGGTATTGCCGCCAGATCCTGTGACTGCCGCTGTGCCCCGCGTAGCACAGATCACAGGTGTGGATGACGCTGAAGCCGTGAGGGCTGCTGAAGGCCCGCCGATCAGGACCGAAGCAGTTGCATTGCACGAAGTACCATCGCTGACGGTCACCGTGTATGTGCCCGCAGCTTTGCCTGTGATGCCGGGCGTGGTAGCACCGCCGCCACTCCAGACATAGGTGTATGAGCCGGAGCCTCCGGACGCTGATACGGTAGCTGTGCCGTCGGTAGACCCGAAGCAGGTGACAGGGGTAGATGAAGTAGTGACATTGGCTCCGTTAGAATTTTGCACATTGATAGTAGCGCTGGCAGAGCATCCATTGGCGTCTGAAATAGATACGGAATAGGTCCCCGCCGGTATATTGGAAAGAGAAGTAGCATGAGATCCACCCGGTGACCATGTATAAGTGATACCAGTAGCTGTAGTATGCGAGGTCACAGCACCATTACTATTGCCGCATGTAGCATCTGTCTTGGTGATCGTGACGGAGAGCGATGGAGACTGATCCACTACTGCTACACTCGTCACTGCAGAGCACTGCTTGGAGTCCTTGACGGTCACGCTGTACGTTTGTGCAGTGAGATTATTGATCGTAGATGTAGTCTGCCCACCCGGATTCCACAGATAGGTATAGCCACCAGTATTGCCTCCCGCTCCTGCGACGGTAGCAGTACCGGCAGTATTGCATATCACACCAGTAGATGTGGCCGTAGCCGAAACTGCTGCTGATGGCTGGGTGATAGTGACTGTAGCAGTAGCGACGCAGAGATTGGCATCCTTGACAGTCACCGAGTATGTGCCGGCGGTTTTATTTGTGAGCTGCGCGGTGGTCGCACCTCCCGGGCTCCATAGATAAGTCTTGGAGCCTGTGCCACCCGAACCGCTCGCGGTCGCAGTACCGTCGTTTCCTCCGAAACAACTCACTGGCGTCATAGTCGCGCTCGCCGCCACGGCAGAGGTCGGCTGGGTGATCGTGGCTGTCGCTGTCGCTGTACACGAATTGTCATCAGTGACAGTCACCGTATATGTGCCCGCAGGTTTATTGGAAATAGAAGGTGTAGTCGCTCCTCCCGGACTCCAGAGATAGTCAAGAGTGCCTGTGCCCCCCGTAGCATTTGCGATAACAGAACCGGTGCTGGCTCCGAAACAGGATACAGGAGTGGTGGAGGTGGTGACAGTCGGCCCTGCATTGCTGAGCACTGTATCCGCCTTGGACGCGCTGCAACCGAGGGAATTGGTAATGGTCACTGTATATATACCAGCAGCTACATTGGTGATAGATCCTGTGGTATCTCCTCTGCTCCAGTGGTAGTGAGCGCCATTGCTTGATCCATTGATGGTAGCTACGACCGAGCCATTGCTGGCACCGCAGGTACTGTTTGTATTGCTGAAACTGATAACGACCGGAGAGGTCTGGTTAGTGATCGTGGTGGTACCTGTGGCAGAACAATTCTTTGAATCATGAACCGTCACTGTATAGATAGCGGCAGCGAGATTGCTCACCGTAGCTGTGGTCGCCCCACCAGGACTCCATGAATAGGTAAATCCACCATTGCCACCTGAAGCGGCCACAGAAACAGAACCATTGCTATTGCTGCAATAGGCGCTGGTAGACGAAGTGGCAGCTGTGAGGGCACTAAATGGCTGTGTGATGGATATAGAGGCAGTAGAGGAGCAAGTAAAATTGCTGGTAACGGTGACGGTATATGTACCGGCCGGTTTGCCACTGATAGTAGATCCTGTACCACCACCGGGACTCCATAAATACGTGAATGAGGTGCCACCGGAAGCTACGACAGTAGCCGTGCCGTCGCTGCCGCCAAAGCAGCTGACAGTCGTAGAACTCATTAGTTCTCCCGGCAGGTCGTTTACTGTGATATAAGAAGTCTGGGTGTGAGAGCCATTTCCGCCGGCATTGGATGCCGTCAATATTACGGTATATGTACCAGGGGTGGTAAAGGTAATAGTTGGATTTTTAGCCGATGAAACTAAATTGACCGGGCCATTGAACTGCCATGACCAACTCGTCGGTGCATTGGTAGACTGATCTGTGAAATGTACTGAATCTCCCACGCAGAGAGATGTCTTATTGGCTGTGAATGCGGCTGTAGGGGAAGATTGAGCACACTGGATAGGCCAGATGAAATTGCTCATCCCAAAACTCCAATCCGAGTCGACTGCGGCCCACTGAGTGAAGCCACCACCGAGGTCATTGAGCTCATATGCCTGATACAGGTGATTGGCCCTATTGAAATAAGAGGTAGTAGCCACGGCTATGGTATCTCCTGCCAGGTAATTGATTTTGAATCCCGCATAGAAGGTGCCATTGGTTGCGACGGGAGTCGGGAATGTGGCAACCGTAAATGCAAGTGTGCTGAGATTGGTCTGGATAGTACTCATGGCCACTTTGGTAGTGCCAAGCACTGTGCCCGGTAGTCCGCTGGCGCCATTGGCGTCCCATATATTGACAGTGAGGGAATCCGTGGCGCTTGCAGCATGTCCCCGCACAAAGAAGAACATGACGGATGTAACAGGCCTTCCATTGACATTGGTATATTTTTCGGCTTTGGCCAAGTCACCATAGCCATTGCTACCTGACAGATAGCCCCAGACATTGACATCTCCTGTGCCATAGAGCCGGGCTGAATCACCTGCCAGCAAGTGACTAAGCGTATCACAACCCGAAGAGCCACCAGAGGTGATCACGGTGATGGTCACGGTGGTAGAGTCAGAACCGCAGCCATTGGTCACGCGAAGCTTTGCGGTATATGTGCCTGCGGTACTGTAAGTCACTGCTCCGGGCACTTGTACGGAGGAGCTGGCAGGGGAACCACCCGGGAATGTCCAGGCCCATGCCGTAGGGCTATTGGTAGACTGGTCTGTGAATGTGACTGTGCTGCCAGCAGTAACAGTAGTAGCCGAAGCTACAAAGGATGCTGTCGGCCGCGTACATCCTCCTGATGACACTACTGTATCTATATTGATATTATCGAGCAAGATAGAATTACCATAGTCGTTGATATTGATGAAGGCAAACTGAACAGAACTCTGCCCGACATAGGATGCGAGACTAATAGTCGAGTCCCTTTTCCACTGAGCAGACGTAGGCACAAATGTGCTATTATATGTCGTAGTGGTAGTCTGCAAAGTGGTGCCACCTTTTCTCCAAAGGCTGGTCCATGTAGCTCCGCAGTCTGTAGAGACCATGACCTGAAGGGTGTCATAGTCCCCTGACTGGTCACGCGCATATGCATAGTCAAATTTGAGCTTGGAATTGGCATTTAGCCCCTGGGTGAAGCTATATACCGGAGTATACAGATAATCCTTCTGCCTCCTTGCATTGTAATTATAATTATCTACAAACGCAGAGGCGGTCGAAGTACCAAAACCACTCGCGCTGGTGGTGCGCACCCATGTAGTGGAGTTATCGCCATTGCCTATCGACCAGCCAGTAGGCGGGAATGTACTTCCTTCGAAACCCTCCTTGAGTGGAAGCGGAGTCGTACCCAAAACGGTGATATAATTGGTCTTGGTAAGCGGTGTAGAACCTCCTGCGTTAGTAGCCGTGAGCGTCACTGAATATGTGCCGGCTGTATTGTAAACTATATTCTGAGGATTCTGCGTAGTAGAGCTGGTGGTCGCGGCACCAGGGAATGACCAACTCCATGAAGTAGGGCTGCCTGTAGACTGATCTGTGAAGTTGATAGACTGGCCTACGCAAATAGTTGTTTTATTGGCAGTAAATGCTGTCGCAGGTCCACCGGATACAGGTACACAGCCCAAGGAACTCAATAAGGAATGCCGGGCCCCACTAGTAGCAAAGTTGGCTTGTATACGGGTGTTTTGCCCGTTTGTAAACATATACATACATGCATCGTCAGTATAGTCCATGTAGTTCATGAACATCACCCCCGGGCTGCTACCGGAACAAGCATCTGTATGAGGGAAGCTAGGGCACCCGAAATTCTGTCCAGCCTGATTTGGCGTATCAGAGACCTGATCGGTACCTGAACATGCAGTACCATCATCACCCCATATATGGTAAAGATTGAGCCAGTGGCCCACCTCATGAGTAGCAGTACGGCCTTTGTTATAAGGTGCATTTGACGCAGTACCTACACTGCCGAAAGCTGTATTGAGGATCACCACTCCATCGGTAGCTGCGGGCCCTCCCGGAAACTGCGCATAACCCAGGAGGCTATTGCCCAGGTCGCAGGCCCAGAGATTGAGATACGATGCCGCAGGCCAGGCGTCGTCGCCGCCTTGTGAAGCATGTTTTACTTTATCATCATCTATAAATGAAGTGGATGTGGTTACTTTTCTCACTATACCTGTGGTCGCATTGCCACTTGGATCACGCTGGGCGAGGCAGAATTGTATCTGGCAGTTAGCAGCTAAACTTCTCCATACTGCAGGTATGCTCGCGGTATCTGCATTGAGCTTGGCATAATCGAGGTTGAGCCTGTCTATCTGGGATTGTACCTGAGCCACGCTGATATTGCCAGCCGGGCTATTCGCATTGTATACGACGTGTACGACCACCGGTATGGTGACGACGGATCTCTGTCCGGATGCGGTCATCACGTAGTTTTGCGCCATCTGGTCTATGGCCTGCCTGTGTGCTGCATAATGAGCATCGATCTGCATCAATAGTTGCTCATGATGCATAGTGCCACACGTACGCTGTGACCATGCCCCTAGTACAGAAAAAAAAGTCACTGCGAGTAAAAGAGCTTTTCTCATTTAAAATGTGATTGATTTAGTAAAAAACTTAGCCGCTAAATTTACCTCTTATATGCTAAAAGTCAAATGGATACTGTGGATAAAAGAGGCTATTTTGTTAAATGTGTCGGTAATGTGCGGTCCTCTTGTTAGTGAGGAGTTAACATATCATTTTTTTTCAAAAACACGAAGCCGTTTTTGCGATATAGCTCGGTGAAATGATCCTGGTAAACCAGTGACTGGATCTTATCGACCTTGGTAATAATATAAACAGGTTTGGTCGTTGGTCCAAAGTAGATATAATTCAGGTCAAGGTCTTTGGGTGATTGCGGTGGTTTTTTGTCTTTGTAAAAAAGCTGTGCATAGCTCTTGAACCCGACTACCTCGATATAACAATCTTCGAGCTTACGGGATTCGATGAACTCGATCATGGCAGCCTGAGAGTATTTCTCGATACGGGGCACGATGAGGGCCAATGATAAATTGGTAAATAAACAGGTAGAGATCAAAAGCGTAGCTATACCTGCCGTGACTTTGTCGCGTGCTGTAAGGACTATAGCAGCAATAAGACCGACCGCAAAAATGATCGGGATAGCGATCTCGCCCAGGCCCCAGTATACCCTGGCCGCAAGCGCATCCTGTATGAAAGGAAGGGACGCTAATATAAAGGGAACATTTGTCGCGCCCCAGCATATCAGTAGTCCTACTGCCAGAGCAAAGGCCCCACCTATAATGCTGATAGGCACTATCTGCCGCCATGTCCAGTGCCATCTCCTCTCCTGCAGGTGGTGGATATAATAAGCTCCAAGGAAGGTAATAGGAAAATAGCCGAGGGATGAGTAATGAATGATCTTCGTTTTGACAATAGAGAATACCACCAAAACTACGACGAGCAAAACGATCATCCATCTTTTGAATGACAACTGGTGATGGGTGTCGTCGGGATTTCGCCGGAAGGCGTCAAGGCATAAAACAGATGCGGGGAAACAACCAATGAGCAAAGCTATCAGATGAAAATAGATCGGACCTCCATGCCCGGCATCTTCTGTGCGGAAAAGGCGGATCTGATAAGCAATGAAATTATCTACAAAGGCCAATCCGTTTGCCCGGATTTCTATGCTGAGCCATGCGGCGATCACCAGGATAATGACCACGAGCCAGAGTATCAGATCGCCCAGGTTGAAGTTGAGCTTGCCGCGGTTTATCAGTAGAATGATGGTCACCACCACTACTATGAGCCCGAGTGCTACGGGACCTTTGGTAAGTATGGCGATACCGGCGGCCAGCGCGGATGCTACCAGATACCAACGGTGGTTTTTACGCCGCATCTTGTTGGACTCAAATTCATCTTTGATGGAAATGATGAAAAGGAAGTATAGGCTGAGGAAAATAAAGTAATTGAATACCGGGTCGATGATACCGGATTTGAAATACATCTGCGGGAATATAGAGCATGCAAAGAGCAGCGCCCACCATACACCGAATGCCTTATCAAAATACCGACGGCCTACATTATAAACGGTGATCATCGTGACTATACCCATAATGGCATTGGGGAAACGGGCGGCAAACTCATTGACCCCAAAGTAGCTCATGGACAAGGCCTGGAGCCACATGTAAAAGGGTGGTTTCTCATAGAAAGGTTGGAAATTGATCTGTACCGTGCGGAAATGGTGTGTAGCGAGCATCTCGCGCGCGGACTCGGCAAAGTTGATCTCGTCCCAGTCAAAAAGATGCACATTGCCAAGGAAAGGAATAAAAACCAGGGAACCGATAATGACGAGAAGAACCCAATGGGGAAAGTCCGTAAACCTTTTTATCACACTACTCATGCTCAACTTCTTTTAGTCAACCGCTCAACGAGTGAGAAGTTCAGAATGCTACTCTCACTATGTATGAGGGGTTTCTGCAGCGCAATATATACCAAAAGTGTGACAGTGACGCCAATCAGGGAACCAAAATAAACGTCGATCCAGAAATGCTGGAGCAGATATATACGTGACAAGCCCACCAACAATGCAAGGGCTAGAAATATCATGCTTGCCCATGTGCGCCTGACGAAAATAGCCAGTAAGAAACTCACAGCAAAAGCTGTAGCGGTGTGACCGGAGGGGAAACTAAAATCCCTGAAGACCGGCATGCCCTCTATAAAGTGTAAATGCTGCGTGGGGCCAAAAAACATGGAGGGGCGGATATGATCGGCAAAGACCTGATGCTTGAGCAGGTGAACGACAACATATAGCACTAAAAGATCGATGAGGTAAACCAAACCGTATTTGACTCTCCAGGCAAATAAGATCAGGCCTACGAGCAATATGGACAGGCCCTCGGCCAGTTTGGTCATGATGACAAAGAATGTATCCCATGGCTCGCAGTGGCAGCTATCGAGGAAGAGGGTTTCGCTGCCTTGTTTATAAAAAAGGAAACTGAATGCACCAACTACGATGTATAGCGAGAAGATGCCTAAAAAGAAACGGTGATGCTGTATGAGTTGGCGAGGCATTATCTATAAGTTGAAGATTGCTTCAAAAAATGGCATTTTTATTTTCTTTAATAAGAATTTTTCTCGCAAATGATCTGATTGGAATTGTTCCTACAATGAAAATAGGAAGTAAATTCATTATCCGAATGAGGTAGTTAATATATACTTAACACTGCCTGTCTATTATGCATACTATGAGATACATTGTTTTGATGTTGTTGCTGGTGCCGCTCATGGTGCTCAGTCAATCCGTAAATGTCATTCCGCGGCCGCAAGAGATAATATCCGGTCAGGGTTTCTTCGAAATAGATCGGACGAGCAGAAAACAATACCGCGAAAAGAAGGATACGGTAAAATGGCACCGGTATGCTGAGACCCCTGCATATATGCTGCGTGCACAGGTGTCCGACCTTTATAAATCTGTGATAAATGTAGCGGGGAAAGTCAATGATCCAAGGCTCGGTGAGAGCGGCTATCATCTGCGTATCACCGGCGATTCCATCACGGTATTAGCTAATACGGCAATGGGTGTCCATATGGCATTTGTGACATTGAAACAGGTATACGAAAATGCTGATATAGATTCTACGGCATCCATAATCCCGCATAGATTGATCCCTATCTGCGATATTACCGATTATCCCGCTTACGGCTATCGCGGTATGCACCTGGATGTGTGCCGGCATTTCTTTTCCAAAGCTTTTATCAAAAAGTATATCGATCTGCTTGCTCTTTATAAGATCAATACTTTCCACTGGCACCTGACGGATGATCAGGGCTGGCGCATAGAGATCAGGAAGTATCCCCGGTTGACTGAGGTCGGCGCATGGCGTACGGAAAAAGATGGTAGCCGGTATGGTGGCTATTATACCCAGAAGGATATCAGCGAGATCATCAGCTATGCGAGCGAACGATTCATAACCATCATACCGGAAATAGAAATGCCGGGGCACTCGTCAGCTGCGCTCGCTGCATATCCTGAGTTTGGCTGCACAGGCAATCATCTCACGGTGCCCAATACATGGGGGATCAAGAAAGACATCTACGCTCCTACCGATTCTACTTTTAAGTTCTTTGAAGATGTGATGGATGAGGTATGTGAGTTATTTCCCTCTAAGTATATACACATCGGCGGTGATGAGGCGCCAAAGGTGCAATGGAAAAGCAGCGCCATAGCACAAGCAGTCATGAAGCAAAAAAATCTAAAAAATGAAGAAGAGCTCCAACACTACTTCATGCACCGCGTGGAGAGCTATCTCAATAAAAAAGGACGCACGGCCATCGGCTGGGGTGAGGTGGTGAAAGGCGGGTTAAGCGACAGCATGGTGGTGATGAGCTGGCTGGATAAAAGCGCGGGTATCAAAGCAGCCAAACACGGCAATGATGTAATCATGGCGCCGCGTGGATATTGCTATTTCGACTATCCGCAGGCTGGAGATAAGCTCAAGGCGATCTGGATGCTGCCGCTGCCGCTGACGAAGGTATATGCCTTTGACCCAATGCCGGCTGGACTTTCCGCCGCAGCCGCGAAACATGTGCTCGGCGGCGAAGCTACGCTCTGGACCGAGTATGTCACTACGGAGGAGGAGGTGCTGCATCAGCTCATGCCGAGATTGGTGGCATTGTCGGAGGCGCTGTGGACTGGCAAAGTGAGGAAGGATTATAAGGATTTTGTCAAAAGGCTGAATACGATAAATGTGAAATAATGGTGCAAGAATTGTCAAAGCAGAAATGTACTTTTGCCGCTCATAAATAACAGACATGAAACTCATCGGGCTCACCTCTCTCCTATTTCTCGCATCATTTAATATCGTCAACGCAAAAGCGGATTCTACGATCACGGTCAATGTGCAGGTAGATACTATCATCTTTGCGATCGTGGGGGACTTTGGCGAACATAGCAAGGCGGAGGGTCAGGTGGCGGATATGATCAAGAGCTGGCCGATAGATTTCATCATTACGATGGGTGACAACAATTATTTCATGGGAGCGAGAAAGAGCCTGAAGAGGAACATAGGTAAGTACTACGGAGACTATATCTATAATCCTGACGCACCTATAGACCTGAGATGCCACGGCAAGGCGGATAGTACGAAAATCAACCGCTTCTTCCCGGCACCGGGCAATCACGATCACTACTCGAAGCATATGAAGCCCTACAAAGAATATTTCACCCTACCGGGAGATGAGGAGAACTACAACTTTAGCTGGGGACCAGTAGAGTTTTTCAGCATGAACTCAGGACCTGAAGGACACGTGGACTGCTGCGACTCTCCGGCGTCTGTTTGGTTGAAAAAAGGATTAGGCAAAAGTACAGCACCGTTTAAGTTTGTATACTTCCACCATCCGCCATACTCTCCCGGCGATCACGGCAGTGCTGTAAAAATGCAATGGCCCTATTCGCAATGGGGAGCGAGTGCCGTACTGGCGGGACATGAACATTTTTATGCCCGTATAGAAGATAACACCACTCCCAAGCTGCTATACCTGATCAGTGGCAATGGAGGGAATACTCAATTGTATAACTGCCAGGCTCACCCCCTGGATAGTACACGGTTTAAAGTAAAGTGCGATGGTAAAAACTTTGGTGCGGTGAAGGTAAAAGCTACTAAAGATATGGTGGTATTTGAATACTATATCGTCAATGACCCATCGCATCCGATAGATACCTATATCCTGAGAAAGTGACTTTGGGGTAGCAATGGCATTATATAATGAATTGAAGTGTAAATTCATTGTAAATGAGATGCCCCGTGACTGATCAATACTATAGACCCCGAATGAAAATGATCCGCCCATTATCCATTATTTTTTGCTTCTGCTTTGTGATATCGGGATATGCACAAAGCCCAAATGATACGATCAACCCGGATCACTTCAATTATGAATTAGTCCAGTCTTTGTACCTAAAGGCATTCAATTCATTTCGCGCGGATGTCAAAGCTCCTATCATGCAGGCAGACCCTATCCTGCAAAGGGCGGCACAAGACCAGGCTGCATATTGTATGAAGATCAACCTCGTCACTCACAATCAGCAGGATAACGACAGGAAATACGATGTAAAAGATCATGTGAGCTTCTATCACGGCAACCACTCACAAGTCGCAGAGAATGCCCTGATGACCATCATCCTCCAGCCTACTATTGATCCCAATACCCGCAGGACCACTGCAGCCTATACCTATGAGCAGCTGGCGTCCAAACTGTTAGAGCAATGGAAGAACAGTCCCCGTCATTATGATAATATGGTCAATGGCGCTTTCACGCGCACGGGAATCGCACTGTCGCTGTATAAGGATAAGAAGGTGCTGTATGCTACACAGGTTTTCGGCTGCGAGCCTTACACTCCCCCTCACAATGGCGGGCTGAAATACTCCGATACCACATGGGGCGTCAAAGAACATGTAGAGAGCAAATGCAAACCGTATGGAGAATATGATTTCCTGGCGAGCATCTTCTCCAGCTACCTGATACAATACGAGGATACGATATTCCAATACTACCAGGATGAGAATGTGATCAAGCGCATCATCTCCGGCCCGCGCGATGGCCTCGCTGTAGACCTCGTTTACAAGAATCAATTCTCCTGCCCGCTGGACAATAATCTGCATCCGTCCACAGTTTTCGATGGATATATGATGGCGCCTAAATACCGGGAGGAAATATTTAAAAATGATTTCTACAAGAACGGCGAGCTGCTCAGCCCGTTATGTGTCATACCTAAAAATGCCTCACGAAATGGGTTGCAATTCAACACCATCCTGATACAAAACGGGATGACATGCCGCTACTCATATCCGGTCAGGATGGAGCAGGACATACTGAAGGACCTCCCGATCTACCCGCAGTGGTGCAAGGCTGAAGGCACGATCGATCATGGCATCGCAGATTTTGACCAGCAGTTTGATATCCCTTTTGAGAAAAATGAGACGAGCCAGGATGCCTTCTATTTCCAAAAACTTAAAGAGCTTCTAGCGACCTTTGATGGCGCCATCAGCAGGATAGAGATCAACGCGTATAGTTCGGTAGAAGGTACAGAGGCTATCAATTTATCCCTGCAGCAGGCACGTGCAGACTTCCTGGAGGGCTTTATCAAAAAAAGCATGAAACAATCTGTGCCTATCCAAAAGAATGCACGGGAAAACTGGCCCAAAATGCTGGAGCAGGCCAATGTCGATGGATCAGATATCTTCCTGTCATCCATCCAGAAAGATACCATCAGGAAGGTGGTGAATGAACACATGTATGACTCGGCCGTAAGCCTGATGCTCGACCAGCAGCGGGTAGCTACGATCAAAATACACCTGCATAAAGAATATGACGATAAAACAGAAGCACGCTTTATGCCGCTGGTGCTTTATGACAGGATATACAAGGGCGACTCTGCACAAGCGATCATAGCCTACTCGCGGGTGATCAATGCGTATCAGCAAGGCAACCTCGATAAACACTACCTGGCAGCAATAGAAATACCACTGAAGTCGACCTTCCTACCGCTCGTCAATAACTACCTGGCATCTATCATCGTGCAGTCGGATATCTTTGACTATAGTGCTTACAGTTCATCTTACTTCCAGTATATAGATAGCGCGGAAAAGATGTTCCATAATTTCAAACCGCTGAAATTTAACATGTCGGTATACCGGACGCATTTGTATTTCCATAAACAGCTGGAGAATGTGGCTGATTTCAAAAAGCTGGGAAAGGTAGTGGACTCGCTATGCCGGGATACAACGATAGAAAAGAAACTAAGGTATCAGTTGGAATTTAACTACTACCTGTCTGGTAGCGTGTTTTATTACCATCAGCGGTTATTCACAGATATGTTTAGCAGTTTTGATCACGTCAGGGCATTACTGCCGCTGGCCTCTCTCAAGGCTCAGGAAGTATATGACGTAGGAAGGTATTTCAACTATTTCGCGAGATACAAGGAGACCACTAAACTACTGGAGACATACCTGGAGAAATATCCCAATGATGAGGACCTGATCTATCTGTATGTCAATACAGGCGCTATCGTAAACTTTAACCTGCACCAGAATATTGAGTTCTACTTTCAGCAGATGGAAAAGCTATCTGTAAAGAACAAACCACGCCTGTGCAAATGGTTCAATGAAAACTTCCAGCTGCTTAGGGAGCCTCAGTTTAAAGAGAGGATATGCCAATATTGCCGGTTGGAATAACACCTCACCCATCTGCCTTCGGCATCTTCCTCTCCCAAGGAGAGGAAAGAACCAGCTGATATAATTTAACACATTGTATTTGAAGCAACTCAAACCATTATCAACTACAAACGATAATTGCACTTTTTGCGTTTCTGCATTACCTCCAAACCTCCTGAAGGAGGCTTAATTACATTGCAGATGACTCAATATAAAAGATGTTGAAGAAGATGAAGCAGCTTCACTTTTTGTATCCGATTAGTATTTGTTTCTTTGGTGCAATAAGTTTCCGCGCTATATGAATATTCTATACAAAGTGTCTTTGTTGTTTCTTTCATTTTTGGTCATTGTGCCGGCCATAGCTCAAACAGACAGTACAGACTTGACGCAATATGCGAGTCCACTGAATGGTACTAAAGGGCTGATCTTTTATTATGGCAGGACGACTCCGTATGTGGGGCCGCCATTTGCGATGACGAAATGGACAGCCTGTACACAGAAAGGGCGTATTGGAAGGCCCATATATCATTATGGCAATTCGAGCATTACAGGTTTTCGTGCCACACACAAGCCAGCTATGTGGATGGGTGACTATGGCCAGGTAACCTTGCTGCCCGCAGTGGGACCAATGACACATGACCTGTTTTATCAGAAACTTAGCTACTCACATAAACATGAGGTTTCGACAGCGCAGTATTATTCACTGGATGTCTCACAGAAACATGAGAAGATGAAGGTGGAAATGACTGCGACATCGAGGTGCGGGATATTGCGGTTTACTTTCCCGAAGGGAGAACAGCCGGATATTATCATTGAGGACTTCCATGGATGGATAAAGATAGATCCCGATAAGAGAGAAATAACCGGATGGAATACGGAAAGGGAATCTGAAAAGCTCGGTCCTCCCCTGCCCAATTTCAAAGGATATTTTATCATTCAGTACGATAAGCCCTTTGCTTCATGGGGAACAGCGGATAGCGGGAAACTAAAGCCTAGCGGGCTTTCGATGACCTCCAACGCCTGCGGCGCTTGGGTTGCTTTTGCCGGTGAAACCGAAAAGTTACAGATAAAAGTGGCGAGCTCATTTATCAGTATGGAGCAAGCGCGGGAGAATCTGGTTAAAGAAGTAGAACATAAGACATTTGATGAGATCGTGGCGCAAACAAAAGGTGAATGGAATGAATACCTGAGCCGTATACAGCTAGATGGCGCAAAGAAGCATGACCGGAACCTGTTTTATTCGTCGATGTATCATACGCTTTTATTTCCAAGGGAGTTTTCGGAGTACGGGAAGTACTATAGCGCCTTTGATGATAAGGTGCATAATGGGGTCAGCTATAATGACTACTCGCTTTGGGATACATATAGGGCAGAGCATCCGCTGCTGATCTTCACGGCGCCGGAGCATGTGCCGGGCATGGTGCAGTCGCTGGTGCAGATGTATCAGGAGGGCGGATATATGCCTAAGTGGCCGAATCCGACTTATACAAACATTATGATAGGTACTCATGCCGATGCAGTGGTGGCTGATGCAGTAGTCAAAGGAGTGAAAGGTTTTGATCTCGCAGAGGCGTATAAGGCGTGCCTGAAAGATGCAATGGTGCCGCCGGATGGTGACAGCATCAAATACTGGGGTGACCGCGTACAGTGGACGTCTTACGAGGCTCGCCTGGGACTGACATATTATATAAGGAAAGTCTACGTGCCGGTGGATAAAACGGCAGAGTCGGTATCATGCACGATGGAATATACCTATGATGATTTCTGTGTGGCGCAGGTGGCAAAGGCTACCGGGCATATGGATATCTATGATATGCTAATGAGGCGCAGTAAGTTTTACATGAATCTTTATAACAGGGAAACGGAGTTTTTTGCTCCGAAAAAATATGACGGATCGTGGAGTGAGAATACGAGTGCTGGTTTTACGGAAGGTAGCCCTTGGACCTACCTTTTCTCCCCTAGCCATGATATACCCGGTGTAGTGACGATGATGGGCGGCAAGGAGAAATTTATAGAGCGGCTGGATGATATGTTTCGTGGGCTGCACTATGTGCATGAGAATGAGCCAGGGCATAATTATACCTATCTATACAACTATGTGGATGCAGCCTGGAAGACGCAGAAACGGGTAGCTCATTACCGCAGTGTGAAATACCGGGATGACCCGAACGGTATGAATGGTGATGACGACTGCGGCCAGATGTCGGCATGGTATATCTTTAGCGCACTAGGCTTCTATCCTGTGGTGCCAGGAACGGATGAGTATGCGATGGGTACTCCATTATTCCCCAAGGCTACTATGTATCTGGATCCGAAGGACAGGACGAAGAAGTTTGAGATCATAGCGCATCATGTGTCTAAGCGTAATAAGTATGTACAGTCGGTGACGATGAATGGGAAGAAACTGGATACACCGTTTATTCATCACGCCGATATCAAAGCGGGCGGGCAGATGGTGTTTGAGATGGGGGCCTTTCCTAAAAGAAAGTGGTAGAAATCGTTTTCACCAAAAACACGAAGAATACAAAAATATATTTATGCCGGGCGCTCTTTGCCCGCCTTGATGCTATACATCAAACCGATGATTATATAAACGAGAATGGCAGCTTTGGCGATAGTGACGACCACAGATGAGAATACTCCGGCATCAGCCATGCCGTTCACCAAAAAATCCAATTGACCAAGCAGGCTTGCAGCCAACGCTCCTGCGGCTATACCCCATGCTGCAATCAGGAGTTGGACCGAATTGCTCTTGTTCTTCCTGGCTATTACCGCTGCTGCCAATAGTACCGCACCTAAAATATAGTCATCAATCCAGCGGAAGAAAAACTCAGGCACTAATATCTGATGCTGCCTCCTGACTGTCTCCAATGCTGGCAAAAGCGCACCGAGTATAAATGCCATTCTTATACTTATCCGGAGATGTTTGTTCTCTATCATTGAATTGACTGCTTGAATTTTATGCCGCGACCGGCTGTTTATTATACTTATTGCGGTATTCTACAGGCGTGAGTCCTGTTATTTTTTTGAAGACGGTCCTGAATGCTTTGGTATCAGTATAGCCTACGGCAAACATGACCTCATTGATATTTTTGCGGCTATTCTCAAAGCTGCGTTTGGCAGCTTCGATCCTGACGCGCTGGATGTATTCGAGGACTGTGTTATTAGTAGCGATCTTAAATCTCCGCTCAAAGCTCCTACGGCCTACAGAGGCCATATCTGCGAGGTCATCAATGCTGATCTTCTCCGCTATGTTTGCCTCGATGTATTCCTGCGCCTTTATGACTGCCTCGTCCGTGTGATTCTTTTGCCCCTTGAACATGGCGAAGGCAGATTGGTTTTCACGGTCTATATCTATAGCGAAGTATTTGGAGGCGAGAATAGCGGTCTCGCGGTCAGAGTATTTCTCCACGAGATGGAGGAGCAGGTTCCAGTATGAGTTGGCTCCTCCACTGGAGTAGATCCGATGTTCCTCCGTGATGATAGCGCCATCTACCACTTCTACATTGGGGAACATCTGGCGGAATTCATTCATGAATCCCCAGTGTGTAGAGCATTTTTTACCATCCAGCAGACCGGTAGACGCGAGCAGAAATGCCCCTACACAAAGAGAAGCTACTTCCGCTCCATTGTCATACTGTTCCCTGATCCAGGGGACAAGTGCCCGGTTCAGAGCGATGGCCTCAGGCATATCGCCGAAGAGCGCAGGAATAAAGATGAGGTCCGTTTTCCTGACATCTTTTAGTTGCCTATCAGTGTGCACGGAGAAGGTGCCCCCATTTAGTTTGACCTCCTTAGTAGCCCCCACGAGTTGCACATCAAAAAGCGGCTCGCGCCCGGCTACGGTGAGTATCTGATTGACGGTATGGAACAGATATTGCGGGTCTACTATGGCCTGCACTACCGATGACTCGGGTACCAGAATACTGACATTTTTCATACAATAAAGATAATATGACTATACTGCTAACGTGACTCAAGACTTTCCAGGTCATTTTGTTTTTAATATTGTCTTTTAAGCATCAAACTGATATTATCAGAGCTATAAGACCTGGAAAGTCCTTAGTAAAGATAATAAAACAGTTTGTCGCAAATAGCCCTTTCGTTGTCGTTTATGTACATCGCGGGTCTGGACTTTTCGCCCCACCTTTGTATCATGAAATCGACAAGCTATTTTAAAACATTAATTGATCACAACTAAAATCAAAACAAATGAGCAACACAAAAATCACTGTAGAAACAGAGGTTTCAGCACCAGTATCAAAGGTATGGGAAAACTGGACAGGACCTGAACACATCAAACAATGGTGCAGCGCCTCTGATGACTGGCATGTACCATCGGCTACCAACGACCTGAAGACCGGAGGCGAATTTCATACCCGCATGGAAGCCAAAGACGGCAGCTTCGGATTTGACTTTGGCGGTATATATGATGAAGTAAAATCCAATGAGCGTATCGCCTACACTATGGGCGATGGCAGGCAGGTGGAGGTCACATTTGAGAAGCTGGGCGACCAGACCAAGATCGTGGAGGTATTTGATGCGGAGCAGCAAAACTCAATAGATATGCAGCGCGGTGGATGGCAGAGTATATTGGATAATTTCAAGAGGTATACCGAAGCTAACTAATGGCACAGATCAATTCATACCTGACATTTGGAGGCAACTGCCGCGAGGCGATGACCTTCTATCAGTCCTGCCTGGGTGGCGAACTATATTTCCAAACCATCGGTGAATCACCGATGGCGGATAAGATGCCAGCGAAGATCAAGGACCTGATCCTGCACTCTACGCTGACATTGGGTAATCTAATACTCATGGCCTCTGATATGACCCCACAATCCGGACTGACCGTGGGTAATGCTGTCTCCCTGATGCTCGACTGCACGAGCGAAGAAGAGATCAAGGGCTATTATGAAAAATTATCGGCGGGTGGAGAAGCAACGCATCCGCTTGAGGAATCCTTTTGGGGAGCGCTCTTTGGGGACCTGACGGATAAGTATGGGAATCACTGGATACTGAACTATACGAGGCCGGAGAAGTAAAATCCTTAATACAAGTGTTTCTCCCGAAAACGCGAAAACGTAAAAAATAAATTACCAATCAGGCTATCCTTTATGCCGTGCGAAAGCACGTGGCGGGACTGTGCATGGCAGCGAACCTGTTTTCAATTTTCTAACATTATTTCAAACAATCTAAAACCAATCAAAATGAAAAAGACAAAAGTGATCTACTGGACTGCAACTGTATTTATCTTCCTCTTCGAGGGAGTGCTGCCTGCCCTGACATCCCATACACAGATGGCGATCGATGGAGTGAGGCACTTGGGCTACCCTGATTATTTCCGGGTGATGCTGACTGTGTTTAAGGTAGTGGGGGCACTGGCGCTGATACTGCCAATGATAAGAGGGCGCTATAAGGAGTGGGCCTATGCAGGTTTCGGTATCACATTCATAAGTGCGGCGGTTTCTCATAGTGTAGTGGATGGATTTAGCGGGCAGAGCTTGTTTCCGCTGGTGCTATTAGGATTATTGGCAGTGTCGTACATTAGTTACGAAAGGCTTCACAGGCCACAACCATTAAATCAAGTGGCCTAAGTAAGTACCGGAAATTTAATGGCCTTTAGTATATTTAGCGAAAAGTAAGAGGTGGCTAAAAAGGATACCGCAGGCAAGCCGACAAATAGCAGTTCGCACCAACCTAAGGAGCAGACAAAGAAAGGAACTCAATCCGTTTCTAAACCCGGCAGTCCGGGTTTTTCCTATATCCCATACCTGATCATCTTTTTATTTGCCATAGGCATATATGCTAATACTATCGGCAATCAGCAGGCGATAGATGACCCTATTGTTTTCACCGGCAATAAATTTGTGCAGCAGGGTTTCGGAGGGATCAAGGATATCATAACCCACGATGCTTCCGTGGGGTTCTTTGGGGATAAGGCAAATGAGCTACTCAGCGGGGGCAGGTACAGGCCACTAAGTCTTGTTTCATTCGCGATCGAAGTGCAACTGTTTGGCAATAATCCCGGTATAGCTCATGGTATCAATATCCTGCTGTTTGCACTGACATGCCTCGTACTATTTCATCTGCTCTCCTATCTGCTGCCGCAGAAAAAGGGAAGTGCGTTTTATCTATCTATCGCTTTTGTTGCGGCAATGTTATTTGCGGGGCACCCGATACATACCGAGGCTGTGGCCAATATAAAAGGAAGGGATGAGATCATGTCGCTGCTCTTTTCACTTATGGCTCTGTATAGTGCAGTGAAATATACACGAGAGAATAAGATTCGCGATCTGATAGTTGGAGGGGTGCTGTTTTTGCTCGCATTGCTATCCAAAGAGAATGCGATCACATTCCTGGCGATCATTCCATTGACTTATTACTTTTTCACTCAGGCCAGGGTTAGGGAATATGCAGCAATGGCCGGCGCCTTTATCGCTCCGGTATTGGTATTCCTGATCTTGCGAAGCATCTATACACAGACAGGTGCGGTAACCAGCGAGTCGACTGAGATATTGAATAATCCATTTCTCTATTTGCCGCAAGGGACAGCGGGCATGCTACAGCGATATGCTACGATTATTATGACCTTCCTGCTTTACTATAAGCTGCTGATATTCCCGCATCCGTTGACGCATGATTACTTCTATAATGAAATCCCATATGTAGGAGTCAGCAATCCGTGGTTCATTGTCTCATTTGTCGTAACCATCGGCTTGTTGGTCTATGCAGTGATGGGATTAAGGAAAAAATCGCTTCCCTCCTATGCGATCCTGTTTTACTTTATCACCTTCTCTATAGTATCAAACTTGTTCATCAATGTCGGTTCGCTGATGACAGAGCGGTTTGTGTTTATGGGGTCGGTGGGGTTCTGTTTATTGCTTGCTTATCTGCTGGTGATGGCAAAGGACCGTTTCGATCTGCCAGCGCAGAGTGTCCCTGTGGCGATCGTCTTGCTGCTTGCCCTTTATTCTGTGAAAACAATATCCCGTAACCGGGACTGGTATGATAATACTACGCTCCTGATCACAGATGCGCAAACAAGTACACACAGCGCAAAGGTGCTCATGGGTGTGGGTGACAACCTTTTGATAATGGCTAATGCCAATATAGACTCGCTACGTCAAACCGGACACTTGCAGCGAACTATGGATTTGCTGGAAGTGCATGTCGATGTCGCTACTGCTGCCGACACTACCATAAGGAGGATACTGCTGGAAAAGGCGGAGGACCATATGAAACGGAGCCTGACTATCTATCCGGGCAGAGGGCCAGCCTGGCTGATGCTGGGCACAACTGCTTATAAACTGTATCGTCCTGCTGCCGAGGTGATCAGCTACTATGCCAGAGCAGACTCGCTGAAACCCGGAGGCGACTATGAGTCGCGATATAATATCGGATGCATATATATCGATCAAAATCAGCTGGTACAGGCAAAAAATGGATTCCTGAAGGCACTGGAGGCTGATCCGAAGCAATTGCCGAGTACCTTTAACCTCGCGGTGATGTATATGAAGCTGAATATGATCGACTCGTCGATCTGGTGGTTCAACAGATCGATGGAGCTGAATCCCGGAGAGCCTGCCATCTATAACAATCTGGCGGCCATATATAAACAGCAGGGTGATACGCCGAAAGCGGAAGAATATGCTGCCAGGGCCCGGCAATTAGCTGGAGGGCATTAATTGCAATTATATCGGTACCAGATTAGGGACCGGTCGGCGACCCAATGTCATTGACTCAAGAAAAACAGGCCGCTTCTACGGAGCTTTGTATTTTTGACTTCCTATATCTACAAACAGTAAGCCCCGAAGGGGCTGCGCTTGTCGAGAGTTCAATATGTAAAATTTAGTTGTTATTGCTTCTACCTCGCCCTAAATCCCTAAAGGGACTTAAATACATTGCATGGGTTTAATGCAAGCATATTGTAACAGCCTAAGTCAGTGAAATTGGGTCGCCGACCTGCCTCTACAGTTCATATAAGTCGACCTGATCCGAGGTCCCCCGTCGAAAAACTTCAAGTTGGGTATTGGATGCCATAATGGCATAAAAAGACGCCTTGGCACAGTTTTTAACGAATAGCTAAAATATAAAGAGTCTATCACCGTCTAATATTAGAATTCATGCCAAGCAAAATGACTACTTTAACCCTCCCGATGGCCGCTGACCAAAGCAACTTGAAGATAGTTCAGACTTTCTCCAAAGAGAGCAAGCGGTTACTTAATTTCATAAAACAACGCGTACCTACCAACGAAGATGCAGAGGATATCCTGCAGGATGTGATGTACGAGTTCGTCAATACATTCCGTGTGATGAAGCCTGTGGAGCAGGTCGCATCATGGCTTTTCACCGTGGCGCGCAACAGGATCACTGACTTCTACAGAAAGAAACGCCCTGAGCTGCTCGAAGACCAGACATTCGGATACAAGGATGATGGTGACACGCTGTCCCTGTCAGATATGCTGCCATCTCATGACGGTTCGGCAGAAGGTAAGATGATGAATGATCTCATCATGCAGACCATCACCGATTCCCTCAAGAAACTTCCTAAAGAACAAAGCGAGGTGTTTATCATGCACGAAC